>DLGM01000259.1:18411-21578 GCA_002482705.1 Cyanobacteria bacterium UBA7694
TGGGTCTGGGCCACACTGGGCGTGGCATAGGGCAGGATCAGGCTCAAACTCAAACCAGTCCCTATAACCCAGCGGCGTAAACGGCTATGCACAAACGTTTCCTCAACAGATAAGCTGCCTCCATCATAGCCGAAAATGCCGCTCTCGGCCATCTCCTAGGCGTTTCAAAGGGCCTGAGGTGCTTTACAATCCTTAAGATTAGCGCGCGATTGGGGGGGCTGTGCTATGATCATGCTTATCTTCATGATTCTTTAAAAGGATAATGTAATTCTTTGTATGAACAGTGATGAACGACAGCATTCCGTTTTGGACAATACCGCTGACGTTGCCCGCCTTTTGTTAGATAATGACAATTATCTGATTTGTCCGCACATTCATCCCGACCCCGACTCCTTGGGTTCTGCTGTAGGCCTCTATCTGGCCCTGCGCAAGCTGGGTAAACAGGTACAAATTTATCTTCCCGAAGAAACTCCGCCCTATATGGATTATCTCTTGCAGCATGCGGATGTGCAGCTTGAGCAGACCCTGGATATGAGCCTCAAAATGATTTTTGTCGATTTGGGGACTCCGAAACAGCTCCACCCAGCGGTGAAACTGGTCAATCCTTGGCTCGACCTGGATCACCATATGGGGCCGGTGTCGTTTACCCGGTACGCTTATATCGATCAGTCTTCTCCGGCCACTTCTGAAATTATCTGGCGGGTTTTGCGCGATATGGAATGCCCCGTTGATGCGACCATTGCCACCTGCCTCTATTCCGCACTGGTTTTTGATACTCGCAGTTTGACGACGCCCACGACCACTTCGGATACGATGCGCTTGGCTGCTGAACTGGTGGACGCAGGAGCGGAACCAGAATATGTCAACCGTATGCTCAACCAACAAAAGCCGCTCAGTTTGCTGCGCCTGATGGGAGAGGTTTTCTCTGAGCTGGGGACGGCTCTCGAAGAACGCCTGATTTGGGCGGTCGTTAGCCAGGAAATGCTCGAACGCCACGGCGTCGATGAAACGGAAGTCGACTATATCATTACCGATTTGCTCACGATTGCCACTGCCGAAGTGATTCTGCTGTTTAAAGAGTGTAGTCAGGGGCAAGTCAAAATTAGCTGGCGCTCGAAGTGCCACATTGACGTCAATCAAATTGCGCGACGCTTTGGGGGCGGTGGTCACCGTTTTTCCTGCGGGGCACGCCTCAATTTGCCTTTGCGTCAAACGGTCAAGCAAGTCATTACCCAAACCAAAGAGGCCATGCAGGAGAATTTGGTGGCTGCTTAGGTGCAAGATACAAACCCCTCAGTGAAGGGTTTGTTTTTTTGTTGGGAAGTTGGCATGTGAAAAGCCCCCGGATGTCCGGGGGCTTTTGGAGGTGCGCTTGGCAGGATTTGAACCTGCGGCCTACTGATTCGTAGTCAGTTGCTCTATCCACTGAGCTACAAACGCGAGATACGGAGAGAGTGGGATTCGAACCCACGGTACCGCTAAAAAACAGTACGTCTCTTTAGCAAAGAGGTGCTTTCAGCCACTCAGCCATCTCTCCAGGCATCGGAGAGCCAACAAAACCAGTATAGCCGATGCTGTCAGGATGGACAATAGGATGTTTCTGAAAATTCTTGGGAGAGCTTCCGAGGTTAGTGGTAAACCTTTTCTAACGGGGCCACCGCCGTATCTAAAATCCGTTTGCCAATTTTGCCCTGAAAGGCCACTACGGCGGTTTGGCGACTGCCCTGTTCCGTGACCTGCAAAACGCAGCCATAGCCCCATTCGGCGTGGAAAACATCGTCCCCTTCCTGGAGTTTGAGCTTGCTGCGGCGGGTGGTTTTGGGGGCCGGGTCCACTTCGTCCCACAGTTCGGCATACGATTTCTTTTTGGGGGCTGGCGGACTGGCCTTTTGTTTGGGCAGGTGGGCGGCAATTTCTTCGAGGAAGCGCGACGGGTACTGCACATGGCTCTGGCCGTGGGTGGTGCGCATACGTGCATGGCTCAGGAACAACTGTTCCTGTGCGCGGGTCATGGCCACATACATGAGGCGGCGCTCTTCTTCAATCGGGCCGTCGAGGCCTTCTTCCTCTTCGTTGATGGCGCGCTGGTGGGGAAACACGCCTTCTTCGAGGCCACTGACAAACACAAAGGGGAACTCTAGGCCTTTGGCGCCGTGGACGGTCATCAGCGTGACCAAGCGGCCCTCGTCTTTGAGGGCGTCAATGTCGGACACCAGGGCAATATGCTCTAAAAAGCCGTCCAGGGTCGGGGTGTCGCTGCCACTTTCGTATTCCCGTGCTGCTTGGATAAACGATTCGACATAGGCTTCGCGCTCTTCCCCCCGCTCGTCGTCGCTGCGGATGTCGGCCTGATAACCGCTTTCGCGGTAGATGCGCTCAATCAGCAGCGAGACCGGGTGTTCCGGGATTGTCAGCGTGCTTAACCATTGCATTAACTCGGTCAGCGTGGCCCGGTTTTTGGGTGAGGCTTGGCTCAAAATGCTCGGGCTTTGCAGCGCATCCCACAGGCTCAGGCCGTCCTTTTCGGCGGCGCGATCCAGGGTTTGCAAGGTTTTAGGGCCAATTCCGCGTTTGGGAGTATTGATCACCCGGCGCAAAGCCAGGCTGTTGAGCGGATTGTGTAAAACGCTCAGATAGGCCATCAGGTCTTTGATCTCTTTGCGCTCATAAAAGCGGAAGGCCCCGATCAGCTGGTGGGGAATGCCCAAACGCACCAGGCGTTCTTCAAACAGCCGGGACTGGGCGTTGGTGCGGTACAACACGCAGCAGTCGCCGTAAGAGTGACCCTGATCGAGCACTAATTTTTGGATTTGACGGACAATATAGTCGGCTTCGGCGTATTCGCTGGCGGCTTCGTGGTAATGGATCGGGGGGCCGTCGCCCCGGGTGCCAATCAATACTTTGTCAAAGCGCTCGCGGTTGTGGTTGATCAGGCTGTTGGCCGCCGCCAGGATTGGGCGGCGTGAGCGGTAGTTTTCTTCGAGCTTGATCACGCGGGCGTTTTTAAAGTCTTCCTGAAAGCGCAGAATGATCTGGAAGTCGGCGTTACGAAACGAATAAATGCTCTGATCCACGTCGCCGACCACAAACAGGTTGTGGCTTTTTTGGGCCAACACCTGAAGCAACTCAAACTGAACCGGGTTGGTATCCTGGTATTCATCCACCAA
>DLGM01000259.1:21659-24268 GCA_002482705.1 Cyanobacteria bacterium UBA7694
CCAGCGCCTCTTGGTAGGTGTCATAAATGCGTGCCAAGGTGCGGTCGCTGAAGTCAAAGGCCTGGTTGCGGAAATCTGCCGGGCGCAGCCCTTTGTTTTTGAGTTCGCTGATGCGCTTGAGCTGGGCGCGGGGCTTGTATTGCTTCAGGTCGAGATCGAGGCGCTCCAGCGTTTGTTTCATGAGCTTTTCCTGATCATCCGGGTCATAAATCGCAAAGCGGCGATTGTAGCCGCCCAGGGCCTCGATCTCTTCGCGCAGGATGCGGCTGCAAATGGCGTGAAAGGTACCCACCCACAGGCGGCGCACATAGGGTTCGCCGAGCAGATTTGTCAGGCGTTCGCGCATTTCTTTGGCGGCTTTGTTGGTAAAGGTCACCACCAGCAGACGGCTGGGGGCAATGCCGTGGTTTTGAATCAGGTGGGCAATGCGGTGGGTTAATACGCGGGTTTTGCCTGCTCCGGCCCCGGCCAAGACCAGTGCTGGGCCTTGAAAGTGTTCGACAGCAAGCGTTTGGTTGGGGTTGAGCATAACGGCCTCCTGCCTGCATTATGCCACAGCCCTCAGGAACTTTTGGCGGCCTTGGGGCGTCAGAGGCTGTTATGAGCAATTATTCCGTTATCGCCTCTTCCCAGAGCTGGATTGAAGGCGAAGCCATCCGTCAGTTAGAACAGACCTCCCGCCTGCCGGGCATGCGTCAGGCCATTGGCCTGCCCGATTTGCACCCCGGTAAAGGCACGCCGGTGGGGGCTGCGTTTATCAGCCAGGGCTGTTTTTACCCGCATTTGGTGGGCAACGACATTGGCTGTGGTATGGGGCTGTGGCAAACCGATTTACCCGCCCGCAAACTCAAGCTGTCACGCTGGGCGGATCGTCTGCACGGGCTAGAGGCGCCTTGGGGCGGGGATCGCGCGGCTTGGCTGGCGGATGCCGGTGTTGAACACGTTTATACCGAGGCACTGGGATCAATCGGTGGGGGCAACCACTTTGCCGAACTGCAGCAGATCCGGCAGGTGCCAGATTCTGAAGGGCTGGCGGCGCTGGGTTTGGACGCGAACGGCCTTTGCCTGTTGGTGCACAGCGGCTCACGCGGTCTGGGAGAGCAGATTTTACGTGCCCATACAGATACCCACGGAGCCGGGGCTTTACAGGCCGAAACTTCAGCCGCACAGGCTTATTTGACGCGCCACAATCAGGCCGTCGCCTGGGGTGTGGCCAACCGGGCCCTGATCGCCCACCGCTTTCTTGAGGCTTTGGGGGCTCAAGGCTCCCGTCACTTGGACGTGTGCCACAATAGCGTCACCCCTTTATCTTTTCAGGGTGAAGCCTGCTGGTTACACCGCAAAGGGGCGGCCCCGGCGGATCAGGGGGCGGTGGTCATTCCCGGTTCGCGCGGCAGTGTCAGCTACTTAGTACAACCCACGGGTGATCCCGCTCTTTCGGGGTGGTCGCTGGCCCATGGGGCCGGGCGCAAGTGGAGCCGTTCAGAAACGCGTGGTCGCCTTGAAAAGCGCTTTTCCGCCCAAGACCTGACCCGCACCGAGTTGGGCAGTTGGGTCATTTGTGAGCGCACCGATTTATTGTATGAAGAAGCGCCCCAAGCCTATAAAAACATTGATCAGGTGGTGCAAGATTTGGTTGACGCTGGCTGTGTCAAAGTCTTGGCCATTTTGCAACCCCTGATCACCTACAAGACTCGCCGATGAACGTTGTTTGGTTACAAATCAGCGCTGGGGTCGGCCCGGCGGAATGTGCTTGGGTGGTGGCACGTTTACAACAAATAGTCGTGCGTGAGGCTGAAGCACAGGGGTTACAGGCGCGGGTATTAGAGGCTGTAGCTGGCCCCGAACCCCGCACCTTGCGCTCGGTCTTGTTGGGCATTGAGGGGGCAGAAGCCTTAACGTTTGCCCGTACTTGGGTTGGAACGGTGCAGTGGATTGGCACCAGCCCTTTTCGTCCGCGCCACCGCCGCAAGAATTGGTTTGTCGGGGTGACGCTGTTGCAGCCGCCGCCGGAAATGCCCCCGGTAGGCGAGGTGCGTCTCGAAAGCATGCGTTCCAGTGGGGCTGGGGGGCAAAACGTCAACAAAGTAGAAACGGCGGTTCGGGCGATTCATGTGGCTACGGGCTTAAGTGTGGTGGCCCGCGAAGAGCGCTCTCAGTATCTCAACCGCCAGTTGGCCCTGGCCCGTTTGCAGGAGCGTTTATTGGCCCANNCCCAGGCCGAAGCCGATAACCAGCAAAACCGCTGGGCGGCCCATTACCAGCTAGAGCGTGGCAATGCCGAGCGTGTGTTTACAGGCCCCGATTTTGCCCGTCGCTTGTAGTGGTTGGAGATGCCTACTTAGGGCGCTGAAATCAACTCTCCATTGTTATCAAAGCGGTGGGCGAACACCCCTAAACCCTCGCCATCTTGACCCGCGCTACTCCAGTTAAAGACCCCGCTCCCATCAGGCGCAATTGCGAGGGTTGGGTAATATTGGGTGTTGTTAAAGGGCGAAATCTGGTATTCACCTGTTTGCGGGCTGCCATCAGCGCTAAAACGCCGCGTGATCGCCTGGGGGATTGCCCCGGGCTGCGGGCTGATCCAGGTAAAAATAAAATCGCCGCTG
>DLGM01000259.1:24299-26580 GCA_002482705.1 Cyanobacteria bacterium UBA7694
TTGGCTGCCTGTTGTGGTGACATTGACCTGGAATTCGCTCCCCAGGGGGGTACCATCAGCGGCATAACGTTGGGCATACACCCCGATGTCATCTCCGTCTGTGCTCGTCCAAGCAATGATAAAATTACCGGCGTCATCGATTGCGGCGATGGGTGATTGCTGATTTCCGGGGGTAGTAGTATTGACGCGAAAGGGGGTGCCTGCCACACCTGCGGCGCTGTAGGTCCGCGCATAGATGTCCGAGTTCGTTGTGCCTTGTTTCCAGGCCACCACGTGGGCCCCGCTGACATTCATGGCGATCGGAGCATCTAGTAGAGAGTAGTTCATCGATGTATTTATCGCCCCGACCGGGTCATTGATACGAAATTCACTACCTTGGGCCACTCCCAGGTGGTTATAACGCTGGCCATAAACATTGCGGTTGGTTTCCTGGCCCACGCTGCTCCAAATGACGGTAAAGTTGCCGCTTGCGTCGATGGCCACAAACGGAACGCTCTGACTGTCGGTAGTAAAGGTATTGACGCGGAACTCGCCTCCTTGGGGCACGCCCAAGCTGTTATAGCGCTGGGCATAGATATCGTTGTCGCCGGTATGGGCGCTTTGCCAGGTCACCACAAAGTCACCGTCGCTGTCCATGGCGACACTGTGGGCTGTCTGGCCACCCGTGGTGGTGCTGTTCACGCGAAATTCGTTCCCTAAGGGGATGCCTTGGTGATTATAACGTTGGGCATATACGCCAAAACCGGAGCCATCCTGGAAATTGCTGCTCCAGCAGATCACAAAGTTTCCTTCGGCATCCATGGCAATACCGGAATTGTCTTGATTGAAATTTGTAAAAGTATTTACCTGGAATTCACCGACTTGGCTGAGGGCGGCTACAGAAAGGGTGGCGCTGCCCCCTTCACTCAGGGTGAGGGGGCCGGGCGTACTATCGAGCACATATCGGTTAATATTGCCCGCTGCTTCCATGATGCGCACCTGAAAGTTATTGCCGGGGGTGCCCCGCCCCATGCTCTGGCTGCCATTGCCACGGGTGACAATCGTCGAAGCGGGATCGGTCACTTGCGCCACGATCTTGTCAGTGGAAAATAACCCCGTCACATTGAGGGTCAGCGTTGATCCATTGTTGCGGTAAGTAGCGGGGGTTAAAACGCCGGGTTCTTGGGCTTCAAGGGCGGTTGCTAACAGCGTCGTGTTGACCAAAGTCGGGTGGCGCTGGGGGTAGGTCGGAAGTGCACCGGTAATGGTGTTGATCAGGGTACTCAGGGTGGTTAAGTTCAGGCTGCGGGCACGTGTTGGGTTATTGTTCAACAGCGTGCGCATGGTTTTGGCCATGGCGGTGGTTTGGAAATTGATCGTGGTGGTCGCATTGGTGGTCTGGGTGTGCTTCAGGACTGCGGCCAGTTCGGCCTGATTGATATCGATGAGATTGTCCTGAATGGTTAACTCGACAAATAACAGCGGGTCAGGCAAGACATTGTTAAAGGTCAGTTCAATCACGCCATTGCTGGGGTAGGGCACATGGCCATTGCCATCAGCCCCTACGGGGGTATAGATTTTGCCATGGGAGTCGCTGACGGTTGCCTGAATTGTATCGGCGTCATTCATATACAGGGCCTGCACCCCAAAAGGGGAGCGGGGGGGAAGCTGTAGGCGCACGCGTATCTGGGTGCCGGTGAGCGTCGCTTGGCCTTGTACTTCAGGTTTGGGCTGCATCGGAATCGAAAGGGCGGCGAGGGGGGATGTCCGGGCCGGGGGCTGCTCAGCGACAATAGTTGGCATCTGCCCTTGGCAAGCACTGATTGTTAAGAGCGCACCCAGCAAATAGACCGACTGTTTCATGAGCTTAACCTTCATATTGCACAGAATCTCTGACTGTTTATCCTAACAAAGGCAACAAGCTCAATCTATCGATAGGTTCTGAAATAACAGGAAAATCAAAAATCATGAGAATTACATGAGAATGTTTAGGGTAATACGTAACGTGTTATGGATATGTTATGTATTTGGGTTGCAGGTACAAGGAAAAGTGTTTGGCCAGCTCTTCTCAACGGCAGCTAATGGGGCCATGACACATGGCCCCATTTTCATCTGCTTAATCTTGAGAACGCATGAGGCCAATGCCGGCCCCCAAGGTCATGCCCGTGACAATGCCAAAGACCGATCCACCTTTCAAGGTTTCTGAGGCCATTGATAAAAGCGCTGCAGAAGCGATACTTCCCAGTGCTCCACCGACCAAAGCGCCTGAAACAGTGTTTTTGGCCATTTCAAGATTGGGATC
>DLGM01000174.1 GCA_002482705.1 Cyanobacteria bacterium UBA7694
ACAAGAACCGCCCTCTATTCAGGGGTTGGGCCTCTGAAACGTCTAGCGGCTTGGAGCCTTGCTTGGTTTGCACTTGTGGCCCTGGCCGTAGGCTTGTGGGGATGGCATGGGGAGGCGCCTGGCTGGTCTGAAATTGTGCGGCTTGGGTTACAGCCCGATGCGGTGGCGGAAACCGATCGCTATATTCTGCTGCACATGCGTTTGCCGCGCTTGGTGTTGGCGGCCTTAGCCGGGATGGCTTTGAGCATCGCCGGATTGGGTTTACAGGGGCTGTTTCGCAATCCACTGGTCGATCCGTTTGTGATTGGGGTCTCCGGAGGTGGGGCCTTGGGAGCTGGATTTGCCCTGCTCTTGGGCTTACCGGCACTATCGGGGATTGGTGCGGTGCCTTTGTGTGCTTTTGGGGCTGCGTTGGCAACCATGGCGCTGGTTTATGCCCTTGGGCAGCAGCGGGGCCAGGTGCAGATTGAACGCCTGTTATTGGCAGGGGGGGCTGTCAGTGCCCTTTCCTCCTCTTTGCTTTCGCTCTTTTTGGTGTTGCGTGGGGAAGGTATGGATACGGTGGTGTACTGGATTATGGGCAGCTTTGCCGGACGTACCTGGGGCGATGTGGGTTTATTGGGCGCATGCTGTATTCCCGGCTGGCTGTTGCTGCAGCGGGATATCCAAGGGCTCAATGCTTTACAGGTGGGTGAGGAGTCGGCCCTCTATTTGGGAGTGCCTGTTGTTGCCCTCAAGCGGCGCGTGATTCTGGCGGCCACTTTACTGGCTGCGGCGGTGGTCTCGGTCAGTGGTGTGATCGGTTTTATTGGTTTGGTGGTGCCCCATATGGCGCGCTTTTTAATGCGTACCAGCGACTTCCGCCGTCTGTTATTCCCGTCGATGCTTTTGGGGGCGGCTCTGCTGATGGCGGCGGACGCGGTGGCCCGGAATACGCTGCCTGCACAGGAAATTCCGGTGGGAATTTTCACGGCGATTTTAGGCGTGCCGTTTTTCTTGGGGCTGTTGGTGCGCAAGCCCTAAGCCCTGTGATCGGGCCTTGGGCTCTATGTTACTATGGAGGTGCAGTCGGGTCCTGCAAGCGCCTTGTCATGCTGTAGCGCCTTGACCTAGCTCGATAGTGCAGGAAATTTACCTATGCAACCCCTTCACCTGGGCGATCCCCAAGCCTTGATGGATGACATCACGATTATGATTCGGGCCCGTTATCCGATTATTTCGATTTGCAGTTGGGAAGAAAAACGCGTCGAAAATTTGCTGATAGAGGTTGCCCGCCAGCGCAACAAAGGCATTTTTAGCTGGACGATTACTCAGGGTATGATCAACCTTGAGGCCAATGGACGCAAGGTCAGTGAAGCCACTCAAGATCCGATTGCAGCCCTTGATTATATTCAGCGCTTTCAGCAGGCAGCGGTCTTTATCCTCAAGGATTTTCATCCCTATATGAACGACGCCCGGGTGATCCGCCGCTTGCGCGATCTGACCATTTCCCTCAAGACCAGTTATAAAACGGTGGTTTTACTCTCACCGATTCTGCGCATTCCAGATGAACTCGAAAAAGACATCAGCGTCGTCGATTTTCCGTTGCCTTCGCTGCAAGACTTAGATCATCAGCTCGATACGATTATTGCTTCGGTGCGCAACAATAAAAATGTGCAAATTAATCTTGGGCCCGGCGACAAAGAGCGCATTCTCCAAGCGGCCCAAGGCTTGACTTTGGTCGAGGCGGAAAATGTCTTTGCCAAGGCGATTGTCGCCAAAGGCCGCATTGATGCCCAGGACATCCCCGTGATTTTGTCGGAAAAAAAGCAAATCATTCGCAAAAGTGGCATGCTGGAATACTTTGAGCCCGATGAAAACATGGATGCTGTTGGCGGTCTCGATTATCTCAAAACGTGGTTGCACAAACGCAGTCAGGCTTTTAGTGAGGCGGCCCGCCAATATGGTTTACCCTACCCCAAGGGGGTGTTATTAATTGGGGTCTCGGGTTCAGGCAAAAGTCTGGTGGCCAAAGCGGTTTCTTCCCTCTGGAATTTACCTTTGCTGCGCCTCGATGTGGGCAGCGTTTTTTCGGGGTTGGTGGGCTCTTCCGAGGCCAATATTCGCGGCGTGATCAAAACTGCCGAATCGGTGGCTCCCTGCTTGTTGTGGCTCGATGAAATGGACAAAGGCATGAGTGGTGCCCACAGCTCGAACTTTTCTGATGGGGGCACAACGGCCCGTGTATTGTCGAGCTTTTTAACCTGGATGCAGGAAAAAACGGCTCCGGTGTTTTTAATTGCGACGGCCAATGATATCAGTGCGTTGCCCCCGGAGCTGCTGCGCAAAGGCCGTCTTGATGAAATCTTTTTTGTCGATTTGCCCAGTGCTGCTGAACGGTTAGATATTTTCCGCATTCATTTGATCAAGCGCAACCGGGCTCCCGAAAACTTTGATTTGCCCCTCTTGGCACGCCTGTCGAAGGGTTTTTCTGGCTCAGAAATTGAGCAAGTGATCATTTCGGCCCTGTATGACAGTTTTGAGGCGGGACGTGAATTGCAAACCTCTGACATGATTACCGCTATTCGCCAGTCGGTCCCCTTATCCCACACAATGCGGGAAGCCATTGATGCTCTGCGCCAGTGGGCTCAAACCCGAGCACGCTCTGCTTCTAGTGATACGCCGGATGTGGTGCTGACAGAATAAATGGACACAAGGACACCTACGTTTCAGGTCAATCACCTGGAGCATGTGCTGATTCTGACCCCGCTGGTGGATCGCCTGACGGGCAATAATGCGGCTTGGCTGCGGGAACGGATGCTGAATTATTTTAGCCATGAACGTCCGGCTCAAGTGGTACTCAATCTGCTCAATATTTACCATATGGATCGTCTCGGGGTGGGGGTTTTGGTCAGCCTCAGTAGCCGCCTGAAACCCAAAAGCAAACTCTTGATCACTGGGCTTACCCCGCAAGTGGAAGCGGAGCTGAGCTTGACCCGCCTAGATGCTTTATTCCCGATCTTAACCGCTGAATCAGCCTGTTTGGTGTGCCAGCGCCATCAGTGTGAACACACTCTGATCTGGCAAGATCGTCTGCTGGAGTTTTGGTTACAAGGATTGACACCCGCTGAATACCCACAGGCTGAGCCACAGGCGAGCACCTCGCTTGCCCGTCGGCTGACGGGAGCTCTGATACCCCCCCGCCAGGGGGATATGGCAGAAGTCGAAGGTTATCTGCGCAGTCATACCTATCAGCGCCTTGATCAACAGCGCCAGCAGCGAGAGGGGCTGTTGCGCTTTCGGGACTATCTATTGGTGGGCGGGCTTTCAGCTCTGTTTGTTTTGGTTGGGGTGGGCTTGGTACTGATTGGCCTCAATAGCCAGTGGGTGGATGCTTTTGATCAGAGCAAAAGTACCTTGCAGCGTCCCAAGTACAAAACACGTGAAGAAAAACCTCCCTTGACACGCGACGAATTGATCTCCCGTTTTGATCGGGATGGAGATGGTTTATTCAGCAAAGATGATTGGGTATTGCTCAATTCCAGCGAAAAACTCTACCTGATCAATCAAGGCTTTCAGGAACGTCGCCTGCGTCAAGGCCTTCCCTGAGGAACGATGCACCAACTGAGTTGGTGTTTGTAATATTCGGAAAATGATCATATATGAGCTATTGTTGCGTATTTAATTGTGTTTTAGATGATTTTTGTTTGGCTTATTTGACCTGAAAGAAAGATCTAAATGTTAAGTATTGTAAATGATTCGATCAATTCAAAAAAAATCAAATAGGTCTACAAGCATTACAACATCTGCGTTTTAGCCAAAGTGGCCGCGATTTATAAAGCGTGAGACACGACACTTTTGAACAAGCTGTGTATAATGCCCTCGTTGTGTGATACGAGTCACCCAAAATCTAAGTTTTAGTTAAGCAATGATTTTGAAACAGTAAAAACACGAAAAGTGAAGGACCATTGCACCGCATGCAACTGCACCCCCACTGTGATAGCAACCTTGCTTCCACCCCCCAGTCCCTGAACGATCCCTTTGCCGAGCTGCAACAGCTCTGGGAGCAAGAACTTCAATCTCTCCAATTCACTCCCGTTACCCGTTCTGAATCCCCCCTCCCTTCTTCGGTCCGTGCCACCCGCCGTCAACGCAACTCTGCTCAGCGCACGACCCTTTCCAAGACCCTTAGCTCTTCTGTCACTGCCCCCCGTTCCGCCCCCTCTGCTCCTCGTCGCACTTATCCTTGGAAGCCTTTGGCCGTGGCCATGGGCTGCACCCTTGCCGTTGTGGGCTTAGCTGGTGGTGCTTGGAGCGCTTACCAGCATTTTCAAGCCCATCAGGTGTCCCCTGAAGCCCGCATTCGTAAGGTCATGTACCAGAATGTGGATGCCAAGGTTGCTGCTTTCCGCAAAGAAATTGCTGATGGTGAACATTTTGTCAGTGAGCACAGCCGCCCGATTCAGTACGTGGCACGCAGTGGGGATACGGTCGATAAAATTTCGCGCAAATTCCATCTCAATCCCCAGACTATCATTAAAAACAATGACCGTAAAAAACTGGGCGCTGCGATCAAACCGGGTACACCCCTGACCATTCTGCCTGTGGATGGGATTGCCCATCCCGTGGACAAAAACGAAACGATTGCCGAAATTTCCAAGCGTTATCAAATTGCCGTCAATG
>DLGM01000037.1:0-6504 GCA_002482705.1 Cyanobacteria bacterium UBA7694
GTTGTTAGCTTGCCAATCGGGAAATCAACCGGCACAAATAGCAACAGCATCTCCAGGGCAATTGATTCAAACCCAGGATAATCCGATGGGCAGCGAAGGCCAACGCGTGTATTTAAAACTGCAAATCGCGGTTGCCGAAGTCAAGGGCTTAGAGCAAGCCCCTAAAAATGCCCAAGGCCTATTGGATGCCCAGGGAGCCACCTTCAAAGTGGCTCAAGAAAATGGCGCTGACTTGGCCGCAGGCACCCTCTCGGACAATACGATCACTGTACCGGCTGAACAGTTGGGGAACGGGCCTTATATCCTGCGTATTACGCTGCCCACCGGTGAAATTCTCAATGTGCGCCTGCAAGATACGTTAAGCGCGGGTGAGACCCGCGTCATTCGCAGCAATCAAGTAACCGTCACAAACAGCCAACAGTGCGAGGGGGACAATTGTGTCTCGGTCGGTGGGGATGTGAAAGTCGAGCAAAAGAATGTCACTGTAGGGGGCGACAACTGTGTTGCGCTTAACTGCACCCTCCAAACCAAAGAGGCGCCCTAAATGTACAAAGCAGCCAGTTGCATCATCCTCTTGCTGGGGTTGAGTGCCTGTAGCAGTGATTGGCTCACGGCCCAAATCGAGCGCCCCGGTTTACGTTTGCGCGCCGAGCTCAGTACTGCCCCCCTGGCCAGCGCATCTCCCATCCCATCGCCAAGTGCCACCTTAAACCCCGCAGCAACCGTTCAGGTGGGGCGCGACGTGAATATTACTGCATCGAATATTCAGCAGGGTTCTGGTAGCAACCTGTGTATCGGTGTTAATTGTAAAATCGAAGAAACCAATATCACCCAAATACAGCCGATTCTCTCTCCAAATCCACAACCGAGTGCTTCGGATATTTTACCCACGCCCACAGCATCACAAGCCCCAACAAACCCTGTACCCACAGCAACACCCTCCTTGATTCCTGAAGTACCGTTTATACCCACTCCCACACCAGAGCCAACCCCTCCTACACAGGAGACAGGTCCGGTCAATATCGCCGCATTTGTGCAATCGGGCTGGACGCCCGAAATCATCGCTGATGGCCCGCATATCGGCATTCTGACCACCCCTTCTTCCGGCGCCATTTTATACCGTAGCGATAATTATGGACAATCATTTGCACCTATTCCCTTGCATATAACCTTGAGTAGCAGCTCAAACCACCTGGTACGGCAATCAAACGGGGCCTGGTTATTACTCTATGTAGATACAGATGGCCGATTGTATATGCGCCGCAGCAGCAATCAGGGGCTTGCCTGGGGAGCACCGATCCGCATTGGCGAAGGCTTTAATGGGAGAAGTTATTTAGATCCCACCCTGACCTTTGCCAATGGTCAGGGTTATTTAGTTGTCAATGCGATGGTGGGGAGTACCCGGGATCTCTATCTGTTCAAAATCGACAGTGCTCTCAATATCACTCCTCCCAGCCGTATTACCGCCGATACCGACAACAATGAGAAGCCCCAAGTAGCTGTCACTACCGATGGCAAAGTGCATGTGAGTTATGTGCTCAACAGTAGCCCCGCACAACTGATGCTCATCACCAGCGACAATGATGGGGAAAGTTTCCATCTCCCTGAGCGCATTGATGACGCCAATACAAACCCTGAAACACCCCAACTGTTTAGCTCTTTTGCAGAGAGTAATACGATGGTAGCAGATGGCAAACGCTTATATATCGGTTATGGGCTTTATGAACAAGGAGATGCTAATCTATATCTGGCTTGGCGGCCAGACAGTGAAACAGCTTTTCAGCGAACGCTGATGCATGATGTTACAGCCCAAGCACAACTACGACCGCTCTTAAAAGTAGACGCCCAAAGAAATTTATATGCAATGTGGGTAGATGACCGTATGCGTAAAAATTATGGAACTCAAGCTTGGGCGATCAGCACAAATGGAGGGCAAAGTTTTGCCCCTGCTCGACTATTAAATGAAGATGGCTATTATCGCCAAGGTAGTTTTGCCCTCAATCCAGCAGATCCGGGTTGGCTCTATATGACAACAAACTATAACAATGACTCTCATGGCGTCAGCGAAGTACGCTTTTTCCGGCGTCAGTTCTAAACGCCTCAGAATGACTGAGCCCCAACTCGTTGGGGCTCAGATACATTTATTTTGGCCACTCAATCCATCCCAATTTGGCCAATCACCCGAATAGGGGTAGGGCTGGCGGTGGGGGAATTACCACTGCCACTGCCTCCGCCGCCTCCACCCCCACCGCTCAGAGGAACCTGAGTGGGCGTGGGAGAAGGTGTGGGTGTCGGGGTCGGCGTAGGTACGGGCACCTGCACCTCCGCTAAATGATCAGGTACGGGAGTGCTCACGGCCACAGGAGGCGGGGTTGGCTGCGCAGTTGCTGCGGGTAGTAGGGGTGTCGGGCGGGCGGAAGCAACAACGGATGCTGTCGGAGCGGGTGATGGAGTGAGAGCAGGTGTAGGTGGTTCAGTCCAATAGGGCTGATCAATCAGAACCTGGCTGGCACAAGCCGATATAGCGAATAATAAGAAAATAAAAGCGAGATATTTCATGGCCAAAAGCCAATTTGTTTACCAAAGATACCTACCAGCACAGGGCCAGGATCATCGGGGTTTACGGGCTCTTGGTTGACGCTGGTCCAAGCGAGATGAAGATTGCCATTGCCTCCCCAACTGAGGGTCGAAGAACCTTGATGGCTCAGGGTATACGTATTCACCTGTTGTTCTCTCCCCAAAGGCGCACCTTGCGCCGTAAAACGCTGAAGATATACACCAGAGCCAGCTATTTCGTTGGCATCATCCTGCCCATAACTGTCCCAGGAGATGGCAAAATGTCCTTCGGGAGCTATGGCAATAGCGGGGTACATTTGCATTGAAAACACCGTTGTATTGACACGCACTTCATCGCTGAGCGGGGTGCCATTGGCTTGAAATCTGCGCATATAAATACCGGCCCCTGTTTGGCCCGGTACCGAATCAATGCCCCCTTCATCTTGATAATAACTGTGCCAAGTGGCAACAAACTTCCCACTTTGATCCATGGCGACCTCCACATCGCCTTGCAGTTTGGCCGTATGTTGATTGAGCTGAATGTCATCGGTTAAAGATATACCTTGTGTATCAAAAGCACGGGCAAAAACGCCCAGGTCACTGCCATCTAAATCTTCCCAGGCGACAACAAAACCACCTTGAGGGCCGACACTCACGCTCGGCCATTGGGGCTGACCTCGGTTGAGCTGATTCACCTGAATTTCGCTCCCGATAGGTTGCATATCGGCGTTATAACGCTGGGCAATAATCGCCTGCCGCGAGCTACAGCGCCACACAATCACAACATTCCCCAGATGATCCATACTCATGCGCGGCAAGTGCTGGTTGCCTGTTTGAAAGGTATTGGCCCGGAAAGGTCCGCCTACTTGTGTTCCCGTACTGTCATATCGTTGGGCGATAATCTCAATGCCTTCACTGCTGGGTTCATCATTGGCACTTTGCCAGACAATCACAAAACTGCCGTCGGGAGCCATCGCCACATCAGGGCCGCCTTGCCCACCGACAGTGAACGTATTCACTTGAAATTGTGGGCCACGGGGGATGCCGTGGGCATCAAAACGGCGTGCATAGATACCAAAATCACTGCCATCCTGCCCAGACTCATCTTGCCAAACAGCCACAAAATTGCCCTCTCGATCACTGGCAATATGAGGATTCCGCTGACTCCCCAAGGTATAAGTATTCACCTGGAACTCTTGTTGACAAGCGCCTACCGATTCGGGCTCACAAGCAATCCCATTGAGCCAAGTCACCCCGCCCAAACGGGTGCCGCGCAATGCGGCCCCCTGTAAATTGGCATCAATCAGGCTGGCATTATGCAAATCTGCGTATTGGAGATTTGCACCATTTAAGTTGGCACCATTGAGTATCAAGCCTTGTAAATCGGCTCCGGCTAAATCACAAAAAGGACAGTGAAGCACGTCTTGTAAAATTTGGGACTGGGGATTGGTAACCCGAGCGGGTAGAATCTGGGTATTGTGTCGGGCTAAAACTGCGACTGGGTCCTCACTCTCGCTCAAAAGCGTGTGGGCTAAAGCGGTCGCCTCTTCAACTTCACTGGATGCAATATCCCCAACGGTCTCTGGATAGCTGGTTTCGCCAGCCGACAGCGTTAATGCAGCAATAAAATCGCTGGCAGTCAAGGATTTTAAATGAATCAAGGCACTGAGCGCCGTGGTCCGTGCATCCACAACCGTGGTATCACCGGTCAAGCTTTCCCAGCCATTGGCCGTGCGCCGCACCCAGGTGCGTAAAGCTTGACGTTGTTGAGCAGGCCCCATGCGGCGACTGGCTTCGAGAATGAACATATCGCCCACCGCAGGTGTAAAACTTGAATCGAAAGTCAGTTGGAACGCCCCATTGGCATCCGTGCTGCCAGCGGCCGCAGTGCGATGGGCGTCGGTAGCATGCTCAGCAGGATAGAGAAGCGAAACTGTAGCGTGACTACGAATAATCGCTACATTTTTTACTTGCCAAGATACTCCCGAAAAGAAAACGTAGCCCACCAAAGCATCCCTTTGCTGTTGATGTGCAGTCAGAACAGGAACAACACCACAGCCAATGAATCCAGTACTGATTGCAACACTCGAAAGAACGGAGAGAAAGCGTTTATATTTCATAAGATCCCTCAATAACCCAACTGGGTTGCCGCAATACCCAATCCATTTCCATCCTGCCCTTGGGTGACCCAAGCGGCGCGAATATGCCGATTGGGCGCAAGAGCAATGGTCGGTAAAATCTGATTGTCTGTCGAATAGGTATTCAGCTTAAACTCTGAGCCAACCCGTTCCCGATAACGGGCATTAAAACGCTGAGCATAAATAGAGTTGGCGGAACCATCCTGCCCAGCACTTTGCCAAGCAATCACAAAATTACCAGTAGGATCCACTGCTACACTGGCAGATTTCTGGTCAAAACTGGTATAGGTATTCACTGGAAATTCGCTGGCAGAGCTTACTCCGGCCATTGTTTGTGGATCAATGTTGAAATAGCGGGCATAAATTCCATAACCACTACCGTCTTGGTATTGGCTTTCCCAGGCTGTAACTAGGTAGGAGTCACTCAAAGCGATAGCGGGCATCTGCTGATTGCCTGACGTAGTCGTATTTAACGGAATATGTGTAAACTGGGCATTGCTTGCATCATGACGTTGTAAACGGGCATACACTCCATAATTATTCGCATCAGCGGCCCGCCAGGTAAACGCAAAATAGTCATTATTGGCGGCCACATCCACTTGAAAACTGGCGGGGCTGACCGTATCTTGGGCCATATTTGAACTTCCATCTTGTTCAAAACGGCGATAATAGGTGGCTCCTAAGCCATTATCATACCAAGCGACAATAAAGCGCCCATCAGATGACATGGCAACAGTTGGATACCATTGATCACCTGTAGTATGGGTGTTCACTACAAATTCATTGCCCTTAGGGCTCGCATCAGCATTAAATTGGCGAGCAATAATGCCCCAATTATTACCATCATTGTTATGATCCCAAGTCACTACAAAACTCCCATCGCTAGCCATAGACACATCAGCTTCTGAATAGGGTTCGGAAAGGGTTTGGCTGATCGCTATTTGCCCCCCAATCGGTTGCCCATAAGGGTCATAACGCTGGCCAACGATATGAGGTTGAGAAGCCGTATTGTTCCACACAATAATGCTAGAGCCGTCAGCAGCCATTGCAATACTGGGATATTGCTGATTGCCAACCGTATCAGTGTTTACCAGCCACTCATAGCCGCAAACTGTACGTGATGGCGTTTTACAAATCTGCCCGCCCACCCAAATCGCTCCATCCAAAATTGCCTGAAAAAAAGAAACACCCGCAAGCTGAGTACTTTGAAAGTTGGCACCGCCCAAGTGGGCACCCGCCAACTTTATTTGGTTGAGCGTCATATTGCTTAAGTTTGCATTTCGCAAATCGGCATCGCGCAGATCGGTTCCTGTGAGCTGTTGCCCGGTCAAATTGGCCGCTTGTAGATTTGCGCCACGCATCTGGGCCTGATCCAGATTTAACGCAGGGAAAACAACACCCGCCAAATTAACGCCATTGAGTTGCGCCTCGGTAAAGTTGGCGTTATTTAACGTTGCTGTATGTAAATCAGCCCCCGTAAGATTAGCTCCTGTCAAGTTGCTGCTGGTAAAGTTGGTATTGGTAAAATTAGCGCCGAGCAACTGGGCATCAGACAAATTGGCTCCCGCAAGATTAGCATCCGTCAGATTGCTTTCATTAAGATATGCGCCGTTCAATTGGGCATTTTCTGCTTGAATTTGGCTGAGATTGGCCCCGACCAAGTGGGAGCCGCGTAAATCATGGCCATTCAAGTCTTTATTGGCAAGATCCATTCCGTGTAACAGCTCACCATCCAAGCTGCAACCGGGACAATTTAAGCGATGATTGAGCCAGGGCACCTGAGGATTAATGGTTTTTTTGACATAAAATA
>DLGM01000037.1:6516-6922 GCA_002482705.1 Cyanobacteria bacterium UBA7694
ATGCCCTGTTGAAAACCCAAATGGGCAGTTGGATCACGCCCTTGCTCAAGGAGTGAATCGACCATGGCCACTACCTGATTGAGCACGGGCAAGGTATGTGTGCCAATTGGAACCGTAAGAGCAGTCGCCCCCACGCCGACCGTCACGGTATTCAATAGGTCAGCGGAGCTAAGGGTATTGTCCAATTCAAGGGCTTGTACCAAAGCAGTCGTTTTGGTGCTAATGACAATTTGAGGGGTGCTGATAGCCGTCCAAGCGCTGCCACTCCAACGCAATAGCGTGCGCAAGGACTGGCTTTCGGTTCCGTGGGGACCGAGGCGACGGGTTGCCTCTAGAATATAAGTACTGTTTGCCCCCAAGGTTGTGCCAGTGGGAATTTGAAAATCGAAACGGCCATTGGCGTCAG
>DLGM01000365.1 GCA_002482705.1 Cyanobacteria bacterium UBA7694
CATGCCCTTCTTTGCCTAAACCGCCACTCACCAGCACCTGACTGACCTCTTGGCGCTGATACAGGTACAAAGCCCGGTCGAGGCGTGCCTTTAAACGCTCTGAAGGTTTCCCATTGGGCTCAACCCGGTTGCCCAGCACAACAGCCGCCACAGCCTTGGGATAACGCTCGGTAAATCCATCTGCCAAAACCACGGTTGTATGGACTGCCAGCCACAGCATTACAGCGGCTGGTAAAATCAGAAGCCAGCGGTATTTCATTCAGAGACAGAAGCGGGTTGGGCAGCCAAAGCAAAACGCCAGACAATATCCTGAGCCGATTCAACGGCTTTAATGCCATCCACGCTTTTACCTGCCTGCCAAAAATCCTTGTAAGACAAACCTTTGGTTGAAGCCTGTTTCAGGCTCCAGAGCGAACGTAGAGCATACACTGTACGCATCAGGTATTTGGTATGGCGGTTTTTGAGCAGCTTCAGTTCAATCGGGTTGACCTCAGTGCCGATTTTTTCCATGGTCGGGGTATTGATAATCGCACAGGGCGTCCCGGAGAGTTTGCGGGTCAGCACAATATCATCCGCTGTGGCTTTTAAAATCGCCTGTTTATAATCCTCATGGGCGGCACATTCCTGCGAAGCAATAAAGCGGGTACCCATTTGCACGCCGACAAAACCCAAATCGAGGGCATCGCGGAAATTCTGGGGATCTCCGACCCCACCGGCACAAATCAGGGGTTTACCCAGATCTTTGAGGTCGGCCATCAGGCGCTGGGCGGTACGCTCTCCCGCATGGCCCCCGGCCCGCTCATTGACACAGATGAAACCGTCCACGTCTGCATNNGCGCTCGGTCACATCATGGTAGACAATGCCCCCATGGGGGCGCACGGTTTCAACCACCCAAGCCGGGTTCCCCAGCGAAGTAATAAAAAAGCGTATCCCTTCCTCCAAAGCAATTTGCACCCAGTTGCGCATCCGCTCTTCATAGGTTTTGGAGGATTTTTCAATCAACACATTCATGCCAATCGGACGATCCGTCTGCTGGCGAATCCAGCGCAGACCTTCACGGAAATCGTCCCCGTAGACGTACATCATCGACAGGGGCTGGACCACCCCAATGCCACCAGCAGCCGACACCGCAGCCACCAATTCTTTATTGCTACAGGGGTACATCGGGCCACAAATAATCGGATAATCAATGCCCAGTTGGCGGGTAAAGGGCGTGTCAATAGCAGGTGGTTTGTGCATAATGGCCTCGTTGTGCAAAAGGGATAGGCCGGGAAACACCCAGCGTGCATCCATTGTACCTGTTTTCCCATGCTACAATGCCCCCATGTGTGCGCTCTCGCTCAAAACCAAATGGTTTCAACTGGCTTCCGGGTTTAGCAACGACGCCGGGCTGATTGACCGTCTCTTTGGGCAGCTCGACAAAGCCTATCGAGCCTCCGGGCGCCATTACCACAGCCTCGGCCACATTGAAGCGCTGTTAACCCTGAGCGATCAGTGTCGCAAATATTTGATTGCCCCTGAGCTGGTCGAATTGGCCATTTGGTACCACGACGCCATTTATAACCCGCTCAAAAAAGACAATGAACAGCGCAGCGCCGAATGGGCCCGCAAAGATCTGAAAGCCCTGGGGCTCACACCGGATGAAATTGAGCAAATCGCCCATTGGATTGGGCGCACCCAAAACCATATGCAGCGCGACCCTGATGAATCTCACGATTTACAGTGGTTCCTCGATTTTGACCTCAGTATTTTGGGCGAACACCGCCAAGTTTATGCGGTATATATGCAGCAGGTACGGCGTGAATATTGGATGATTCCCGAACCGCTATACCGCAAAGGCCGAGCTAAAATCCTGCTCGAATTCTTGGCAACTCCCGAGCTTTACCGCACACCCTATTTTCAGGAATCCCACGAACAGCGAGCCCGGCGCAATTTGGCCTATGAAATCAGTTGGTTACAAGGCGAAGCACGGCCCTTTTCTCATTCTGAACTTTAAAAGACACACCGAAATTTAACCCCGCTACTGAAAATATTGCCGCCCAGCACCGTTTGGTCTTCATCGAGAAATATTCCCATTCCATTAAAACTAACGGATGTATCCCGATGACACTCTTTTTACGCGAACTGCCAGCTTTAACACAAGCTTGAGCCCCATCAGGGGGATAAGAACTTTAACCTCGCTATGTAACAAAGGAAACGTACCATGGGTGATTTGAATATTGGCCGTCACGACCGAGGGATGCTCGACCGCGAAGATCAGTTGCGCATCAAACGCAGCCCCTTACAAAAAGGCCTGAATGCCGATGCAGCAATGGCCGCTGCCCGCAACCGCAACGGCGCTGAAGCCATCGTCCGGCAACAGGACGGAACCTATTCAGTCTATGCCCTAGAAACCAGCGAAGCGGGCAAAACCATCACCCATGAAGACTTTAACAATCAATCAGCCCGTGTCAGCCAAGATACCTTTTCAGCCTTAGGGGCTGGTAAAGCCTATGTCATGACCCAGGACAATGCCTTGCGTACCCTAGAAATTGAAGGAATCGACCTCCATCACCTAGAACAGTCCCTTGCAACCGCAGACCTGAGCCTCAATTTATCCGACATCGACGGCATTGACAGCAAATCCAAGGCCGATCTCAAGGGAACGCTCGGCGGCAGCATTGTGTTTGACCGCGCCCTGCTCGAATATTCTCTGGCCCAAGCCAATAAAGAGATGGGCGGCGTACGTTTTGAACTCGAAAGCAACCCTCGCGACCAGCAATACCGCATTAACGTCTCTTATGGGGTTGGCTTAGGGCACATTATCCTCAAACCCCAAGGGGCCGGCCTCAAAGTAGAGGTGGGCGGTTTGGCCGGTGGCTTGGCCAATGCCGCCGACTGGCTCGGTAAAAAAGTGGGTTACGATCCGCAACAGATGGTGCGCAAGCTCATCGACC
>DLGM01000225.1 GCA_002482705.1 Cyanobacteria bacterium UBA7694
ACAATTGTTTTGACCCCTTGTTCCACCAAAAAATCGATCACTTCCTGGCTAAAGCGCCGGATTTCTTCGGGGCTGCGTCCGCCGTAGGGTACGCGGGCATTGTCGGCCACGTACACAATGGATTCGTTGGGCAAGTGGGCTCTGAGGGCTTTCACAACTGAGAGCCCCCCGAGGCCAGAGTCATAGACGCCAACGGGGGCGGAGGGGTAGTGCATAAGGGCTCCTTGGGTGCTGCGGTGGGGGCGTGTTTCTATTATCTGGGCTTAAGCGCCTGCTGCGTCCGCGACTGCAATCACAAATTCAACTTCGACCGCAGCGTTCAGCGGCAGCTCGTTGACGCCGACGGCGGCGCGGGCGTGGCGGCCCTTTTCACCAAAGACTTCGCCCAGAAACTCGGAGGCCCCGTTGATCACCTTGGGCTGATCGGTAAACCCGTCGGCGCTGTTGACAAACCCGCCGACGCGCACCACCTGCTTGACCAAATCGAGGTCGCCAATGGCCGCTTGCACAATGCTCAGGGCATTGATGGTGCACAGGCGGGCGGCGGCATAGGCCTGTTCGAGAGTGACCTCAGTGCCCACTTTGCCGGTCAGGGCGACTTTGCCCTGCTCCATGGGCAACTGGCCGGAAATATAGAGCAAATCGCCGTGGCGAACGCAGGGCACATAAGCAGCCACCGGCTGCGGGGGGGCCGGGAGGGTGACTCCCATTTGTTTCAGGCGTTCGGCAATTTGACTCATGGATACATCCTTCTTATCAGGGGTTATGGTTCGGTATTATAACACTATGCGCATTCTCGGAATTGACCCAGGCTCTCATATTGTTGGTTATGGTGCCCTTGATTGCACCCCCGGTCAACATGCTGTGGTCACCTATGGCAGCATTCAGGTTACGCCGGGCACGCCCACCAATGAATGCCTGCTGATCATCCATCAAGACATTGAAGAGCTGTTTAATTTGCTGCAGCCGGATGTGTTGGCGATTGAGCAGTTGTTCTTTTTTCGCAATGTGACGACTGTGATCCCGGTGGCGCAGGCCCGGGGGGTGGTATTGCTGAGTGCCATGCAGCGCCAGCTTGCCATTGGTGAATACCCGCCCCAGCAAGTCAAACAGAGCCTGACCGGCAGCGGCCGTGCCACCAAAAAAGAGGTGCAGCACATGGTCAAAGAAATCTTAGGCCTGGAGCGCATTCCCAAACCCGATGATGCCGCTGACGCCCTGGCGATTGCCCTGACCCACGCCTACTTTTCGGGGCTCTAGGTGGGGTGACATCACTGTTGGAGGGCTGCTTCATTCATGGGTTGTGCCAAGAATGGAAACCTGGAAGATGCGCTCAAACTCTTTTAGAACCCGCTGTAAAACTGCATCAGAGCTTTTTCCTTTGATTCGTTCCCAATCGCTGCTGGTATCATCCACTAGAATTTCTTTGTCGCAGGCTGGGGTGGAGGGTATGCCTTCCTCCGTGAGTGGATAAGTGGGGGGTATCCGATAGGTTTCACGGCGTGTCACACGCACTGAATACATGCCTTTAGGAGTGCATTTCTTTAATATCTCAATTCTAAATTTCCACTCCTCTTCGTTCGGCTGGGCTGAGATCGCCTGTAGCTCAAAGGTTTTGACCAACTCAAAAACGTGGATAACTTGTTTTTTCATAGATGCTATTTCTGAACTTTGACCCAAGTTTAAGACGACTGATCTTGAGAGGGTTGCTGGCTACGCTTCTGCCACCAGCCCCACCCCTGCCGCGCCCCCTGCATGATCAGACTGAGCACCACAAACGTGACCATCGCCATCCACTCCCGGCCCCGCGACAGATAGAGCGGGAAAAAGACAATCGCGCTTAAAAAGAGCCAGCCAAAGGTGTGCAGTTGCATCAGACCGAGCTTGGTGACCAGCACCCAGGCCAAGACCTTCCAGACGGCAGTGGCGCACAGACACCACAGCAGCAGCGGCGGCAGCACCGCGATCACGGTCACCGCCATTTCGAGGGTTTGGCGCAGGGCCTGGGCCAGACGCTGTTCAATCTGGGGTGGAATCAGGGTGACCCCGGCCCACTGCCCTTGGGGTTGGGCGGTTAAAATCAGGTGTACATGGCCCATGGCCAAGGCCCGTTCGTGACGCTGGGCATCGAGCTTGCGCTGATCGATTTCCTGTTGCAGGGCCCGCCGGGCCTCCGGGTCTTTGGTCTGGGCCAGTTTGGCGACCAATTGGCTCTGGGCCAGACGGTTTTGGGTCAAGGGTTCCCACAGATCTTCCCCACTGATGTGGAGCTGGCGCAAAGTACCCAAAGCCTGAATGGCGGTCAGGGTACTCTGGAAGCGGGCGCGGGGAATTTTGAGCTGCAGTTCGGCGCGCGGTTCCCCTTGGGGGGCTTGTTCTAAGCGGGCTTCACGGGCAAATCCCCCAGCCTGTTCGGTGAGTTTTAAGATGGCTTGCATGCGCTCAGCCAGATGTTTGACTTCGAGTTGCATGTCCACTTCTTGGGTGATTTCAGCCGGGCTAGTGCCACTCAGATTCTGAGTGCTAGGGGCCGGTGCCAACGACTTGGCTTTGTATTCTTCTTTGGCAGCCAGGCTGTCTTCGCTGGGGATTTGTGCTTCTTCCAAGGCCCGGGGTGGGGCCGCTCCCAAACGCAAGGGGGTACGAGCCAGGGTTTCGGAGCGCTGATTGCTGCCAATTGTAAACCCTTCTGGGGTGGCTGGTGCTACTGTATCTTGCAGGGTCGGAGCTTCTGCCTTGGGATACTGTTGCTGCAACTGGGGCCACAAGGCGGGGGTGAGCACCAATAATAAGATACCAGCGGCAATGGCCGGAAAGGGACGGCGCAAATGGCTGACGGTTCGCACCCAGAGGGGCGGTTGTTGCAATTGGGGTTCAAGGGCCGCCCATAGGCTGTCAGCATAACCCTCTGGGGGCATGACGCGGTGTGTCTGTAACAGTTGCCGCAGGCCTTGATCGACTTCCGGCTCGCGATCACGAGGGTCACTCATGGGTATCTCCTTGGCCTAACAGGGCACGGTAGGGGCGCAGGATGTCTGCCAGTCGCTTGCGGGCATAGTGCAAACGGGAACGGACGGTGCCTGCGGGAACCTGTAACACCTCCGCTGCTTCTACACAGGTCATTTCT
>DLGM01000339.1 GCA_002482705.1 Cyanobacteria bacterium UBA7694
ATTGACCGTGACCGGGCGCTGAGAAGTGAGGGTCACAAAACCATTGCCATCGGTTCCGGCATAAACCGCTGTCTGGCTCGACAGGGTATTGATGGCGCGGGCAATTTCCTGGGCATTTTGCTCAGGCGTGTTGGTAGCTAAAAAGGTCATGGGAGTGGTCAGGGCAATCCCGTTGATCGTGATTGCATCGCCAGGGGGGGTGACATTGCCAATGGCCCCGGCCCCGATCTGCAACGAAGTAAAACGCGTATCCGCCAACGAGAGTGTTTCACGGCGGAAGAGATTCAGGCCGCCCGCACCGGGAACCCCTCTCCCTTCGACACGGATGTCGCGCTGGGTCGGCTGCCCATTGGCATCTAAATTGGTGAGCACAATGCCTTCCAAGGGAGCGGCCCCAGGGGTGTCAAAAGTCCCGGTCGGAAAGGCCACTGCCCGCGCAGTAATACCGATTTCAGCAGTTTTAGCATTGATGCGATGTACCAGTGTTTGGGCATTCTGGGCGGCGGTACGGCTGGGCGGAAGGGTATCCAAGGCTGAAAAGGCACCGATATCCACCCCATTGAGGATCAGATCACCGCCTTGAAGTGCAAACGAACCGGGCAAGGCCGTGGTCAGAGCAGCGGTTTCCAAACGGGTGCGAAAAGTGCCGCTGTTGAGGCCGAGCAAATTGAGGCCCGTGCCCTCAAGGCCTAAGTTCTTTTCAATGCGAAAAGGGGGATCATTGCTCTGGAACCCGCCAAACAGGAACTGCCCTTCATGGGTGGTATTGGCAATATCCGTTAGGCGCTCAAGCAAGCCATCGATTTCGCTGGCAATGCCGGAAATTTGCTGTTCGTTCAGGGCTTCACTGGCAGCACGAATGGTCAGCTCACGGGCACGGTTGAGCACTTCGGCCGCCTGCCCAAGTTCATTGTCGGCAGCATAACTGAAGTCACGGGCCGTCAGGGCATTTTCACGCAGACGCTGCTGGAGAGCAATGCCTTGGGTATCATTGAGTACACGACTGGCCCCAAAGGGATTTTCGCTCGGACGGCCAAATTGCACGCCACTGGTAACCTGATTTTGAGCCGTATAAATATTTTGCTGACGCTGGGTAATGCCCGCTAAGAGATTGCGGTTTTGCATTTGTGAAGTAATGCGGCTGATCATGGATTAGGCTCCCAGTCCGTTGACAATGCGGTTGAGCATTTCATCCATGGTGTTCATCACCCGTGCAGCGGCGGCAAAGGCCCGTTGGGCTTGTAACATATGCGTGAGTTCTTCATCGAGGTTGACCCCCGAGACCGCTTCACTCTGATTGCTGATCTGGTCACCTACCAGTTGTAGATTCTTTTGGGTACTTTCCGCCTGGGCAATCCGTGTCCCCATATCGGTGACCAAACTGCGGTAATAACTGTCGAGATTTTCGCCGCCAATCATGGCCTGAAAACGGACATTGGCCAAGGCCAGGGCTTTGGAATTGTCTCCTGGTGGAAAACCGGGCCCTCCGGCCACTGCCACCAAACGGGGATCCGCTTGGAGGGTTTGCCCCACCGCAATATCCCGGGGGCTGGTGCCAATAAAAAAGGGACGGCCTGTCCCGCCATTGAGATCATAAGCGCTGCTGTGAATGTCATTGACCCGGTCAATCAGGGTGGCAGTCAGCTGGTTAACGCGGCTAATTGTTTGCGGAATGACCTGGGTTTTTGTGTCGAGCAGGGCCTGAAGGCGACCCCCGGTGCGGTTCATGAAGGTGCCATTGTTAAGTTGTAAGGTGGTGGTATCGGTCAGCGTATAGTCACCCCCACTGATACCCGTCAGGCTTAAGCCCACCCCGGTGGTTTGCACGCGGATAAAATCAGAACCGGGGCTACTCCCCCCCAAAGTCAAGCGCCCGGAAGGGTCAAGAGCAGCAGTGACCCCCGTCTGTTGGGTGCGGCTATTGATCAGATTGACTAAAAAGCCCGCATCATTGGCATTACTCACCGTTAGGGGCGGCTCACTGCCGAGGATATCAACCCCATTGATGACCAAATCTCCCCGGTTGAGGGTAAAGGGGAAACCCACCGGATTACGGCCCCGTAAAACAGCCTGTTCAGGACGCAATTGCATCGTTTCAGCCTGATCTTGAAATACGATCGTTTTACCGTCAATGAGGACATTGACCGAGCCATTGGGGTTTTCAAGCAATTGGAAGGAGGTATATTCGCTCAAGGTATCGAGAGCCCGATCCCGTTCATCGAGCAGGTCGGATGGGGTTTCACCGAGATTCACGCGCTTGGCAATTTCCCCATTGAGATGGGCAATGCCTGCCGTCAGGCGGTTAATATCCTGCACACTTTGGGCCAAATCGCGATCCGTGTCAGCCTGCAATTGGGTGACATCTTCGGTGAAGGTGCGCAGAGCATAGGTCAAATCGACCGCACTGGCCACTACCGTACTGCGCAGACTCAGGTCTTCGGGACGCAGACTTAGCTGTTGCAAACCATTAAAAAATTTATCCAGGGCCAATCCCAGCCCCGATTCGCCCAATTCGCCCAGGGAGGCTTCCATGCGCTGGGCATAAGTTGACTGGGTTTGGTAATATTGCTGTTCTTGGGTTTTGGCTCGGTATTGGCGGTCAATAAATTGGTCACGAATGCGCTCAAGGGCATCGGCCTGAACCCCTGCGCCAATGCTGCCGGGATAACCATATCCCCCCACCCCTGTGCCATCCGGGGCTGCCGCCAAGTGCAGGCGCTGGCGACTATAACCGGCAACGCTGGCATTGGCGATATTGTGGCCAATCACGTCGAGACTCTGTTGATGGGCCAAAAGGGCGTTACTGGCGATGTTTAAACCCATAAAAGTGGGGCGCATAATTTACCTCAAGCGTCGAAATTGCAGGTGGCGACAGGTTCTGCCACGGGCTGTTGGAATGAACCACGGTGGGAGTAGACCGCCGGTTCGGATGTTTGGGCCAGATCGTGGATCGATTCAAGGGTGAAATCCACATAAGCCTGGGCCTGTTGAATCAGGACTTGGTTTTGCTGTTGCAGAAGCGGGATCGCCCCCAAGTGCTGATGGATATTACGCTGAAGTGCTTGAAGCTGAACACGGCTGCGTAAATCGGGGACTTTGGCCAACAAATGGCCCAGAGAGCTATCTACCGGGGCCTGCACTTCCAGGGCGACTGCGGCCATCAGTTCTTGCCGTTGCGGCATGGCCCCTTGTAACAAAGTCAAACAGCGCTCCTGCTGCTGCAGAGCCTGTTCCAGTTCTGGGCGCTGATGGGTAATTAAGGCTGTACGCACTTGCTCTAGGAGCTGTACTAAGCAGCCGTAGAGTTGCTCTTCATAATGTAAGTGGGCCAACAGCGACGCAAGGGGTTGCGCCGCTGTTGCTTGGGATGACAAAGCAGCCACCCGGTTCACGCCTCATCCCGATCCAGTTCCGACAAGCGGAACATGGCTTCGGCAATATCGGCAACAGGAGCATGGTAGGTTCCGGCCTCGAGTCGAGATTCAATCGCCTGTACCTTCGCTTCGCGAATATCTGGCAATTTCTTCACCTGCTCCGTCAGGCGCTGAATTTCCAGCCCCATTACAGAGACCTCAGCCTGATCTGGCCCCTGTACGGGGCTGGCCCCATACGCGGCAAACAGGTCAAAGACTGGCCCTATCCGTTGAACCGGCGATGGGCCCGTGATTCCGCTGAGATTCGGAATCGGATCATCAATTTTCACGTGGCACCGCCTTTACCCTGGTGGCTCAGCGTTCTTAAGCCACCTGTGTTCTTAGTAGGCTTATCGGAAGCCAAGGCATCCGGCTTAAATCATCCCCACAAAAAATATCACGCCGCAATGGATAAAAAAATGTATGACAGCCTCACCCGTCCCCCATGATTAAGCCTCTGGAAAGACAAAAATACAAAATGCAAGAACTGCTCCCTCTGAGAATATAGCCATGTTATGCTGGCGCATATGCAGACTGAGCGTTTTATTTGTCCTTTATGTCGTGAACCCTTCGGGAGTGAGTTTTTATGCCCACAGGGGCATCGTTTTGATACCGCCCGTGAAGGTTATATCCACCTGCTACCCGTTCAGAAAAAAGGTTCCCGCGAGCCAGGAGATAATCCAGACATGCTCACAGCTCGCCGCACCTTCCTAGAAGGTGGCCATTACCAACCGATTGTAGAAGCCATTACAACCGCATTCACGCATACCGGGACCCTAACGTCGCTGCTCGATTTGGGAGCTGGCGAAGGTTATTATACACAAGCGATGGCCCAAGCCTTTCCCGAGGCTGCGGTGTATGGCATTGATATTTCCAAAGCCGGAATCCGTGCAGCCGCCCGTCGCTACCCCCACTGCCGCTTTGCCATAGCCAGCAACCGGGATTTGCCCTTGGCAGACCAGAGTTTTTCACATGCCATGAATATCTTTGCCCCACTGGTCGATGAGGAGCTGGCCCGAATTTTGCTCCCAGAAGGCTATCTAGTAAGGGTTTCGCCAGCCCCCGAACATCTCCGGGAAATCAAGGCACTGTTGTATAAAGACGTGCTGTTACACCCTGAGGATACCTATCACCCTCAAGGTTTTCATCGTATCGATCGCACCCGTGTGCAGCAGCCCTTTGTTATCAGGGAACTGACCACCTTGCATCAGCTCATTCACATGACCCCCTATGCCTGGAAACTAAACCATATCGATCCAACCGATCTAAGCACGGCCTTACCCCTGACAATCACGCTCGATGTCTGGGTAACTATCTGGCGCAAACTCTCCATTCTGAGGTAATCTCATGTCGACGTTCCTTTCCCCCATGATCTTAGGGCTCACCTTGGCCCTGGATTGTTTTGCGATAGCCATTTGTCAGGGTCTTGGCCTGCCTGCGGGGGTATCCCGCCGCCCTTTAGTAATCTTGGCCTTATTGTTTGGTGTTTTTCAGGCGGGCATGTTACTGATTGGTTATTTTACGGGGGGGACCCTGCTCAACTCACTGGGAGCCATGGCCGACTGGATTGCCGCCCTGCTGCTGTTTTTTATTGGGGGCAAAATGCTCAAAGAAGGCTTTGAAGAAGGCGAAGACGAAGAAGTCAGCCTGTTACGTCCCCGCGACTTTGTCTTATTGGCTATCGCCACCAGCATTGATGCCCTAGCTGCGGGGGTATCATTGGTTGCCCTCAAAACCTCCGTATGGAGCACAGCCATCTGGGTGGGCTTAACCTCCACAGGTTTGGCCCTGCTCGGAGGGTTTGCGGGCAAACAACTGGGAGAATCGTTAGGGCGTCATGCGGAAAAAGTAGGCGGACTGGTCTTAATTGGGCTCGGACTTAAGATTTTGTTGTTTAAATAAACAGATAGAAGAATTCAAAAATATTAACATAAGCATGGCTCTTATGTTATAACGTGCATACCCTCATTTTATACCTTCAAGGAGTCTGCATCATGAAACGTTTTGCCCTATTGTCTGTCTTGGCTCTCAGCCTGAGCGCTTGCGGAATGCCCGTTGGCCCCAATGGCAGCGGCGATATGACCCCACCAGCCCCCCCCGTCATGCCCAGTGAAGAACCCACAGCCATGCCTACGGCCATGCCGAGTGCTGAACCCAGTGCCATGCCCAGCGCTGAACCTTCTACAGCCCCCACCGTTCAAGATATTGTTGATACCGCAATGGCTGCCGGTTCTTTTGATACCTTGGCCCAAGCACTGACTGCCGCAGAACTGGTGACCACTCTCAAAGGTGAAGGTCCTTTCACTGTGTTTGCTCCGACAGATGAAGCCTTTGCTAAAATCCCTCAGGCCGATCTCGAGGCTCTGCTTGCGGACAAAGAAAAATTGACCAAGGTCCTGACCTACCATGTGGTCGCAGGCAATGTGCCCTCCAGCGCCGTTACTGGAATGACCGAGGCCACCACCGTTGAAGGCAATAAAATTGCCATTAGTGTAGTGGATGGTATGGTCAAGCTCAACGGTAACACCACGGTCACGGCCGTTGATGTCGCCGCATCCAATGGCGTCATTCACGTCATTGACACCGTCTTGATGCCCCCGAACCTATAGATTCATTTGACCGAGGCCCGCTCTATGGCGGGCCTTTTTGCGTTCATAGGAGGGAACTCACACCGCTTGCAATAAACGCCCCCAAGTCGGATACAGGGGCAAAGTTAAACCATGGGCCGTACTTTCAAACATTGCGCCAGGCTCCAAGAGATCACGGTAACGCCCGATCAGCGGCAAAGTCACCGAACGGGTTTCCGCCCCCAGATGCAACACCCCGATCAGGCTTTCGTGAGCGCTCCGGCGTTCAAAAGCCAATACCTGCTTGTTCACAAACAGCGTGCGATAGCTCCCTGAAAGCAAAGCCGGGTGCTCGCGCCGCAGCGCAGCTCCCCTGCGGATTGTTTGCATCAAATCGCGCTGCGGCGCTTGTCGCCCTTGAGAGGGATGCAAAGCCGGGCGCAGCTCAGCATCACTCCATTTGCCTTTTTTACCCAGTTGGCCCCACTCACTGCCATAATACAGCGAGGGGATGCCCGGCAACAGGAACAGGGCTAAATGCAGCGGGTACAATAGCGCAGAATCCTTGAGCAAACTGGCAATACGTGTCACATCATGGTTGTCGACAAACGAAAACAGCCCGATGTCGCGATACACGCCGTGAGGGCCAAACTGCCGATCTAAGGCATGGGTCAACAGATGGTAATCACGGGCATTGTGGCTGCGGTGCAGGGCATCATACAATTCGTAGTTGGTGATCGCATCCAGTTGCCCACGCCCGGTCCAGCGCCGGTAATCCCCATGCACCACCTCTCCCATCAGCCAGAAGTCGTGTTTGAGTGAGCGGGTATGCCGCCCCAAAGCTTTGAGAAAAGTCAAATCCATGCAGTCAGCAGCATCCAAGCGCAGGCCATCAATATCATACCGTTCAATCCAATGGCGCACGGCTCCAAACAGATGGGCCCGCACGTCCCGGTTGCGGAGACTGAGCTTAACAAGATCGTAATGCCCTTTCCACCCTTCGTAGCTAAAAGGGTCACCCGCGCGACCCCGCTGATCAAAACGCAGGCGGTGAAACCAAGACGTATAAGGGGAGCGGCGTAAATTTTGGCGCAGATCGCGGAAAGCCCAAAAGTCGCGAGCAACATGATTAAAGACCCCATCCAAAACAACGCGAATCCCCAACGCATGACAGGCATCCACCAGAGCACGCAGCGTGGCATCATCGCCCAAGCGCCGATCTACATGGTAATAATCACGAGTATCGTAACCATGGCTGCTCGATTCGAACAATGGGCCTATATACAGAGCGGTTACGCCCAACCACTGTAAATGGGGCAACCAACTGTGCAGCTCATTCAGGCGCGGCTGCATGCGTAACCCCTGTGGATGACGCGGGGCTCCCAGCGCCCCCAGAGGATAGATATGGTAAAAAAGCGCTTGTTCAGCCCAAGCCACAGAAACAGAAGTTTGACGGCGTTGCATAGGGGTAATATGCCGCTTGGCCACTGGGAACGTCAATGGTTCTGGCTATTTAGATATTAATTACATTTTAGTAAGATTATTTATTTACTTATTTGTAACCATTATGTTAAGGTAAATCTATCACCCCTTAGGAGGCCGCCATGACCCCGGCTCCGAGTTCCCCACCCCCGCGCTGGATTCTGCAACGCAAGCCACTCCCGCTATTCAGTCTGCGGACATGGTAAAATCAGGGCAATCCGTCTCTGCAAGCAGGCCCCGGTGTCCGAATCCCTTCAAGCGCTGGCAAAGGCAGCCCAAATAGCTGAACGCCAGGGCAATCAGCCCCAAGCCATCGCCTATTACCAGCAATTGCTCCAACAGGAACCTTCTTGGCCCAATGGCCACTTTCGCTTAGGGCTGCTTTTAAGCGCCACCGATCCCTTCCTGGCACGCTCTCATTTTGAAGCAGAATTGGCCCTACACCCAGATTTTGGGGCTTGCCACATGCAACTGGCCTTGCTCTGCGCTCAGGCCCAGCAGTGGCAAGAGGCACTCACCCATGGGCATCGGGCGCTATCCCATCTGGCAGAACCTCGGGTACGTGCCCAGGCCTGGGTCTATCTCGGCCAGTGGCATCAAGCGGCTGGGGAACTTCCTCAGGCCCAAACGGCATGGGAAGAAGCGCTCCGTTGTCACCCACGCCCTGATATTCACCGCGCCTTGGCCCGCCTCTATCGCGACATGGGACAGCCTGAGCGCGGGCTCAAGCACTTACAAACAGTTGCTGAGCAGCAAGGAGATGCAGGCAGTTGGTGGGATTTAGGCATATTACAACAGGCCTGTCATCAGTTTTTACCCGCAGCACAAAGTTTTGCCTACAGCCGCCAGCAAGCTCCCCAAGCGATCAGTTACCTCCAAGAGGCTTTTTGCCGGGCCGATAGCGGCGACATCACCCAAGCCCAAACCCTGTTAAACCAAGGCCAGAACCAGGCAAAGAGTGATGGTTTGGCTCTCGCCCAGCTCAGTTTATTCCCCGTCGTTTACCGCTCAGAGGCCGAAGCCCAAGCTTGGGAGCACCAGTGGTTTGAACACCTAAAGGCACTGGAAGAACGGGAGCTGCGCATCCAAGACCCAATCGTTGAAGTCGGACGCATGCCTTTTTATCTGCCCTTTTTAAACCTGAACTGCCGTTCTCCCCTCTGGCGCTGGGGGCAAGTCTTATTGCGTGCATGGCAGGCACCCCCATTGCCCGAACCAGCGGAACATAAACCCGGGACACCACTGCGCGTGGGCGTTGTCTCACGTTTTTTTCACCAGCACTCGGTCATGGACTGTTTGGCTGAAGTCTTTTGCCAATTGACTCACAGCGACCTCGAACTCCACGCTTTCTCGATTGACCCGCTGCTGGAAGATCAGGTCACGCTGCGCTTGAAACACACCTTTGCGCAATGGCACGTGATACAGGGGCCCCTCGAACAGCAGCTCTCACAAATCCGAGCGGCTGCCCCCCATGTGTTGCTCTACACGGATTTGGGAACCGATTTAAACACTTGGCTGCTGGCCTCTCAACGCCTTGCCGCGCGCCAATATGTCTATTACACCCAGCCTGTCACCAGTGGTTTGAGCCACCTTGATGGCATGCTTAGCTGGGATTTAGGAGAACACCCGGAAGCGGATGCGCACTATACAGAGCCCTTGCTGCGCTGGCCAGTCAACCCCCACTGTTATCGCCGCCCCCCCCAGCCAATCGCGGCCTCCCGCGCATTTTTAGGTTTGCCAGAGGGGCCGTTGTATGTGTGCCCCGTCAATTTGTTTAAACTACACCCCAACTTTGACGCCGTTTTTGCCGGAATTTTGGCCGCTAGCCCCCACGCCCATATTCTCCTGCTGGCCCGTTCCCACACCCACGTGCATCAGGTTTTACAGGCCCGATTACAAGCACGTTTAGGCCCTCTGGCCCAGCGGATCATCTTCCGCCCCTGGTACAGCCGTGAGCGCTTCACCGCAGTGTTACAACAGGCGACAGCATTTCTCGATACCCACCCCTTTGGCAGCGGTATCACCCTGTTACAAGCCATTGCCGCTGGTACTCCTATTGTCTCTATGCCCAGTGTCTATATGCGCGGACGCTTTGCCCAGGTATTTGCCCAACTTGCCCATGAACAACGCGGCATCTGTGCCACTCCAGAAGCCCAAATTGCCGTGGCCTTAAGCTTACAAGACCCAGTCT
>DLGM01000150.1 GCA_002482705.1 Cyanobacteria bacterium UBA7694
ATTTGCTTCGTTTGTGGGAATGCACCCGATTCCCTTGGTGCATGGCCTGACTTTGGGCGAACTGGCGCGTATGATTGCTGGTGAAAAATGGCTGAAGTCGCCTAACTCCCTACAATTTCAAGTTGTGCCTGTCCGCAACTATACCCATGCGACGGCTTATGCCTTGCCTGTGCGCCCGTCACCCAATCTTCCCAACGCGCTGGCCATTCGCCTTTATCCTTCATTGGGGCTCTTTGAGGGCACATCGATCAGCGTGGCACGGGGGACACCTTTTCCCTTTCAAGCGATTGGTTACCCGGACTGGCGTTACGGTAACTTCAAATTTACGCCCGAAAGTGTGCCTGGAGCCACCCAACCCCCCTATCAGGGACAGCTCTGTTATGGGCTCGATCTGCGTAAAGAAGCTTCTGACAGCCGCTTTAGCTTGCGTTACCTGCTTGATATGTACGCCCGCACCCCTGATAAACAGAAGTTTTTTAATCCCTTTTTTGCCAAACTTGCGGGCACTGATCGTCTGCGCAAAGCGATTGAGAGCGGCCTGACAGAAGATGAAATTCGCCGCAGTTGGCAGGCCGACTTACAGCGCTATCGCCAGTTGCGTAAAAAATACCTGTTGTACCCGGAAGAATAGGCTGTTAAGGCGTCTGGGGTGCAGGTGTTTGGGGATGAATCAGCCCAGAGGTCTGATCAAAGAGATATTGTTTAAACCCGCTGTCTTCAAGGCCTACCGTCGTGGCGCGGTTGACAATGAATCCCACACACATACCGGCAATTAAAGTGAACGGTGACGAAGCTTCAAGGCTGGTAAGGCCTGCCACCACCGCTTTATTTGCAAATGTGGTAGCACTACTGGTAATCACGGCACTGGAAACTTCTGAAACCAGTTTGCCGCTGGCTTGAGAAAAGGTCTGTTTGCCATTGATCAGATCTGCCAGCACATCTTTGCCCGTCGACATGGCACTTTTTGCCAAAGCAACGGGGACGGCGTTCACCAGTTCCTGAGGTGCTTGGCGTAGATTCCACATGGTCTCGGCTTCGAGCAGATTATTGGCGGTATTAAAGTTGCCATGCAATACCATAAAGGCATCGTTGCTGAGCCAGCGCTCCCCTTGTGTGCTCTGGTTTGCCTGAGCATGTTGTTGAACAGTCCGACTGCCATCTTGGGATAGGTTTCCTACCACATAGACCTGACTACGGATAATCGGTGATTTATGCAACGAAGGCATGGAGAAAACTCCTTACAACACACTTTAGCTACCTATAATATAGCCGCTTGCCTGCATAGAGCTTGCGTCTAAGCACCAGAAATAATCTCGATTTAAACTTCCCTTCATGGGAATGACATAAAAATGCCAAGAGCGGCCATTTGGCCGCTCTTGGCAGATAGGGCTGTGTGCTTAGAGCACGGCAGCACGGGATGAGATGGGGGTATCATCCACAGGGGTGCCGGGCTGAGGAGCGGGCTTTTGGCCAGGGCACTCCCCTTGCGGCGGGTTATTGGTCTTGGCTGCGTTCATAATGCGCTCATACTCTTGGCGATACATGCCAGCCACGTAGCTGTTTTGAATGATCAACATGTTTTCGTTGTTGGAGTTATCGGCATTGGATGAGAAGTTGAACGAACCAGTCACCACTGTATCATCAGCCAGCATAATTTTGTGGTGCAACAGGGCTTGGTTGCCATCCATACGGCTGATCACGTTGCCTTGGCGGAGCAGGTGATAAGCGGAGTACTGTCCAAAGCCAAGGCAGCGATCAAAGATGCCATCTACCCAAACACCGGCTTGGCGCTTTTGCACCATGACATTGGCAATGTCTTTGTCGGTGAACGAGAAGGTCATGAAGTGCAGGCGCTTTTGGGCTTTGTTGGCCACGTCGAGCAGGGCTTCACGGCCACCACCCTTGGGCGAGAAGAAGGTTTGAATGGTGGTGTTGCCCACTTTCACGACCGGGTGAGGAATTTGACGCGGAGGCTGAGGGCCAAAGACCTTCTGGGTGAACATGCGCTCAAACTCGTAATTGTAGTTGGCGGTGATTTGCGGAACACGAATGGTCAAAGCATTGTTATTGTGCTGGTACATGCTGGTATTGGTGAGGTTGGTGGAGCCCATCCATACCGCTTGATTGTCGGCAATCAAAAATTTGTGGTGCATAATCCCGGAGCGTTTGTCATCGACAACGGGGATACCTGCTTGTTGCAGTTTGGCAATCACGCCGCGGATGGGGCCGTTACGACCGGTGTCGCGCTCGGTCATGTTGTCGGTGTCGGTGACAATACGAACCCGTACACCGCGCTGTTGAGCGGCAATCAGGGCGGCAACAGCTTCTTCGCTGCCGATGTCATAAAAAGCGCCATCGAGGGTTTGGCGGGCACCATTGATCAGCTTAATTAAGGCTTGGGCTGGGCCGTTGGGATCGCGGCGGGCGGTGGGCTCATTTTCAGCCACCGGGCCCCGGTAAGCATTCACAAAGTGAGCGGTAAAAATTTGGGATTCTGCGCTGGCGGCGTTTAAGGCTCCCAGAGGAGCACGGCCCATCAATGCCGGGTTCATTGTCTGATTGTTCATGGGCATCATGGCGCTTTGGCCACTGCAGCCAACCAAGGCCAAGGTGAGCAGGGAAACAGCAATCTTTTTCATGGCGAACCTCATTTATACGCTACGCAGGCTATGCCTTATTTATAACATGGTTATTTGCATAAGGCGAGGCGCGTTTGGCGTTTTTAAACGTTACTTTGCTAATACTTAACCCTTTCTTTATAGCTTGCGGCTTTTCAGAACTTGCGTGCGGTTTCTGTATTTATGCGACGCGCCACGTGGTCCAAGTTGCTACGGGGTAAAATCCCCGACGCTGGTACCATTGTAAAGGCCAATCGTGGGCTTCTGCCCGCACGCCCACGCCAGCCGTACCGTGTGCCAGGAACAGCAAAGCTTGTAAAAGTTGATTACCAAAACCTTGCCCCTGATAGGTGGGAAAAACATCAATATCCTGTAAACGCATCAACGTACCCAAGGGGCTTTTCAGGGCAAAAATCCCGCCACTGGCAACAGGCTTTCCCTCGGCCCAGGCCACATACCAGTGCCCCTGCAAATGGGGCGCACGAAAGCGTTGAAAGGCTGTCATATGCTCACCTTCACCGGGAGAGCCCCCCACCGCCAACTCAATTTCTTCGCGGTAGGTTGCCAACTGTTGCCACTGGGCTGGGGTGGTAACCGCTTCTAAGCGCAGGGGCCCAGGCGTTTGCGGCAAGTGGGAGCTTGGCAACCACAAAGCCTGTTCCACTTCAGCTTCCTGCCACACCGGTTGCCAAGCCGGGAACCAGTGCTCCCATGGCTGTGGGTCAGGCACCTTGATTTGCAGCGGAATTCCTCCCGGCAGGGTGCCGATCTTGTGGGGATAGGGCTGTTCCAGCCAGACCCGATGGCTTTCGGGCATGGTGACCCAGGTGGGATCGGGCTGAGCCCGCAGCCCCTGGGGAAAGCGCAGCAGATGCTGTCCGGCTAACCCCAGGTGCCAGTCACTCAGCCATAGGGCTTCAGCGGGGTTCACTGGGGATCAGCGGTGACGCCCATGAACAGGATGGCCCCGGTCTTTTCATCACGGATGAGATGAATAAAGGGGCGGTTGATTTCCATGTTAAAAGGCTCTTGGGGGATTTGTACGCTGGTGGCGCCCACGGTGACGGTGGTGACTGCCGCGGCTTCCGTTCCCTCTTCGTTGACTTCCACAAAGCTGTCTTGTTTGACATTGGAAATAAAGGCTTTACTAGCTGGGTCTTGCAGCAGATCGCTGAAGTCGGCCTGCCCTTCGCTGAAGGCTTTGCGCAGTCCCAGCGCTTGCAGGGGGGCATTGAGTTGCTGTTCGCCTTTGAAGGTAAAGCGTGGCAATACCACGGCTCCATCCTGACGGCGCATTTTGGGCAACCATTCATTCAGGGCTTCGGGGGTTAAGCTTTGCAGCAGGGCATGGGTATTGCTGTCTTCATCGGGCAAGAAGACATACATGCGGGCATCTTCATTGGCCCCATAAGGCAAAGCCACCGCCTGGAATTTTTGTTCGGTGTCGCGCAGGTAGCGGTATTTGCCATAACGGCGCATGCTGGGATGTTCTTTGGTGCTGCCATCGGCTTTCGTAAAGGTTTTGGGCTCGGTTTGGGCCTTTTCAAAGGGGTCTTTCCAACTGCCTTTGAAATAAATGGCGTTCATCAAAATCAGGATTGTTTCCGGGGAGATTTGGCTGATGACCTGGGGAATTTTGCCTTTGGTATTGGCGCTGGCCCACTGGTTGATCAGGCTGATCGAGGCTGGCTGCATGAAGTCGAGGGCGGTGACGCGGGCGGCGAAGAAGTCTTGGTTGCTCTTTAAGAAATTGGGGTTGAAGGTGAGCCCAGCTTTGCCCCACAGGGCATTGGCAATCAGCAGTTCGACGCCGGGGCCGGGGTTGGCCAAACGCTTGCGCAGGGTCAGGTTGGCGGCGTTGACCTGGGATAAGTCCAGGCCCTGTAACTCAAGGGCTTGGAGCATTTCGCTGCGGGTATCTCCGGCGGTGCCATTGAGGGTCATGGCCAACGCTATCGATACGCTCAGCGGCGAAACAAACAGGTTTTGGCCCTGCTGAGTGCCTTCAATGGCTTTAAACAGCTTGAGACCAAAGCGCGTATTGGCAGCTACTAAACCGCTATCTTGCAAGGTTTGCAGTTCGCTGGCGGAGGGCGCTTGTAAGGTGCTTAAACCGGGCGTGGCCGGGTTATTCGGGCTGGCGGGCTGATTCGGATTGGGATTGGGGAGGGTAGGGGCGCAGGCGGCCAAAAGCAGGGTTGCGGTGCAACTGAGGGTGAGCAGGCGTTGAAAGGGGGATAACATAGGGGCAATTCCTCGCAAGTATTCTAGAAATAAGTATATACCTAGGACGTGGGTAGAGGTGGATCTGTTCGAAGCCTATGTGTTTGTAGAGGGGGGTAGGGGATACGTCCGTACAGGGGTGATTGAGAGGGTCTAGGCCATACGCTTCTAGGGCTGGATGCGAACCTGGATACCTGCATTGCGCACTTGTTGAAGAGCTTGCTGAAGGGGGGCGTGGATGTGGCCGTTGGTGGCGATGATTTGGCCGCTGCGGTGTTGGAGGGGAGTGCCGTCATAGGCGGAAACCTGGCCCCCGGCTTCGCGGACGAGGATGGCCCCAGCGGTGATATCCCAAGAGTTGAGATGTTGTTCCCAGAAGCCTTCAAAGCGCCCACAGGCTACATAGGCCAAGTCGAGGGCGGCAGAACCAGGGCGACGAATATCCTGGGTCAAGTCGGCCAAATAACAGAACTCAGCATAATTGTTGTCGGCCAGTTCGCGTTTGCGGTAGGGGAACCCGGTGGCCAGCAGGGATTGGGACAGGGTTGTGGCTTCAGAGACCTGAATGGGTTCGTCGTTGAGGGTGGCCCCCAGGCCTTGGGCGGCGCAGAATAACTCATTCAAACGGGGAATCCAGATGACGCCCAAAATGGGCTCATGGTGATGCAACAGTCCGATTGAGACACAAAAGAAGGGCAGGCCGTGGGCATAGTTGAGGGTGCCGTCGAGAGGGTCCACCGACCACATGTATTCGTGCCCTTCAGCGGATAAGCCCGACTCTTCCGCGAGAATGGCGTGCAGCGGGTAGGCCGAGCGAATCACGCCCAGAACCGCTGCTTCCGAGGCCTCATCGGCTTCGGTGACCAAGTCGCCGCTGCTGCTTTTAGCGCGCACGCGGCTGAGACGGCCCTGGTAGGCTAATAGTTGTTCGCCCCCGGCTTGAGCGGCCTTGACGGCGGTCGCCAGAGCCGCTTCTTTATCAATTGACATCCGGGGCGTTCATGGTGGAAATCCGGCGGAAGCTGGCGGTTGAGAAGCCACCTTTGCTGAATTTCATGATCTGAGAATCTTTGTGGTCATTGCCAAAGTCGGCGACGTACACAGCCCCCATGCTATCGGCAGCAATGCTCTTGGGGGCGATAATTTCGCCAACACCAAACTGGCCTTTGGAAGCGCCGGTTTTGTCGAAGTATTTGACGCCGTCGCTTTCGAGTACAAAGACATTGCCTTCGCCATCGACGGCGACGTCAATGGGGCTAGACAGATCTTTGACCATTTCGGTTGCATTGCCGCTGCTGTCAAGCTTGTGAACGGAGCTACCCGAGACGACGTACAAATTGCCGCTGCTGTCGGTGCCCAGACCACCGGAAGGGGTGATGGTGCCAAAAGCGGTGCCAGCGGTCAAGCCGCCATCAAATTTTTGTAAACCTGTGGCTGTGGCCAGAAAAATATTGCCCCCGGTAGCGGCAATGTCCAAGGCGTCGCCAAAGGCGGTCTTTTTGGCTTCAGCACTGTATTTGGGAGAAGCAAACAGGAACATTTGGTCTTTGATGTCATTGACGACCAAGTTGCCGGTCAGGTCGTCGAGGGCAATGCCTTGCACAGTTTTGGGCATGGTATAACCCAAAGCCCCGAGGGTAATGGTAGAGACAATACCTTTGCCCATATCCTTCCAGCCTTCGCCATCAGCGGCATTCATTTGAATGACGGTGCCTTTGGCGGGCATTTTAGAATCAACAGCGGTGACAAACAGGCTGCTGCCATCGGTGGCGATGCTCACCCCTTGCCATTGGTTAAAGGTGTCGCGGTCAATTTTAAAGTTGCCTTCAGCAGCATAATCACTGCCACCTCCACCGAGGTTGCCAC
>DLGM01000159.1 GCA_002482705.1 Cyanobacteria bacterium UBA7694
GCCTGTTCGGGAATTGAATCGCGAATTGGGGTTTCAGACACCGGGCGCGAGGGGCTCGGTGCTTCTGATTGTGATCCGTCAGGGGTCGGTTGGACCGCTTCAGCCGCTTGCGCAGCCTGAGCCTGTTGCGGAGCCTCGGACTGAGTGCTTGACTGAGCCTGTTGCGCCACTTGTGCTTGTTCAGCGGCGGCCTCGGCCTGCTGAGCAGCCTCGGGCTGAGCCGCAGATTGGGCCTGTTGAGCTACCTGGGGCTCGTCGTCAAAGCTCATCACTTCAAACGTGTCATCATCGGCAGCAGCTTGGGCGGCAGCCGTTGTCGCTGCTTGGGCCGCACTGGCAGCGGCAGCCTGTGCGGCTTCCTGCGATTGGGGTGATTCAGCCGCGGCGGTAGATTGGGCGGGCTGAGCTTGAGCCGCTTGGGCCATCTTTTCGCCAATTTGGCCAGCGTTTTCACTGATGTTTTTACCCAGTTTTTCGAGTTGGCTGGGGGCTTTTTCGGGGTCTAAGGCCCTGAGCATGTCGGCAAAATCTTTGAGGATCGGGCCAAAGGCATCGTCCATGGGCTTGAACAGATTTTTGCCAAACGAAACACGGGTAGGTTCGATCCCCGCTTCAGCCCCAGCCGTACTGGTGGTGAGGACGCTGTTGTAGTTGGGGGTCACTGCCGGGGTCTGGCTGGCAGTCGGGGTGGGGTTCACAGCCCCTGCACTGGCCGGGGTGTTGGTACGCTGGGTAGGCTGAAGGCGGGGCTCTTGGGCTACGCGGGGACGGGCGGCGTCAAAACTCATAGGAATGACCTCTTGGGATGTGAAATCGGGGGGCGCAGGGAAATGGCCCAAAATAACGTGACATTGGTTGGTATACCCGGATTCCTCCCCTTTTAAACAAGCATCTCAGATTTTAATCAATGCAGCCCCCTTCACAAAGATAGCCCCTAAGTCTGTGTTTCACGGATAGACCCTTGCCAATACATAGCTGATCCAAACACAGCAATGGGATACTGAAGCGTGCCCCCGCCGGGGAAAACTTTGCTTGAGAGGTCACCCCCATGAACAGCGCCCAAACCCCGCTAGCGGAGCGCATGCGCCCCCAGCGCGTCGAAGAGTATATCGGTCAGAGCCATTTATTGGGACCGGGCCAACCCCTGCAACAGATGATCAGCACTGGCCAACTGCGCTCGCTGCTGTTTTGGGGGCCGCCGGGTACGGGCAAAACCACCTTGGCCCGGCTGCTGGCCCAAACCATCGAGGCCGAATTCCATGAGCTGAGCGCCATCTCCGCCGGCGTCAAAGACCTGCGCGCCGTGATTGAAAGCGCCCGCAACCAGGGCGGCTTTTTTGCCCGGCCTGTGGTGCTGTTTATTGATGAAATACACCGCTTTAACAAGGCCCAGCAGGATGCCCTGCTCCACAGCGTCGAAACCGGGGAAATCACCCTGATCGGGGCGACCACCGAAAATCCGTCCTTTGAAGTAATTCCGGCCCTGTTATCACGCTGCCCGGTGTATACCCTCAAACCCTATCAAGAGGCTGAATTGCAGCAAATTCTGGAGCGTGCCTTGGCACAAGACCCCTGGCTGCGTGAGCAAAACCCACAGCTCACGGCCACTAGCGAGTTATTCCGTTATGCCGGGGGCGACGCCCGCGTCATGCTCAACCGTTTAGAGCTGGCAGTCCAGTTGGCCCCCCACACAGAGGGACAGGTGCCAGTGATCGATGCGGACATACTGGCCCGTGCCTTCCAGCACCGCGCCCTGCGCTACGACAAAGGTGGAGAAGAACACTACAATATTGCTTCGGCGATGATCAAAAGCATTCGCGGCAGCGACCCGGATGCCGCCGTGTATTGGATTGCACGGATGTTGGCTGGGGGCGAAGACCCCAAATTTATTGCCCGGCGGCTGATCATTGTCGCCAGCGAAGACATTGGCAATGCCGAGCCCTATGCCATGTCCCTGGCTACCGCCTGCTTTCAGGCCGTACAGGCAATTGGCATGCCCGAAGCACGCATCATCCTGGGGCAAACGGCAACCTATCTGGCCAGTTGCCCGAAAAGCAATGCCGCTTACCAGGCCATCAATGCAGCCATGGCCGACGCCGAACAGCACTTAGAGCAACCCGTCCCCCTGCATCTGCGCAATGCCCCGACCCGTTTGATGAAAGAACAGGGCTACGGGGAAGGCTACCAATACAGCCACGACTTTGCCGGACACTTCAGCGCCCAACAGTACCTGCCCGATGCCTTGGCAGATCGTATTTATTATGCCCCCAGTGAGCAAGGGCGTGAAAAAATGCTAAAAGCCCGTTTGGATGCGCTGTGGGAAAAACGCCGCAAGCCATTGTCTTAATTGGTTTTGAAGTTGTTTAAAATTTTATTCAAAAGTAATCAAAATGACATACAGCCTTTAAATTTGTTTGTTATCTTAGATTCAGACCAGACAACAACGGATGTGTTACTTCGGTAACAAATCTACTGGTTAGCCCATCAAAACTCTAGCTTAAGGCCCCGCAAGGGGCTTTTTATTTTTTTGGTCAGTGGTCCATTCCATTGAAGAATATCCGGTCCAATGGCATACTGAGCACAGCTATAACCAAGGGGAAAATGAGCTTCGCGTCCGTTTTTGCATTTCACATTATTCTCTACAACGCCTTGTCTCGGTTCCACCAAGCAATAACCCGTACACCCTATTGTATTTAAAAGGATCTTCTATCATGTTCATCCGCCACGCACTTAAAGTTGCACTCTTAGCTTCCACCTGTTTCATTGCTACTGGTTGTTTAGACCAAGGGGTTGTTCTCAATAAACCGGGCGGTTTACAGGCAAATCCCTTTCCAGGCAATCCCGACAATCTGGAAAGCCTCGCCCTGCGCGTCACCCAGTTCACCCGTTTGGGGCTAGGTCAAGAGGCACAACTGGAGGTCATTGCCCTTGATAACAACGGACAGCGCATTGACCCCAATCGACTCCAGTTGCTCTGGAGTGCAGAAGATGGCAAAGCCATTACGG
>DLGM01000156.1 GCA_002482705.1 Cyanobacteria bacterium UBA7694
AGACTGCCGACCCAGAATTGTTTGCCAAACAGACCGCCGTTTTCTTGCCAGCCGCGAATGGCGGTGGGGCCGGCGGCAATAAACTGTTCATAAGCGGGGTTTTGCCCCAGGAATGCCCCCCCTTGAATCCCCAAAGCCAGGGTCAACCAATTGACCGGGGTCAGATAGGTGCTCAGGTTACCGCTAAAGCGCAAATAACCCCCATCCCCCCAGACTGGCTCAGCTGCGACATTGCCATACAAACCTGCGGTCGGGTTGAGCAGATAGTTGCGGGTGTCAAAAGCCAATGAACCCCCCAGGCTGTATTGGCTGTCGGTGGCACTAAAACGTTTGCCGTAGGTTAAGTCTGGGCGTGGGGTGCCATCAAGATTATTCACGCCTACCTGCTCTGCCCGCAGACTGAGGCTGCCACGCCAGGGGGAGGTAAAGTCACCAAAGAGCGGGCGGCCCAAGCTCAGGCTGACGCCTGTTCGCCGTTGAATCAAACCCCCATCTTTGAGATTGAGTTCTGAGGCTGTATCTAAATTGCTGCCAAACAGCAGAGGCACACGTTCTGAATAGAGGCTGGCCCCAAAGGCGGTGCGATCAGGAAGCAGCCACGGGTCGAAAAAGTCGACCCGCCCCATGACCGGCAACTGGGCTCCTTGGGCTAGGCCAAAGGGGTTTAAACCGACACGTACATCCGCATTCAGGCGGCGTCCCTCGCCCAAAAAATTGTCTTTGGTATACCGAACGCCGCCCACCAAACCATCGCGGTTATTGAGGCCAAAGTTAAGCCCGACATCCCCCGTTTGTTTCTCCTGGACATCAATTTCGAGAATAAAAGCGTGGGGGTCTTTTTGCCCCGGTTTGACTTGGGGAGTGATGCTTTCAAAGTAGTTGGTATTAAACACCCGGGCCAGATCCTGTTCAAAGCGCTGACGTTCAAAGATGTCACCGCTTTTGAGACTCATTTCCCGCAGAATGACGTGGGGCTTTGTTTCTTTGTTGCCCGTCACGCGGATGTCTTCAATGCGCCCTTCGTGAAACTCCAGATAGAGGGTGCCGTCCGGGCTAAGCAGCTCCTCACTGCTGTAAGGGGTTGGGGTGAGGCTGGCCAACACCTGCCCTTTTTGTTGGTAATCTTTGACCAGTGTGTCTAATTGTTGGCGTAAATCCTGGTAGTTGAGGATGCGTCCAAGTTGGGGCTCAAAGGCGGTTTCAAGGGCACTTTCGCTCAATTCGGCACTCGGGTTGAGGAGTTTTACCCGCTCTAAGGTCGGGTTTTCGCGCACATAAAATAACAAATGGTACCCCCCANNTGACCGGTTGCAGCCGGGGAACCACTTCCGAAAACCATCCCAGGGTGTGAATGCGGTTGCGGTCAGCCTCTAATTGTTCGCGGCTGACTTCATCCCCTGGGCGGGTTAAGAGTGCCAAAGTGACGGCATCCTGGTAAGCCGTTCCGATCACTTCGATGCGCAAAATGCGAAACAAACTGGGTTGTAAGGGCTGCTTTTTAATCTCGTAGGTGGGTTCCGCACTGTAAGCATGTAATGGCACAAGGCTCAAACTGAGCAGGGCCAGCGAGAAGGGGATGATCGGCTTCATTGATGGGTTCCTTTGAGGGCAATGTTCTCTTTTTACCCAGACTACATTTCCCGCAGAAGCGTTCAAATCATTGTTAAAATAAGAGCAATGCGCTCCACGAAAGAGACTTGATAATGATTGACCGTGACACGATTCTGCACATTGCGCGCCTCTCACGGCTGCAGCTTTCTGAGCAGGAACTGCAAAGTTTTGGCCAAAACCTAGGGGATATCCTCACCTATGTCGAACAGCTCAATGAGCTGGACACAACCGGAATTGAACCCGCGAGCCATGCCCTTCCCATTTTTAATGTTGTTCGCCCCGACATGGTCGAGCACACCCTCGATGAAGCGGGGGTGTTTGCCAATGCCCCTGACCGGGAAGACGACTTCTTCCGTGTCCCACGGATGCATGGCTAATTCTGTATTTCCATTTTGATCTTTGAAAGGATCCGCAATGCTGAAGACCAATGAAGACACGTTGATTATGACCGCTGTTCAGGGCAGCGTGATTTACCCCGGAGCCGGGGGCTGGCGGGCCGCCCATACCGGAGAAGCGGTGATGTTGCCCGGTGTTGGTGGCATCACCTATAACCTCAAGGTGGGGGACAAAGCCTTTGGCTGGACGGCTGACCATGCGGAACCCTGTGTGTCTACCACCGCTTCAGATCAGCGGGAGGGGGGCCTGAATCTTTCGTATAACTATTACAGTTGTGTTGGCAACGAGGCCCGGATTCTCAATGGCGAAGCCAAAGGCATTCGTGGGACTGTGACTGGTACCCATGGGGGCTGTGAGCACGTGATGATCGATTTTCCCGATGAAGCCTTGGCGGTCATGACCCATGAGGACAAAATCCAGATTCGTGCCCATGGGCAGGGTTTGGCTTTATTGGATTACCCGACAATCAAAATTTGGAGTATGGCCCCTAACTTGCTCCACAAAATGGGAGCTGAAGAAGATCTGCAAGAAAAACAATTGCGTATTCCAGTGGCCGCTATTGTACCCGGTGGGCTTTTGGGTTCGGGCTTGGGCCGTACCGACAGCTACAAAGCGGATATTGATATTCAAACTTCAGACCGGGCCTATATCGAAGAGTTGGGGCTAGACCGACTCCGTTTAGGCGATGTGGTTGCCCTCATGGATTACAAATCTTATTATGGATGGGCCTATCTCAAAGGGGCTGTGACAATTGGCGTCATCTGCCACACCGACTCAATCACCGCAGGCCACGGACCGGGAGTCACCACCCTCATGACCGCACCCGCCGGGGAAATTTTACCCATGGTCTACCCAGATGCCAATATTGGAAAATATCTCGGGATTGGACGTTATCGGAGCAATCCATGAAGCACTGGCTGCTGAGCGTTTTTTGTGGCCTGGGATTGTTGTGCCCAATCGGGGTCTGGGCGCAGATTCCTGCACCGCCAACACAATCTGATGCGGGGCTTGTGGTTTCTCTCGGGCTGCTGGCTCTGAATGGCACCGTGTTGGGGGTGCTGGTGGGCAATGAAGATCCCACTTGGCGCACGGCGGCTGATATTACCGGGGCGATTGCAGGCCCTACCGCCATGATTTGGGCTGCTGCCCAGCTCCAGCCGCCACAAACGACCACCAGCCTCTTTTCCCCGCTGACTTTTGTGGTTGGGGCCTTGGCGCTGGTGGGGGTTGCGGCTGACTTGTTATGGCGCCTGTGGTTAGGCCCCACCTTTTTTGCTCCACAAGCGACCACGGTCCATGTGCGCATGGGCTTTTTGACCACAGAGACCCCCGGTTTTTTGTTGGAAGCCCGCTTTTGATTGCGCGGCGCATTCTCCTGACCGGGGCCAGTGGCGGCCTTGGCCGCGTGCTTTACCACTCCCTGGAACATGCTGGCCATCAGGTCTTGGGGACGGGTTTAAGGCAGGCCATTTCGCCGCTTGAATGCCTGGATTTACGTGACCGTGCGGCACTGGATCGCGTGGTTCAAACCTTTGAGCCCGAGGTGATTATCCATACGGTGGCGCTGACCGATGTCGATCGCTGCGAGCGTGAACCGGCCCTGGCAGAGGCGCTCAATGTACAGACGACTCAGCATGTGTGTGCAGTGGCGGCACAGCAGGGGGCCAAGGTAATACATGTTTCCACCTGTGACGTCTTCTCGGGCCTTGAGGGGATGTACCGGGAAGCGGACATCCCAGATCCCGTGAATGTATACGCCCGTACCAAATACCAAGCAGAGCAGATTGTTGCCCAGATGCCATCAGCCCTGATTGTGCGTTTGACTTTTGTCGCTTGGTTTGTGGCAGGGAAGCCCGCTTTTCCCGCTTGGTTAGCGCGGCAACTGCAGGCACGGCAGCGGGTGGGGTTGTTTGTGGACCAGTTTAATGCGCCCCTGTCCGTGTTTACGGCCGCTGATTGGATTGCCAGACTTTTGGATGCACAAGGTCTTTACCATCTGGCTTCTGAGCGTATCAGTCGCTGGCAGGTGGGATGCGATATTGCCAAAGGCTTAGGCTTGCCCCTCGACTTGTTAGATTCGGTGCGGTTGGTGGATGCCGGGCTCTTTGCCCAACGCCCGGCAGACGTGTCGCTGTGTGGGGATAAATTGGCGCAAGATTGGCAGTTGCATACAACCTGGGCCCAAGAACTTGCGATCTTATTGGCTCATCGCCCCGAATTAACCAACTCTTAAAGCCAAACTAAACCAAATATTAACTCTTGAGGTCAGAAATGGCGGTGACAGGGTTATAATAAAAGGGTAGGAAAGGAGGTTTGACTCATGCCAGATCCGATTAAAAGCCAACTCGTTTCACAAATGGCCCAGCGTTGGCAGCAAGTCAACTCCCCTCAGCATCTGACTTTGGATCGTCCGTTTGCCCTCACTCCTCCTACCCAATTGCAGCCTCCCGGCCAAGTTTTCAGCTCAGATCGCCTGAGTCTGAATATCAAAGGGGCCAACCGCATGCCTGCGGTCATGGTATTGCAGCGTCAAGCCTCGGCCAGCAGCATCAACCGGGCGGTAGACATCGCCACCGGTACCCAAAATACCTATAACAACCGCGTTGAACTTCTGGTAGACGGCAAAGAGGCGTTTGCCAAAATGCGCGAGAATATCCGTTCTGCCAAACAGAGCGTATATGTCGAAATGTTTCTTTTCCATGGTGACGAGACTGGCTGGAACATGGCCCGCGAACTGGTCGCCAAACGCAAAGAAGGCGTTGATGTCAAAGTCTTATTGGATGCCCTTGGCCAAGTCACTGAAAAAGGTGAAGTGGTCAAATTCATGCGCGACAATGGCGTTGATGTTCAGCTCTATAATAAGAAGCTGTTTGACTGGGAAAACGTCAACATCACCCACCGCAAGCTGGTCTTGGTTGATGGTTACAAAGGCATTACCGGTGGTATGAACATTGGCCAAGAATATGAAAACGAGTGGCATGATCTAATGGCCTCTGTGGAAGGGGCTGCTGTTCAAGACTTACAAAACGAATTCTTTGTCAACTGGGCCCACTCCGGGGGCAAAGTGCCTGCTAACCCACCCAAACTGCCTGTGGGCGTGACCTTTGGCAATACCGCTTCACGGATTACCGTGACCAGCCCCTACGAGCCGGGCAAAGAAAAAGACACCAAAAACGCGATGATCAGCGCGATCAACTCAGCCCTTAGCCATATCTACATTATTAACCCGTATTTCTCGGAAGAAGATGTGATTCAGAGCTTAGAACAAGCTCACAAACGCGGTGTCAAAGTCAAAGTTGTGTTGCCAGCGCTGAGTGATGACCCGGCTCATGCGGTGCTCAACAAGCGCAATGCTGAGCGTTTGGCCAAACAGGGCATCGAAGTTTTAAAAGTGGATCGCGGTCCTGATGGCAAAACCCTGACCCACGGCAAGCTGATGACGATTGACGGTATCTGGACCACAATTGGCTCCACCAACCTCGACTCGCGTGCGCTGCACAATAACCAGGAGCTCAACCTCTCGGTGACCGACGCCGAGTTCACCCGCACCGTTGAAGATCGCATTTTTAACAATAACAAACACGTCCTTAAGCCCTATGACGCAAGCACTTTCTCCACCTGGGAGCGCGTCAAAGCCAAGGCCTTCTCATTGGTACGCGAAGTTTTCTAGACTTGTTGCGGCCCAGTGTGATATCTTCTCAGCCTAGCCTGCCACTTTGCGTTCGGGGCGCATTAAAAACAGGATCTCAAACCCCATCCAGCTATAACCCAAAGCGATCCAACTGAAAAAGCCGTATATCACCCATTGGGGATGAATGCCCAGGCGCGTAGTGACAATACTGCCAATTAGGCCCCAGGCCAAGCCAATCAAAAATACCCGTTTGGCCCAAGGGCTGGTGGCATCAATGTGGTATAAGCCAGCACTGTAAACAGTTCCGCCAATCAGCAGCGCCAATTCGAGCACTTGCCAGACGAGTTTACCCTGTGTCTGTAAAAGCCGCAGGAGTTCATACATGGGGTTTAAAACCACGGTGGGGGCGGTCATATAAAAAGTGAGCCAATGAAAAAAAGCTTCGAGACAGAGCCCCATTGCTCCGATAACCACCAAAGTGGCACCGACCCGCATGGTTTTAGAACGGGTCGCGCGCTGATCCGTTTGTAAGGCAATGACGCCGATGCCTAAAATCAGGCTGGTTGTGAGCTGTGTGACCACTGCCCACCAGACCTGGGAACGATGGGCGGCTACTAAAGCCAGGGTCTGGGCCGGGTCATGATGCCCCAGATCGGGGAGCAAAGCCCAGCCCAGCCAGCATAATATCCCGGCTAACATAAAAAACAAGCCTGCGGACCGGGTAAACCTAAATAGCATAAATACTGTCCATCTCAATGTTGTAGTCTCAAATCAAAGGACAGATACTGACGATATTTGCCCACAAGGTTTTGGGCCCGCTAGGCCTGATTATTTTAGGCCGTGGGTGGCGGTGATGACAAAACCGATGCCACCCCTGGAGTTGAAGTTCCCTTTGATTTCCATCCACTTAGGCTGGCAGGCCTTGACCAAATCGTCGAGAATACGATTGGTGACAGCTTCGTGGAAGCTGCCGATATTGCGGAAGGAAAACAGGTATAACTTAAGGGCTTTGGACTCAATGCACAGCTCATCGGGGATGTAGCTGATGTCAAAGGTGGCAAAGTCGGGCTGGTTTGTGATCGGGCACAAGGTGGTAAATTCTGGGCAATGGATGGCAATGGTGTAATTGCGGCCCGGAGCCGGATTGGCAAAAGTTTCTAAAATGGCTTCTTCGGGTTGGGTTGGGTAGGGGACATTCTGTCCGAGCTGTTTAAGATCATAACTCATGGTGCAAAGAGGTATTCAAGTCCTTTTGAGAGTCGCTGGCACCAGTGGGTCCAGTTGTGGCCTTCGTGGTACTCATCGTATTTATAAGTATACCCTTTTGCATCGAGCACTTCGGTCATTCGGCGGTTGGCACGCAGCAGACCCTCAAAGCGCCCAGAGGATAAATACAGGCGCAGGGGGTGGGCGGGCAGGTCACGCAGGGTGTTGACCATGCGTTCGCCAAAGAATTGGTAGGAACTGGACTGGCCAAATACTTGGCCAAAGACATGGGAATAATGGTAGGCCATATAGGTCGAAATCAGCCCCCCCAGGGATGAGCCGAGCAGGGTACGGGCCGGCGCTTGAGGTTGGGTGCGCCAAGTGCTATCCACCAAAGGCACAATTTCTTCCACCAGAAGTTTGCAGTAATCCGGGTTCATGGTGTATTCCCGGTAGCGGTCACGGGGGTCGATACACACGGCAATGATGGGCTGAATACGCCCTTGGGCAATGAGGTTATCGAGAATAGTCGGCAACTTGCCACGGGTGATATAGTCGCCCCCGTCATGGGCATATAACACTGGATAACGGCGCTCAGGCTGGTCGGCATAACCGGGCGGCAGGTAAATGTGTAACATGCGCGGGCCGGGGAGTGTTTTGCCGTCTAAGCGTTGGTGCAGAACCTGTCCTGTCGCCACGTCCGGGTTGCGCTCCGTGAGCGGGTCCCAGATATAATCAGGCATGGCATAAGCGGAGTTGAGGCCGCCAATGCCGTTTTCAATGCGTTGGGGATTCCAGGGGTCTTGTTCCCATTCCCCATCGACCAAAAATTTGTATTCAAGGCGGCCATCACGGGGCAGTTCAAGGGTGAGGTGAAAGAGATGGTTGGGGGTGCGCTGTAATCGCAGGCCCCGGCTGTGCCAGCCCGTTAATTCGCCAGCCAACTCAACTTGTTGCGTTTGGGCTGTGCCAGGATACAAAAAGGTAACGGTATTTTCAAAGGCAATCGGAGAACGCTGCTGACGCCCCCAGGTTTCAATATCGGCCAATGGCAGTGAACGTGCCACCGCCAATTGGGATTGGAGGGCGGTTTGAGCGGGAATAAACGAGCTGACGGGCGGATTCACAGTACTTTGACCTTACTTACATCAGAATGAACAATTCATTTATTGTAAGCGGTTTTTAATTAAAAGGAAGTGATCTGTGCGAGACAATGGTGTTGACGCTGTTGTCGCGCCGATCAAAGATCGCAATATCCCCTTTGTTTTCATTGAGCAGGTTGCTGTACAGAATGCGACTGCCATCATTGGACAGACTGGGGTCTGTGCCTTCGACGATGCTGAACGTTTTGGCCGTGTTAAAGAACAGGAGGTGAATCCGGCTCAGATAATTAAAGGCCAGCATGGTCCGATCCTGAGACCAGGTGCCATTGGCAAAGGTCAGCTCAATCGGATTGACCTCGGTGACCTGATGGCTGCGGGTGGCCAGATCATAATTGTGCAGCTCAAGGATTTGGGTGGACAGTTCTTTGGTGGGTTCGATATGGGTTGATAACCACTGAATGCGGTAACCATCACTCGACCAAGCGGGAGCAAATACTTCACGCTCTAAGGTCACAGGCAAGGCAATATAGGTTTGCGAAGCAATGTCATAGAGACGAATTTGCCGTTGGCACTGGCGGCCCCCCACACGATCAACAGTTTCACATGCATTGTCGTAGGTGCAGACAAACTTGGTGCCCGTACTGTCCCAACTGGGGGTGTCCCCATCTACCAACTTTTGGAAGTTGTCCCCGTTCTTTTCAGCGTAATAGATCTCGCTGGTATTTTCGGTGGTCAGCAGAAAGCGCTCCCCAGTGGGGTCTAAGAGCGCTTTGCCAAAACGGGAAGGGCTCAGATCGCGAATTTTAAAGACGTCACTGCCATCGAGCAGCGAGGAGTATAGGGCATCTTTGACTTCTTGGGTACCTTCTTTGCGGGTACGGAAGAGGAAGGCAATACGCTGTCCATCACTCGACCAAGTGGGGGAATAAGCCTTTTGAATCAGTCCGGTGGGGAAAGGGGTCGCACTTGGACGGGCCGAAGGCGAGGGGCTATTGGCCACTGGCTGAACGACACAGCCCACAAGTGAACTGATGAGGAAAAGCGCCGCTGCGCTAGAAGTGAATGCGGAAAAGGTGCGAATAATATCCATATTCCTTCTGCTTGTCCGTGATTTCGCGAATCTGTTGATCAATCTTAGCATTGGAGAGGGTCGTCTGATAATAGGCGTCGGTAGCTCCCCAGGCCAAATAGGCAGAAGGAGGGGCCACATTGACCACGACAGCGGCGGTGCGGGCAATGTCTGAATCAATGCTGCTGAGCAGATAACTGCCTAAAAAGCTGAGAATCAGGGTGGCAGCAAAACCACCTAACACCCAAGCCCCACGCTCGCCTTGACCGGCATACATGTGACCTACACNNCACACCAGGTACAATCGAGAGCAGCGTAGCCGTTTCCGCACTGGCGCGGCGCCCACTTAGCTGCTGTTTTTCCGTTTCGAGGCGTTGGAGATCCATGCCTTTAAGCGGATCGGCCGGGGGTTGTTGGGTGAGGGTATAAGTGACGGCGGATTTTGTTTCAGGGGCTGCCAAGGCTGGGCTCATGGAACCCAGGAACAGGCTCATGCCAAGGAGTACGGTAGACATACAACGAACCGGGTGGGAGGTTAGAATTGCCATAGAGTGATGGATAACGCGCTCTCCTTCAGGATGGATGTTTCAGTCGGGTCTGGGCCTAAGAGTTGACGGTTGTGGGTTTCGGCTTGGCGGTAGGCATCCCCAAAATTCCAGAGCCAAATACTGGGCAAGGCGATTTGGAGGATAAGAAGCAAAGCTTCCCAGTGGGCGTCGGCCAACTGCATTTCTTGATTGCGTACGGTTCGGGTTTTAATCGAAGCCGCCCTCTGTGTATCCACAAAGAAAAAGGCTCCAATCCCGACGGCCATGCCCCCTGTAATCAGGAGACCCGGCCAGACATTTTCCTGGACATACATCTGTCCTGCACCAGGTACCAAGAGCGACATTCCCGCTGCTAGCCAGGGATACTTTTCCCCGCTGTTGAGATCCTCTTCGGTGGCCGTGTCAGGAAGCTGCAGTTGGTAAACGTCCTGGGCCCAAACAGGCCCCGAGCAGCACACCAGAAAGCAGAAAACCAATCCCAAGATTACCAGATTCTTTTTCATTTACCAAATATTTTTTTTAACTCCGGGTGATAGAACGTGAAATTGAAGAGGGCTTGAAGGGTATGCAATTGTGCTGCATTGAGACCTTGCAGCCCCCGCAGCTCAAGGCTGATACCCAAGGGCCCAAGCCCCATGATCACGGTCTTAAGAACATAACGCTGTAATTCGGGCAGGGGAAGGTGGCGATCGCGTGAGGGAATCACCACCGGCGTGCTGATATCGCCGATAAAACCGCTGGGGATCAGGGAGGGCGTAATTTGGTTGGTCAGTTCAAACAAGAGGGATTTGACCAGTGAGCTACCAGCCCGAACCAGGTATTTGCGGCCTTGTATCTGAGTAAACAGTTGGTGTTCATTGGCACGGCTGGGTACAGACCCCAGCGTAAGCTCCGATTCATCAATGTCTAAGCGCACCCGTTGGGGATCGAGTGCTGTCAGTCTAAACGTGCGTCCTTCCAGCTCAAATTCTACTTGCTGGTGCTCGTTTAAGGCATAGGTACGGGTGCGTTCCTCTCCCAACTGAATACGCATCTTACCCCCACTGCCACTATTGCCCTCGACAATGGCAATACGCATGCGCAAATGATCGTACAGCGGGCCCAAATTGATTTCGATGTGTTTGACCCAGGCATCGGTACAACTGTGTTCACTGCTGCCGCCGGGGTAAGGCAAGCCAAAGAGACGGCGACGTAGGTTCTCGGCCACAGGGCTGGTATCACTGTTTAAACTGCTGAAGTTTTGACCACATAACATCATGGCACTCAGATTCAGAGCGGTGAGTAGCGGCATTTCCAAAACACACTGCCCGCCTAGCGCTGGGCCAAGAATGCCCACACGAATTAAGACCCGGTAGGGCGTGTTCGCGGCAGGAGGCCATTCTTGGGTGAGGATGACAGGTTTGCCGGTCGCCGACTCAAGCGCCTGCTGACAGGCTTGCTGGAGAGCAGGCAGATGGTAAAAAGGGGCGCTCAAGAATCGATTCCACTTGTATTAAAAAGATATCCTCAAAATAGCACACCCGTAGCCTTGGCCGCCAACGGCTACAGTGCTAGTCATCGAGGAGTTTGAGGCTGATGCGGTTTTCCATCCGAATGGTGCCATTGGGAATCGGAACCAGGGGTTTGAGAAAGTCGGGGATTTCCGGTAGACGGGGGGTGAGCGTGAGGTTTTGTTGGTTCACGGTGGTGATGGGCAGGCCCGTCAGCATTTCTACTTCCCCTTCGGTGCTTTCATCCCCGGCGACGTCCAACTGCATTTGGAGCGGCCCAATGCCAATGCTCAGCGGCTTTTCTGGATCGGCTGTGATGGTGGTCTTTTTTTCAATTTTGGCGTTTTGCTGAGCTTGGCTCACAAATGTCCAAGCACTTTCCCAGGTGCTGGGCAGATAACCAAAATTGACTTGCTCCACCTTGGTTTCGCTGCGCCAGCCAGTGCCGGGTGTCAGGCTCTGATTGCTATAACGGGGGAAAATGCTCTGTAGCAACGCCTTTTGCCCTTCGGGGCCAAGTACGCCTTCCAGCATAGTGCTGGTATTGATACCTAACTGTTGAGTTCGTAGACCGAGGGAGATTTGTTTCCACCAATCCCCTCCCTGTACATCGGAAATGGCTCCGAGGGCGTCGATCTTAAAGGTTAGGCTCTGTCCTTCAAGGGCCCGTAAAGGGGATTCGGTCAGGTTAAAAATTTCGCTGTTGTCATTGCGTTTGCCGTTCAGAGTCAATCCTTGATAGGTCATTTGCAGGGTGGTCAGTCCGTCTGCGTCAATCAACTGGACCCGGAAGGCATAGTTGAGGTTGAGTTGGGTATTAATAACCGTTGGATTGGCCAGATTCTGTAAGGCTTGTAAACCATCAATACCGGTAAAACTGCCGGGAATGGCCAGACTGGTTGGGCTCACCCCAGGGATATTAAAGGGCAGTGTCAACTTTTGATCAATTTGCTGCTGGTAGCGGAAGGCTTCGCCATTCTGAAGCTTCATTGCCAGACGGAAGGTCTGGGCGATTTGGTTGAGGGTATTGGGGGTGCAACTGTTGAGGAGTAGGGCACTGACTAAAGCGGTGCTCCAGACCAAAGGCGAGGCTTTCATGAAAGAACTCCTGAGACTTTTCTTTTATCCTAACACTCTTAACAACAAAGCCCCCGGTTTTACCGAGGGCTTTGTGTGAAGTATCCAGATTAGCGCACCAGATCGAATTCCATTAAGACGTCTTCGGTGGCTTTGCCTGCGCGGCCCACTGCACCCGCAATGATCACCGCTTGTTTGGGGTTTTGGGCGGCAAACACCAAGCCTTTGGCGGTCATGTCTGCGCCAGCGCGCATGCCGTTGCCAATCCATTCAGCGGTCTTGACGGCGTCAATCCCTTTCAGGAATTCACCGGGGCTGGTCAGGAAGCGGCCCACTTTGTTGAGGCCATTGCCAATGGAGTTGATGCCATTGCCAATACCTGTCAGAACCTTGCCGGGGGCAGCGATGATTTTGTCGATGCCTGAGCCGATTTGGCCACCAATGGTGCCGGAGGCTTGGACCGTTGCGCTGGCTGCAGTGGCTGCTGTTTCAACAACGGGGGTGACCACGTTGCTGACGGCTGGCGTGACGGGGACGGCGGTGACAGGAGTGACTACTTTGGCCAGTTCGTCGGCGTTGTTGACCATTTTACCGAGGGCACCGCCGCCGTTGGTACTGGCTTGAACCGTACCGCTGATGACCTGTTTACCCACTTCGATATTGCCAATATTGATGTTGACGTTGGCACCTGGATGGATAACAGCACCCTCCAAGTTCACCACTTTTTCGAGGATGGTGTCACCCAAGGTGTTGGTGATGGTGTTGGTTGCGCTGCCCCCGGCGACGGGAGTAACGGGAGTACTTACTACGGGCGCAATGTCATCCACAACGCCGACCACATCATCGACCACATTCGTCACGGGTTCGGTGACGGCTGGGGTGGGGGTGGTTGGGGTGCCAGCGGGCTTTTGACCCATGCTGGCGGCAATCACGGCCACGTCTACGGTCAGACGACCGAGCGCTTCACCGTAACGGCCTTGCTCAAGGGCTTGGGAGTAAGGTTTGACAATGCCTTTGGCGACCTTAAAGGGTAAGGTAATCACCGACTCAGCAGTTTGAACGGGGTTGCTAACGGCGTGTACAAGTACACCGCCAATTTTTTTTGTGCTTTCAATGGGATGGCGAATGCCTTGGGCGGCCACTTTGCCCAGGAAAAGCAGACCATGTCCCATGTCGTAGATGGCCTTACCGGCACCGACAGCAAAACCGCCGACAAAGTCACCGACGTTTTTATCGCGGGTGCCTTCGTAGTTGTCTACTTTCATCGGCACTTGGGGAGAGACCGGTTGAATGGGCAAGGTGTAGCTGGTGCCATAGGGCTGCGGCATAGGCGCATACGGTTGGGGAGCGTATGTGGGCTGCATGGGAGCCTGTTGATATTGATTAAACCCGATGGTCATATGGTCCTCCTGATCTATCTACACCCTTCTTATCTTAACATTGGCTGAAAATCTGACGTGCAAAAATGCAGATCATCCATAAATAAAGGTTATGAAGAGGTTAATTTTTTATCCATTGGTGCTCAACTGTTCGAGCAAATAGCGAATGGTATCCTCTGCGGAAGCATCCTGCGCTACTTGAGGCAAGAAACGTTCCATGGCTTTTTGAATTTCCGTGTCTGTGTACCCGAGAGCCAGCAATGTCATTTCGACTTCGGCGATCATGTCGGGAGCGGCTGGGGTTGAAATATGTTGCAAAGAAATGCTCGGATGCATTTTGGTGAGCTTCTCTTTGAGCTCTAAGATAATGCGTTGGGCAGTTTTTAGGCCGACACCGGGGGCCCGGCTCAAGACCTTGGGTTGATTGAGGACAATCGCTTTGACCAATTCCTCGACATTGAGTTCGGCAATGATGGCCAAAGCACTTTTGGCGCCAATGCCACTGACGCGGTTGAGCTGCAAAAACAGTTCTTTTTCCTGGATGCTTTCAAAACCAAAGAGTTCCATGGCATCTTCGCGGTGTAAAAGGTGAGTTACCAGCGTCACTTCGCCCCCTTTGGGGAGTTTGCGCAGATGTCGGGGCGTGAGATGCACTTGGTATCCCACGCCCTGCACATCGATCAGGGCGCTGTCGCGATCCTGATGGATGAGTTGGCCACGGACAAAGGCGATCATCCCACTTGCTCCTTGGCCTGATTCCAGAGTTGATCCCAGGTTTGGGCATCGATCGCTTTGAGGGAGCGCCCGGCGAGGAGGGTTTCCATGGCCTGAAACCGCCGGGTAAAGCGTTGATTGGTCTGGCGCAGGGCATCTTCCGGGTCGAGTTTGTACCAGCGCGCCAAATTGACGAGCGTGAACAGAGCGTCTCCCAACTCGTGGAAAATGGCTTTGGGTTCATTCTCGGCACAGGCTTCTTTGAGCTCTTGGTATTCTTCATCAATTTTGGCCAAGACACCCCTGACTTCGGGCCAATCAAAGCCCACATGGGCCACTTTGCGCGATATTTTTTCAGCCAAGGCTAAACTGGGCATGGCCAAAGGGAGATCTCCCAACACTGAATGCGAGGCTTCCCCGCCTTTGGCGGCTTTTTCCTGGGCTTTTAATACTTCCCACTGCTCCCGCACGGCTTCCGGGGTCTCTGCCTCCGCATCTCCAAAAACATGGGGATGGCGGAAAATCAGCTTATCGGCAATTCCGTTGGCGACCTCATCCAGGGTAAAGCTGTCTTCGTCTTCGGCCACTTGGGCCTGAAGGACGACCTGTAAGAGCAGATCCCCGAGTTCTTCACACAGAGCATCCGGGTCTTCACTTTCAATCGCGCTAATCACTTCATAGGCTTCTTCGAGCCCATATTTGCGC
>DLGM01000155.1:0-1467 GCA_002482705.1 Cyanobacteria bacterium UBA7694
CCCCGAACAGGCGTTTTGGTTCAGCCTCCAGCGGTTACCATCCCTCGCCAATTGGGCATTCGCCACGGAGATGACCTGTCGTTGGCAAGCCTTGTGGCAGACCGCGCCAAGGGCCGCAAAAGTCTGTGTTTTACCGATAGCCGCGCCCGGGCCGAAAAAATTGCCCGTACCCTGCAAGCCCAAGACCTGCCAGTGTTTGTCCACCATTCGTCAGTGGCCGCCCCGGAACGGGCTGCGGCAGAAGCGGCCATGCACCATGGGCAAGAGCAGTGTATTGTCTGTACTTCAACCTTAGAATTGGGCATTGATGTGGGCGAACTGGACGCTGTTTTTCAAGTCGATGCCCCATCAACCGTGGCTTCGTTTTTGCAGCGGCTGGGCCGTACTGGGCGCCGCCCCGGCACCGTCGCCAATACCACTTTTTTGACCACCAGCCCAGAGGCACTGTTACAGGCCACGGCCATTTTGGAACTGGCCCGGCAGCACCGGGTTGAATCCCTTGATTTGCCCCGGCGCAGCTGGCATGTGTTGGTACACCAGACCCTGGCCCTGTGCCTGGAGCGGGGGCAGATCAGTGGTGATGGCCTGTGGCGTGCAGTGGGAGAAGCCGCCTGTTTTGCGGGCATTACCCGCTCTGAGGCCGACCGTTTATGGGATTATTTACAGCGCATGGGTTATCTCGAAGCCTATCGCGGGCAAATGCGCATGGGGCCACGCGCCGAGGCGGCTTTTGGCCGCCAGAATTTTATGGAGCTGTACAGCGTCTTTACCAGCCCACGCCTGTGGCAGGTACAAAATGCCCATGGCCACTCCCTCGGCACCGTCGAGGGCACTTTTGCCGAACACGTGGAGCGCGGCCAAGACTTTTTATTGGGCGGCCGAGGCTGGATTGTGGATGCCATTGACGAAACCAAATGTCAGCTTACCGTTTCTCCCGCACCCGCCGGACGGGCCCCCCGCTGGGGCGGATTTGCCCCCAAAATTTTGAGTTATGAGCTGTGCCAACAGGTGCGCCAGGTCGTTGCCGGAACAGAAGCCTATGCTTACCTGGATGCCGCCGCACGGGATGTATTGGCCGAAACCCGTGCTCTGCACGCCACTTGGTTGCCGCAGGCACCGCTGGCCCTCCAAGAACTCCCCCAGCAGGGGCGTTGGTGGACCTACGCGGGATACCGCATTAACAACACCCTGCGCTTGCTGCTCAGCCATCTTTTGGGGGTGACCCTGACAGCCAATAACTATTATTTGGGGTTTGATCCGAATGAACTCTCTCCGGAAGGCCTCGCTTTGCAGTGGAAAAAGTTATTGCGCCCAGAATTTTGGGTTGATCCACAGCTTGAGCTACAGCTCCAAACCCTCTTGCCCAACTGGCGGCTCAGCAAATTTCAGGATGCCTTGCCCCCTTGGGCGCGGCGTGAGATCTTGGCACAACACTGGCTCGATTTACCTGCCGCTCAGGCCTGGGTT
>DLGM01000155.1:1520-3228 GCA_002482705.1 Cyanobacteria bacterium UBA7694
ACCCGGCATAACGAAACCGGGGCACCTGTTCGCCATCAACGGTGACCGTTTCGAGAAACATGTCTAGGGGGCGAATCCAAGTGCCTGTGTCATACATGGGGCGATAGACCACAAACCACTCTTCTGTTTCTGAGTGCCGGGCCACATCAATCACTTCATAAAATCGGCCTTTGTAGTGGCGGTAACGGCCCTTGGGGATCTGCATAACCAAATGTCCTTTGAAGCTAATTTGTTTAGCAGTATAGCCTTTCTAACGTCGGGTTAAGTTGCCGTTAACGCCCATTTCTGCTAGAATGACCTGTGCATTGGAGCGTGTAATACCTACAATGTTCGTACCCCAACGCTGAGAGGAGGTGAACATCCCCATGATGGAAGTGGAAGTTGAAGAAGGAAAAGTCGACGCCGCGATAAAAACTCTGAAAAAGAAATTGAATCGTGCCGGTGTATTCCGCAAGATTAAAGAAAAGCGCTTCTATGAGCCTCCCAGCGCCAAAAAACAGCGCAAGCGTAAAGAAATCCTCAGACGCGCTAAGAAAAAGCTGAAGAAGCAGCAGAAGAAATACTAATTCTCTGGCAACGGGCTCCCCTTTGGGGGAGCCTGTTGTTGTCATCAGCCAAGGGGTAGGGATAATGAGCGAGCAGATCTCCATCGACGGATCCGTCAGCATAATCGACGGAGCGCTCCATGTCACCGATCCACAGGGAACGGGTGTTCCCGCTATGATTCTCCCCGATGATTCGGTGCTGGTGTTTATCCATGATGAACTGCTCGAATCTCCTACGCCTGTATATGCGCGCCAAAACATCCGCCTGACCTATGCCGCCCGCACCCCTCCCCGATATCACCTCGAACTGCTCTTTAACCCCCNNGTACCCGTGCAGAAGCGATTTTCCATTTGCTCGAACCTGGGGTTACCTTTCACTTGGCCGATCATCCCCCGGTCACGCAACTACAAATCCGAACCTTGGCTCAGGAAGCCCCCTTGGAGCAATTCCCGGAACTTTCGGAACACCTGACAGCAGAGCTAGAATCACAGATTGAGTATGGGCTGCTGCCCGATGCTGTGGAACGCCTGTTGGCAGCTCCGGGAACCCCTCAGACCATTGCCGTGGGGCAAGAGCCAGAAGTTGTTCCTGAAACCCTGCATTGGCTGTTTGCTTGGGCAGCCCCCGCTCCTGAACCCCATTGGTTATTGGGCAGTGAGCGCTTTGTGTTGATTCCCCCCGTCATGCGTACCTGTAAAGCGGGAGAGCGCTTGGTCTACCGCGAACCGCGCCATGTGTTGGTGCCTGGTCTGACCGTGGATGGGACTGTCCCTCTCTTGCCGATCCCTGATCCCAAACCCCTTCAGGCTCAGGGGCGGGCCGTCAAGGTGGATATTGATGGCAAAGAAGCGGTATCACTGATTGAAGGGGTGCCCTCCTTTAATGGACGGGATGTCTGGATTCACCCAAAAGCCCGCTATTATGACGATGTCCATGGGCAGCGCGGAGGCGGCATTATCGATGTCAAAGGCAGCGTCGACATTGCTGCCAATGTGGAAGAACAAGCCCAGGTCTGGGCGGATCAGCATGTGGAAATTCAGGGCTCTGTCAGTCACTCTTTTATTGAGGCCGGTGAATGTGTGGTTCTCCATGGCAATACAATTCGTACCCGGGTCAACGCGGGCGGCGACGCAGCCGCGAGTATGCGCTTGTATACGCCAAC
>DLGM01000053.1 GCA_002482705.1 Cyanobacteria bacterium UBA7694
TTTCACTGCCAGTGCTGTAGGTACCATTGGTCAGTCCAGTACCCCCGTTAGAGGGCCCCAAGACCCAGGCAATGGTTCCATCGGGATTGTGTTTATAAATCCGTGAAGCATAGTTGTCAGCAATATACATGTTTTTACAGCCATCGATATTGAGGCCGTGGGGGTCGTAGTAGGTATCGAAAGGAGCAGGGGAAGGATTCAAAATACGGGTTGCAATGGGCAATTGAGAGGGCGTCAAATCGATTCGACCGCTGGTGGTCGAATTCCAGTACTGGGTCTGGCCAAAATAATTGATCACCGAGCCATACAGCACATTGGGCACCCAATTGTAGGTGTCCGTACCCGCAGGGGTGGTGACTGTAATCGGTGTGGTTTGGTGGATAATGGGCGGATTGGTAATCGTGATCGAAGTGCCATCGCCATTGATGGTCATATTTTCCGGTGGCACAGTGTAGGTGCCAATCGTGACCGTGGTGCTGTCCGGGTCGAAGTCTTCACCGGTGAGCACCAGGGTCGCTGCCTGCTCTCCGGCATTAACCGGTGTTGAGAGGGTAATATCCGGAGGTGGCAGCACATCAATGGTAATCGAAGAGCTGGGCTTGCCATTGGTGGTCACCACCACCACCAAATCTTCCCCTTCTAAGTCGGGGGGCAAAATCACGGGCAGACTGGTACTAGATACGGGGAAATCAGGATCGAGTTCAACTTCCACACCATTGATGGTAATGGTATTGGTCGTGCCCGGATTGGTGGTGTCAAAACCATCCCCCTGAATAATCACCGTTGTACCGGGATTATAAATAGGCTGAGAGTTGCCCTCTTCATTGGTCACGGCGGTCAAAATCGGGTTAAAGGTAAAGGTGGGCCCAGGCACTGGGTTGTCATTCATATCCGTGAAGGTGGGGGGGTCGCCATTGTCCGGGATCGTGACTTTCAGCTTTTCCTGAGCCACAGGCTGACCGTTTTCATCTTGCACCGTGGAAATAATTTCCCAGGTGCCAGGAGGGATATTTTCAAAGTCGAGGTTAACCCCTGAACCTGGTTCAACCGTTTGCGGGGGGGAATAAGGGTCGGTAATTTGCACCACAATCGTGTGCGTACTATAAGGGGTTTCAGCCGGGCTCTGAGCCGTGACCTGCACAGGGTTTTCCGGGTAGGTCCACTGGCTCAGGGCACTGTCATCAGGCGGCAGGGACGGAATGGGGGTGGCCGGGGTACTCTCGGCCTGTGCCACAATCGCATCCACGATCGCTTGGGGATCAATCGCACCGGGTGAGACCGGTGTGCCGGTAAAAGGGTTCACATTGGGAGTTTGTGGCCCTTCCGTGATCTGATTGATCAGGGTTTGTAGCTCGCCAGGGTCAATGGAGTTAATCAGTTCTTCGCGATCTTCCTGGGTTTCACCGTCTGCTAAGGGTTGATCAATCAGGGTTTCGAGCACATTGGCCGCAAGCGTCGATTGCAGAGAAAAACGGACATCGACCTCGTGCATATTGGGATCTGTGGATGAGCTATAGATCGCCTTGAGGACAATGTCAGGAATCAGGGTTTCGTTGCCTGCGGTGCCCTCATAAGCTTGCACCGTGACAATCCGGTTTTGCCCTTTGGGGACACCCTCAATGCGCAATGACTTTTGATTGACGTCAACGTTTACAAAGCCTTCTTGGTTTTCGAGCGGGTTGGCTAAGTCAATGGCCCGGACCAGGCCTTTTAAAAATTTAATGCGGGTGAGATCAAAAGCCTGAGCCCGAAACGCGGGGGGGCGTTTCACCACCACATTGAGTGCGACGGCATCACCCGTACCCTGGGAGCGCACGCGCCCGGCCACCGACTCCAATCCCTCGGGGGTAACCACCCGGTGTTTGGAAGGGGATGAAGGCAAAGCAGATTGGGTAGATAAAGCAGCACTGGGACGGGTCGGGGCAGGAGATTGCACGTGAGGCAGATTGGTTTGGCAGGATATCAGCAGCAATCCCACTAGCAAGGGCGTCTTTTTCATAACACAGAAGCTCCTGTGAGCGGTGAGTGGCAATCAATCTTTATAATACTTCATAAAACAGGGGGCTTGCTACCGGGGAATGTAAAAAATTAACTGTCTGTAAACTTTTTGCCGGGTTCAACAGACAGCGTCTGGAGTATTTCTTCAGGCAAATGCTACAATATGTGCCGCAAATGTTTTTAGGCAAAGAGGTTCGTGATGTCAGCCCCCGAATCGTTTGATTTTGACTATATTGTCATTGGCTCAGGCTTTGGAGGCAGCGTTTCCGCGCTGCGCCTGAGCCAAAAAGGATATCGGGTTGCTGTCCTGGAAGCGGGAAAACGTTGGGCCGATCGCGATTTTGCCCGCAGTAACTGGCAGATCCACAAGTTTTTATGGTTACCCCAGCTTTTTTGTTATGGGATTCAGCGTTTAACCCTGCTCAAAGATGTCCTGATTCTGAGTGGCGCTGGAGTCGGGGGCGGCAGCTTGGTGTATGCCAATACGCTGTATGTGCCCCCAGATGCCTTTTTTGAACATCCGGTGCTACAAGCGCTCGGAGGCAAAACAGGGCTGATGCCCTATTACGAACGGGCCCAAAAGATGTTAGGTGTAACTGAAAACCCCAAACTGTGGCCCGCGGATCACTTCTTAAAGAGCACCGCCGAATCGTTTGGAGCCGGAGACACCTTCCGCCCCACACCCGTAGGGGTCTTTTTTGGCCCTGAAGGGCAAACGGTACCGGATCCCTATTTTGGCGGCGAAGGCCCCGCTCGCACTGGATGTACCCACTGCGGTGGCTGTATGGTGGGCTGTCGCATTGGAGCAAAAAACACCTTGGTCAAAAATTATTTATATTTGGCTGAGCGCTTGGGAGCACAGATCTTCCCGGAAACACAAGTAGTCGATCTGGTCTCCCATTCAGCGGATGGCAGTGCAGGTTATACCCTGACAACACGCTGTTCAACGCACCTATTGGGATGGCCCAAACGGAGCTTTACGGCCCAAGGTGTGGTGTTTTCTGCCGGGGTTTTAGGCACCCTTGGCTTATTGCTGAAACTCCGCGACCTAGGCCGTTTACCCCACCTTTCAACCCAGTTGGGGTGCACCGTACGCACCAACAGCGAAGCCATTTTGGGGGTCACGGCCCGGACAGCGGCCACCGATTATTCTCAAGGCATTGCAATTACCTCCAGTGTCTATCCCGATGCCCATAGCCATATTGAACCTGTCCGTTATCCGCGGGGTTCCGATTTTATGGGTCTACTGGCAACAGTGCTCACCGATGGGGGCGGAAAAATCCCCCGTCCTTTGCGTTATCTCGGCAATATTTTACGCCGCCCAGGCGATTTTTTCGCCACCCTGTTACCTTTTGGTTTTGCCCACAAAAGTACCATCCTGCTCTTTATGCAAACCCTCGATAACAGCATTAACGTGGTGCGTAAACGCCACCTGTGGAGTGGGTGGAAACCGGGACTGACCTCTGAATCTACCCGCAATAACAAGGCCCCCTCTTATATTCCCTTGGCCAATGAATTTGCTCGGCGCATGGCCCAAGCCATGAATGCAGTACCGGGCAGTGCCATCAATGAAGTACTGCTCGATGTGCCAACCACGGCTCATATTTTAGGCGGTGCCAGCATTGCACTGCATCCATCCGAAGGGGTGATCAATTTACACCATCAGGTCTTTGGTTATGCCAATTTATATGTATGTGATGGGTCCATGATTCCCGCCAATTTGGGCGTCAATCCGAGTTTGACCATTACGGCCCTGAGTGAACGGGCTATGGCGCAGGTGCCAAGCAAATCAGAGCACACCGTTCAGACCCAGGCAATTGAGCACTAAAAAAGGGGCCCGTAAAGTTAAACAGGCCCCTTTTTTTGGGGGGGTGCGATTAACTGAGGCGGCGGCGCAAGTGCTCCTGGCGGGCTAAAGCCGACTCAATTTGTTCTTGAGTACAAGAATTTAATTGCACCAAAGCTTGCCCGAGGGGCACCTCGTGGGTCACATGATAACTCAGCGCAGCGATCAGCTGCTCTTTGCTGATAATGTGTTCGCTGATTAACAAATTGCCCAAACGGCTGTTCTGACGTACCCGCTGGCGTTTTTGGTAAAAACTCTCCGCCATTTCACGGGCCGATTTGCCGTTGATCATGGTCATTTGGCCCAGCAAACCGACCTCATCAAGGGCGTAACTGAGCAATTCTTCAGGGCTGGCACCAATGCTTGAGAAACTATCAATGG
>DLGM01000117.1:0-697 GCA_002482705.1 Cyanobacteria bacterium UBA7694
CCTGCCCTGCCACAGCCCCTGGCGCTGATCGGCCACAGCACGGGCGGGGCGGCGGTCTGGGAGTATTTACTGCGCAACCCGGAACACCCCTACCAACACGCGGTTTTGGCGGCCCCGTTGGTGCGTGCTTACCTATGGGAGCTGTCGCGGGTGGGTTTTGGCCTGGGTTATCCGCTGATCAAAGAGCTGCCGCGCGTGATTCGCAGCACCACCCACGATGAAAGTTTTATGGCTTTTGTCAAACAGGATCCTTTACAGACCTTTACCACCCCCCTGCGCTGGGTTGAAGCCCTGATTGATTGGAATGACAGGGTCATCGAGGCCTACCCCCCCTCCAAGATGCCGATTCTGCTGCTGCAGGGCAGTGGCGATTCGGTGGTGGAGTGGTCCACCAATATTGCGTTTTTGCGGCGTAAGTTCCCGGCCCTTGAGGTGCGCATGGTTGACGAGGCGGCCCATGATCTATTCTGGGAGCTGCCGGTATATCGCAATGAAGTATTTGTGCGTATTCGGGAACATCTTCAAGGCCACTAAAATAAAAGCCCCAGGCAATACCTGGGGCTTTAGTTACACTCTGTTTTACGACACTTTGGCGGCGTTCATACGCCGGAAGTGGACGCTCATCATAAAGGCTGACCAAATCGCCAACAGTGAAAATCCGGCCAGTAGAGCAAACACTTGGGGCCAGCCCAAATGG
>DLGM01000117.1:707-10049 GCA_002482705.1 Cyanobacteria bacterium UBA7694
AAGCTGCCTGCACCCCAGGTGGCCAAGGCCCCGCCGATATAACCGACGCCGTCGATCAGGCCGGTACACGAGCCCGCTCCTTTGGAACCGGCAATATCCAGGGTGAGACAGCCGCTTGACATTGAGTAGGGGCCCAGCAGGAAAAAGCCGCTTAAGCCTACGAGTACCACGACCAGATTGTGGCCGCTGGCTCCGCTACCGGCATAAAAGGCAATGCCTGCCAAGCTTAAGAACAGGCCCATTAGCATGATCCACATGGCTTTGGCGCGGTCACCATTGGGGGCGTATTTGTCGGTATACCAGCCCAGCAAGACGGTGCCCAGACAGCCCAAGAAGGGGAACAGGGCCGACTTGAGAATAGCATTGGTCGAACCCATGCCAATGTCGACCAAGAATTTGGGTGTCCAGAAGAAAAAGATCGAGCGCAGGAAGGTGGTGATAAAAGAATAGGCCAGTAAATGGCGAAACACAGGCATTTTTAACAGGGTGAAAATGATTTCCGTGACCTTGAGGTCGCCTTTTTCTTCGAAGTTGGCCAGCGACTTTTTGCTGTCCTCACCGCCGCTGCCAAAGGTGGTGCCGGGCACCACATCCGTCGGTTTTTCTTTCGACGCCAGCCACGACCAGACAAAGACCCCACACACAATAAAGGCGGGAATGGTAAACAGCGAACTCCAGCCCAACCCCAGTGAGACCAAATATCCGGCCAGCAAGGTCGCAACCACCCCCCCAAATTGAAAGTTGAGGCTGATCCAGCCCATGACCGTGCCATTTTTCTCAGGTTCATACCAAGCCCCGATGGTTTTGGCAATGCCGCCCCAGCCCATTGATAAGAAGTAGCGGCATAGGCACCAGATGGCAATAAAGTAGGGCAGGTTGGTGCCCAGGGCGAACAGGAAGTTGCAGGCGATGGCCCCGGCCATGCCCAGCAAAAATATCTTTTTGCCGCCAATTTTATCCCCAAGGGGGCCATTGATAAATTTGCCAATGGCATAGGCTATTTCCGACAGAGCGGCAATCATGCCCAACTGGCTGTTGGTATAACCAAAAGTTTCCTCCATCAATGGGAAGGCGGCGGATAGGTTTTGGCGGATTAGGTAATAACCGATATAACCAAAAAGCATGACCATGAAGGTCGAGTTGCGCCAACGGCGCAGGCGCTGTAAATCATTTTCTGACAGCTGCATGGGATTACCTCACATAATTCCACCCATTATGCCCTGTTCAGCGCCATTTGCCTATTGGGGAGCCCTTAGGGGCAGAAAATCTTCTGCCCCGTAGGCTCAGTCCGGGTAGGTGGCTTTGAGTTGGATGAGCGATTTTTCGATCAGGGTTTGTAAAATGCCAAGATCGATATCGCTGAGGCGGCGGATATATAAACAGGACTTCCCCGTTTTATGTTTGCCCAACTGGGCCATTAAATCGCCATAATTTTCAAAGCCGAGCATAATATACACCGTCAGATTGGTTTTGCGCGGCGAAAAGCCGACAGCAAAATAACGCCCTTGGCCACTGGTATTGTGATACCTGTAGCTGCCAAAGCCAATCATGGTTGCCCCCCACATAACGGCGGGTTCGCCGCTGATGGTTTCCATGAGCTGACGCAGAGTCTGGGCGTCTGCCCGTTGTTGCGAATCGGCAATTTGGGCTAAAAAGGCGTCTACGTCAGCTTCGTGGGGCTGGGTTTTGAGTTCGTACATCGGATTCCTCCAGCGATATTTCCCCCAGCATAGAGGATTCTTGGGGATGATGTAAGGGCCGTAGGCGATGTAAGGGGCAGAAAATCTTCTGCCCCTACGGCCCCTATGGCTTAATCCCACAGGCTGCGGAACATCTGGGTGCTGTGGATCAGCTCGTGGAGAATACCGGGTTCCATGGCCGAGTGCCCGGCGTCGGGCACAATGGTCAGGTGGGCTTCCGGGTACGCCTTTTTGAGATCCCAGGCCGAGATTACCGGACAGACGACATCATAACGTCCGTGCACCATACGGCAGGGGATATGGCGAATGGTATCGACGTTTTCGAGCAGGTAGCTGTCGGTGGCAAAGAACGAGTTGTGGCTGAAATAGTGGCACTCAATCCGGGCAAAGGCCAAGGCAAACTCGTCCTCTTCAAAGTCTTCCATCAGCTGAGGGTCGGGAATGAGCTTCGAAGTGGCGGCTTCCCACACGCTCCAGGCTTTGGCGGCTTCGACGCGGAGGGCGGCATCCGGGGAGGTCAGACGCTGGTAATAGGCTTTGACCAGATCACCCTGTTCATCTGCCGGGATGGGGGCCAGGTAGTTTTCCCAGGCATCTGGGTAGAGGCGATGGGCCCCCTGTTGGTAGAGCCACTCAATTTCGCTCGGGCGGCACAGGAAGATGCCGCGCAGGACGAGGCCTTTGACCCGATCTGGGTGGGTGATGGCATAACTTAAAGCCAGGGTGCTGCCCCAACTGCCGCCAAAGACCAGCCACTGTTCAAGACCTAAGTGGGTGCGCAGGCGTTCGATATCAGCGACCAGATCCCAGGTGGTGTTGTCCTGTAACTCGGCGTGGGGCAAGCTTTTGCCTGCACCGCGCTGATCAAACAGGATAATCCGGTAAAATTCTGGGTCGAAAAAACGCCGGTATTTGGGGTTTACGCCGCCACCGGGGCCACCGTGTAAAAAGACCACGGGTTTGCCCTGGGGGTTGCCGCTCTCTTCGTAGTAAAGGCTGTGCAGGTCGCTGACCTGTAAATGGCCGCTGGCATAGGCTTCAATTTCAGGAAATAGTTGGTAGTGATCGTTGTGGAGGGTTGCTTCCATGGGTAACTCCTTGTTTAGTCCCACCAAAAGTACCAAACCGGGGCTTTGACCACAGTTTGGGCTAGGTTGGTAATGCTTTGTACGCCCTGATCAACAATATCTGGGCAAAAGAGATAGTGTTCACGGGCCAGGACCAGGGCTTCGGCTTCATCTTGGGGGGGGTGTTCGACCTGAAGCTCCATGACGTCTCCGGTAATGGCTACGGGTTCAGCGCCGTATTGGGTGTGCCAGTAGCGCAGAATGGCCACCTGCGTGGCCGGGTGCGGGCACTCGTTCCAGTCACCAAAACCCAGATAGGCCGGAATTTCCCAGCTCTTGCGGGTGGGGATCAGGGCCAGGGTCAGCGTGGCATAAGGCACATTCTCCAGTAGGTCAAAAGGGGTGACAAAGGTGGTATTGGGCTGGATTTCGCCGCCAATCATTTCGAGCCACTCATCTTCAATCGGTTCGTCTTCATTGACGTCTTCAAGCTCTTCTTCGCGGGCTCGGAAATAGGTCGCGCCTTGTAAACTCTCTGCTTGTTGGAGCAGGGCTGTGACATCTGGAATCGGGTGCTCCTGGGTGATGGGCCAGTTATGCTGACCGAGCAATATGGGCCAGTAGCCGGTGGCCTCGGCCGCTGCGCGCAGTTGCCGCCACAGGGAGATGGCTTCTAAGCCGGTAGTGGTCAAGGTATAAGCCGGGCCCGTCGGGGTTTCATACAGCAATTGCAGGGGCCCGAGGAGAATATCCTGCTGGGCATAAACAGCAAGTAGATCATCAAGATGCATCAGGGTGTCCTTTGCTTCAGGTCATGTGGCCCCATTATACCGTGCTTGTTGGCTTACCGGAGGGGAACAACTTCTTCACGGATGCCCTCGGGGGAGACATGCATGAGCAGATAATGACTGAAGGCTCCCCCTTCGGGAGAGATATAGAGGGGCATGCGGTATAAGGGGGCCCCACCACTGACGATATAGTTGACCCCGTTGCTGACCATTTTGTCGTAGATATGGATATGCCCCATCAATACATAGTTGGCGCGGTATTTTTCGACCAGGTTCATCAATGGGCGCGCCCCGTCCCCAAAGGCGTGGAACCAAATGATATTGCGGGGGGGCATATGCATGACCACAAAGGTATAGCGGTGTTTTTGCTGCAGTTGTTGTTCAAGCCACTGGAGCTGGCCTGGGCTCACTTTGGCGTCGGCATTGTCGACAAAAATGTAATGATCAGGGCCATAAGTAAAGGCGAAATAGCTGGGGCCAAAGAATTGGTTGTACCATTTGCGCCCGCCCTGATAGACCTCATGGTTGCCCACAACGGGCAGGACGGGATAAGGGTTGGGGCGTAAATAACCGATAAAGCGCTGGTATTGGGAATAGGTGCCTGTGCTGACAAAATCACCGGTATGCAGCATAAAGCGCGGTTGGTGTTGGGCGGCTTCACGCAGAATGCGAAGGAAAATGCTGTCCCCGTCGCGGTTGTCGCCGGTAACCACAAAACGGTAGCTGTTTTTGTCCGACTTGTGTTGTTGAAGACGCTGAATAGCCTGTGGATTGAGGCGTTGATCTGCGGCTTGAGCCGGGGGCAGGAGGCCTGCCATCAGGGCTGCTGCCAGGAGCTGTTTAATCATCCACGATCCATTGGGTCGTGCCAAAATCAAGTGACAGGGATGTAATGGCATAATCAATACACTCCTGAGGAGACAGGCCGGAAATGTTTTGTTCCTTAAGCCACTGGCGGCGCTGCCCCATCCGACTTTCAACTTGGTTGGTCGCTTGATAGAGATGCTCGGGTTGTAAGGGGCCACCGCTGGCGGCGCGGGCCTGAATGGCAAAGAGTTGTAGCGCTTGGGCAAATAAGGCCATAGCAAAGAATTGTTGGTACAGATTAATGCGGCCAAAGAACACATCAATATAACTCATGGTAATCAGGCGGCGGCGCAAATAGCTGGCCATAAAACGATTGAGCAGAACCTGTTCATCGGGGGCGAGTTCAGGCCAAGGGAGCTCGCCGCTCAGGAGCCCTTGATAATAGGCGCGAATGGGGGCAATGCGGTGTCCCACCAGCCCCAAAAACCATTCGATGCTTTGGCGATGTTGTGAACGCGGAATCAGGGGGATATCAGCAGGTTGCTGCAAATGGTTGAGGAGTTCGCGGTAAATGCGCCGCAGGGCCTGTGCATCAATGCGTGGCAACGGCAAGTCCTGAAGATAGTTCAGGGCAAAGGAGAGGCGGGCAAAGCTCTGCAACGGGGAGTGGTGGGGATCGGCCAATACATCGAGCACGATCCCGATCCAGCGGTGCATCAAGGGGCTGACCAATTCCCCTGGAGGGGTATTGGCGTGGAATCCTCCGGCCGGGAGGTTGAGGTCTTCTTCCCAGTGGACAAACACCTCGTTTTCAGCGATGTACATCGGTGGCACGGCTTCACAACTGGGCAGCATATAGCGTACCGCATAGGGGGCCGGGAGCAATTTTTGAGTGCGCGGATAACGGCGACAGACTTTGGCCAAGGCCTCTTCTCCCAATTCTGCATGGATGGTACAGCGCATGTCTTCGGTCAGGAAAATACAGTTGTGGGAATTGGGTTGGCGGCGAATGGCTGCAAAGTCGTGATCCTTGGCATTGGGCAGCACAATAAAGGGATTGTGATATTTCTCGTCTGGGTGTTGGTTCCAGTGCGCATTCCACTGCTCATAATATGCTTTTGATACATTGATGGCCCAGGGCAGGGTGCAACACAAACCACATTGGGTACAGGCAAATTCGTTGTACTCGCGGAAAGAAAAAACCAACTGCTGTTGGGATTTCTGACTCAGGGTCGTGGCAAGCTGGTCAAGATGTTCAAAATAGGGCGCTTGCAGGGGTTCGGGCTCAGACAGGCGACGGGGTTCAGTCTGTTTTTCCATCGGTGGGCCTCGCGAGAGTATGGATAACGGTCTCAATCAGGCTGTAACGTTGAGAGGCGAGGGTTTCGTCGGCGAGGGTATCGCGGCAGTAGACAAAGTTGATGGCTGCTAAACGCAAATTGAGGCGATCAATATCGAGGGTGTCCTCAATGGCCAGAGCTTCGAGAGCGCCGGGCGTTTGAAAGTTGAGGGGGCACACATCCAGGCTGACTTCACCTTCCGGGGCGTCTTCTTCTTGAAAGACGATTGGGTAACCATGGGTGCGGCAAATAATGGGGCGAGCATCATAAATGCTGCACTGATCTGCGTCCAAGAGGGGGCAGCCCTGATGGCTGTTGGGGTCGGCGTCGGCTGCTTGGGCTTGAGCCAAAACGTGCTGCTGTTGGGCCAACGGCAGAGCCGCTATCGCTTCGGTGATAGCGGCGGTTTCAATCGGGTTGAGGGTCAGGTGCTGTTGGCAGCAGCCGGAGCACCCGGCTTGACAGAGCAAGTGGGCCTCCAGGCGCTGATCCAATGTTTTACTTAGGTTCTGTACGGCGGTTTGCAGGGCAGTATACGGGGGAAAGATGCTCATAATAACAATATATCATGGCTATCTCTGCTCAGCGCTGCACTTGAACCCGCTGTTTGCGCAACCAGTTTTCCAGTTTTTCCAGGTCTGGGGCTGGGAAATTGTAATCTTGACTCAAGGGCAACTGCCGCGCTAGCTCAATCGTATCCCCATTTTTGAGGTGAAATTTGAGTTGACGGCGTCCTTTGGTTTCTTCGACTTTGAGGGCCATGAGTTTGTTTAATGCAATGCCCTGCTGCTGTTTGCTGATCAAACTGCGCAAAATGAGCAGATCTTCGTGAATCCAAAGCCGTCGGGCGGGAGAGAGCTGTTTTAAATAAACGGCGATGCTCAGCCCAAGGCAAACCACCAGCCAACCTGCTAAGGCTGCGATGCTTTGCCGCAATAAAAATCCGCCTACACCGCCTCCCACAACAAAAATGGCTGCACTCAAGGCGCCTAAGCGGGGTAACAGCGAACTGGAGGTATCGCCCAAGATCATCATGACCGGGTGCTCGGATTTGAGGGGCGCTTTGGCTTCTTCGGCAGCCTTTGCGCTCATGGTCTGGGCTTCCTGTTGCAGGGCTTTTTCCATTTTTTGCAGGTCTTCGCGGGTCACTTCTAAATCGAGGCTGACCATCTCGTCACCCCGGCGCAGGAGGTTATGGAGCACCACATGGGCGCGTCCGGTGTTAGCCAGTTCTTTTTCAGCTTCTTCAGCGGCGCTCTGAAGGCGTTCACAAGCGGCTGGATCAACGGCTAAATTGACACGATAATGTTTGAGCAGGTATTCCTGCAAGTAACTTTCAATATCCAAAGCAGATGGCCTCTTTATTGGCGGAGTTTACCTGCTAAGGTAACATTATTAATGTTTTTTTTCAATGTTGTTAGCGGTGATATTGCCTAGCTGTAGAGGCGTTGGGTGAACATTTGTCCAAGCCCCACGCCCATGAACGCGCCTGCGAGATTGAGAACCACATTGAGCAAAGCGATGGGCAGGCGTTGCTGCTGGATGAGGGCCATGGTTTCAAGGCTAAAGCTGGAAAAGGTGGTGAGCCCGCCTAAAAATCCTGTCATCAGGAGAGCCTGGGCAGTGGGGCTCAGGCGTCCTTGAGTGAGGTGGATGCTCAATCCCCCGATCAGGACTCCCCCCATGACATTGACTGCCCATGTGCCCCAGGGAAAGGCCGGCCCCCACAGTTGTAAAAGCCCGCGCGTAATCGCCCACCGGGCAACCGAACCACAGGCCCCGCCGAGGGCGACGGCTAGCAACGTTTTCCACATCGGTTTGCTCCTTATAACAGCGTTTGGCCAAAAAACAAAAATACCCCGGAAGGGGTACAGGAGAATTCAAAAATCAGCGAGAACAAGAATAGTACGGTGTAAAAGTGATGTCTGGAATCAGAGTGAAAAAATAGGCTGTGCCCAGAGACACACAACCAGAGTAAAGACATACGCTATGGATGCTGTGATCAGTGAGTTGTGTATTTTTACAAGAAACGGAAATAAACCGATTAATCCTGCTTACTTTCTCATTCTAGCGAGGGCAACGGTTCACTTCCGTGATCTGAGTCGCAATTAATTTTTACGGCACTCAGGTGCACGCAGTAAAATGGCGGCGGCTTCCCGTTCACAGATTTGTGTGAACTGGGGTTCGCGGCTCAAGGCGAGTTCGTTGAGGGTGGCTTGAGCATCCCGGCGCACGGCGTTGTCGTTGGTATTGTCCACGGCACATTGTAAGACTTCTTCACAGGGGCTGAGGCGATCGCCAGGCGACTCCGAGGGAATGGCGCTCGGTTGCGGTCCGCTGGGCAAATCGGGAATGTCTCCGCAGGAGACGCCTAAACCCAGAAATAACCCTAAGATGGCAGCGGAAGTAATCAAGCGGATATTTTTCATAGCAGTCTCCTTGTGGGGTGGCAATGATGTAAAAGTGTATAGTGACCATTTTGACAGACGGGGACGGGGGCAGTAAAGTTCCGCGTAGGTCAATGTGCTTACTCCCTTTGGGCGGGTATGCTATAAAGACAGAACGCCCCATTCTAGCCTTCCCCATCGGCTACACTTTCCCCGTATCGGGTCGATTAATCCAGTGGATATTTAAAATATGCTTGAAGTCAACCAACTTACGATTGAATTTGGCGATCGCGCCCTTTTCCGCGACGTCAGTATGATCCTGTATCCCGGCCATCGTTATGGCTTGGTAGGAGCCAATGGCTCCGGTAAATCAACGCTGTTAAAGGCGCTGATGGGTGAGATCACCCAGTTTTCTGGACAGGTCAACTGGCCCGGTCGCGTCAAGCTCGGCATTCTCAAGCAGGATCACTTTCGTTATGAGCACGAAACGATTCTCAATACCGTGATTATGGGCCGCCCCGAGCTGTGGGAAGCCTTTCAGGTGCAAGATCAGCTGATTCGCAAAGACGACCTGACCCTGGAAGAAACCAGCGCCTTTTCCGATGCGGAAGAAGTGATTCAACGGGAGGATGGCTACACCGCCGAAGCGGACGCCGCCAAACTGCTGGACGGTTTGGGCATTCCCACCGAGCTGCATGCCAATAATCTCAGCACCCTGTCTGGGGGGTATAAGCTCCGCGTCCTGCTCGCCCAGCTCTTGTTCAGCCGCCCGGATGCGCTGCTGCTCGACGAGCCGACCAACCACTTGGACGCCGAGTCGGTCGAGTGGCTGGAGCAGTTCCTGCAGCGCTTCCCCGGCACCGTGGTCGCCGTCACCCACGATCGCTACTTCCTGGACAACGCCGCCGAGTGGATCCTCGAACTCGACCGCGGCCATGGCATTCCCTACAAGGGCAACTACTCCAGCTGGCTGGNNCGAGCCGACCAACCACTTGGATATTTTTTCGATCCGCTGGTTGGAGCAAAGTCTGCGTGATTTCCCGGGGTTGCTGGTGGTGGTTTCCCACGACCGCGACTTCTTAAATGCGACGGCGACCGATATTCTCGACGTAGATTATGGCACCGTACGCGCTTATAAGGGCAACTACAACGACTTCTTGGCCGCCAAAGCCCTGGAAGTAGACCAAAAAGAGCGCGAACAGGCCAACCAAGAGAAGCGCCGTGAAGAGCTGGAAACCTTTATTAACCGCTTT
>DLGM01000117.1:10164-10493 GCA_002482705.1 Cyanobacteria bacterium UBA7694
GAGATTGCCGAAACCTCGCGCCGCTATCCCCACTTCCGCTTTGAACCCAATGCCCAGTCCGGGCGCGTCACTCTGAAAGTCGATGAAGTGAGCAAACGCTTTGAAGACAAACAGGTGCTCAACAATGTCAGCTTTGAAATCAATCGCGGTGACAAAGTGGCGCTGATTGGTCCCAACGGGATCGGGAAATCGACGCTGTTAAAAATCATTACCGGGCATCTGGCCCCGGATCAGGGGGCTGTCACCCTGGGGCACGAAGCCCATCTCGGTTATTTCCCCCAAGACTACCGCGAAGAAATGCAAAAGGACATGACCCTGCTCGAATGGCT
>DLGM01000045.1:0-5780 GCA_002482705.1 Cyanobacteria bacterium UBA7694
GAACGGCTATTTGCCCAAACCGATTGCCAAAGAGGCATTAGCACAGGTATTGGCCGAGTGGGTCAATCGGGATCAATCGGTTTCCCAAGCGATGCCGCTGGCGCAAATCGCTGGGCCCCTCTTTGACCAAGATACGCTGCTACAGCGCTTAAGCGGTGATCAGGATTTATTAACGCACATTATGACCCTGTTTCTCAGTGATACGGAAGCTCGCCTCGCTCATATGGCCGAGCATTTAAAGACGCAGAATTACAGCGAAATTGCCCAACAGGCCCACAGTATTAAAGGGGCTGCCGCCAATGTGGCTGCGGAAGCTGTGCGCGCCGCGGCTGAAGCCCTTGAATATCAGGTGAAAGCGCAAGAGCCACAAATGGATGCCCCATTTATGGCCCTGAGCTTTGAGTTTCAGCGTCTATGTGCCTATTGGCATGAAGCCCATGCTGAGCCTAGGCCTGATATGCCCGTTCCATGACATGAAATAAAAAGGCGTACAGATCGGCATATTCTTCAGTCACCTTGGCCAGGGGTTTGCCCGCACCGTGTCCGGCAGCAGTTTCTACCCGCAGGAGGGTGAGGTTTTGAGGGTTGGCTGCTTGGAGGGTCGCGGCAAACTTCTTGGCATGGGCCGGTACAACACGATCGTCATGATCGGCTGTGGTGATCAAAACTGGGGGATAAGCGGCCCCTGCTTTAACATTGTGCAGCGGTGAATAGGCGTACATATACGGAAACTGATCCGGGTTTTCCGCATTGCCATAATCGGAAATCCAGTAGCGCCCAATGGTAAAACGGTGGTAGCGCAACATATCAATGACGGGTACCTGGCAGAGTACGGCCCCAAACAGATCCGGGCGCTGCACCATACAGGCGGCCACTAATAATCCACCGTTGCTGCCGCCGCGAATGGCGAGATAGCGCGGTTGTGTCCACTGCTGGGCAACGAGCCATTCTCCGGCGGCAATAAAGTCGTCAAAGACGTTTTGTTTGCGTTCTAAGGTTCCGGCTTGGTACCATTCGGTGCCATATTCCGAGCCGCCGCGCAGATTGACATGGGCATAAATGCCGCCCTGTTCGAGCCAGGGCAATAAGCTGACGGAAAAATGGGGGGTCAGGGCATTGCGAAAACCGCCGTAGCCATACATCATGACGGGGTTATTGCCATCCGGTTGCAGCCCTTTGCGCATCGTCAAAAACATTGGCACCTCGGTGCCATCTTTGGAAGTGACAAACACCTGGGTGGTTTCGTAGGCTTCCGTGTCAAAGGCAATCTCCGGTGCACGCAGTAGGGTCATGGCCCCGGTCGCCAGATCGTAGCGGTAGCTACGGGCCGGGAATAAAAACGACGAAAAGCCAATAAATAGCTCATCGAGATGGGGCTTGCCGAACAGATCATTCACGGCCCCCATGGCGGGCAAAGAAATCTCGCCGAGATACTGGCCCTGCAAATCAAAGCGTTTGAGAATGTGGTGGGCATGGTGCAAATAACCCACAACCAGCGTATCCGCTGCACGCAGTGCAAAGGCAATGGCTTCGTCTCCGGCGCGGATGAGGGTTTTATCCTGTGCAGGCGCTTCCAGATCAATGATCACCACCTTGCCAGTGGGAGCATCCGCATCCGTTTGGAAATAACAGTGTGTACCCTGATTGGCAATCAAACGCCAGGCCGCTTCACCCAAAGGGCGCAAAGGTTGGAAGGCGGCGTTGCGATCTGCTTCCCGCCGCCAAATCAGACCATTGCGGCGGTCGGTGCCGCTGTGCAGGGAAATAAACAGATACTGGCCATCTTCCGTCAGTTGCGGGTACAGGCTCCAGTCCTTTTGTTCGGGATGTTCATAGACGAGCAGGTCGTCGGACTGATCGGTACCCACTTCGTGCCAACATACGTGGTTGTAATAGGTTTCTTCGCCCGGTGCGACCGTGTCGGAGTCGGGATAACGGTTGTAATAAAAACCCTTGTTGTCCGGGCTCCAGGCAATGCCGGAGAATTTGACGTGTTGCAAGACCTCGAAGAACTTTTGCCCAGTTTCGAGGTCGCGGATGTGAATTTCTTGCCAGTCGCTGCCTTTGGTGGCGGTGCTGTAGGCCATATACCGTCCGTCTTTGCTGAATTCGAGGCTCATGACTGCCACCGTGCCCTCGCGGCTGAAGGTATTGGGGTCAATCACCATCACCGGTTCAGCCTCTAGGCTGTCTTGCATATACAGCACCGGTTGGTTTTGCAGACCGTCGTTTTTCCAGAAGAAATAGCGGTTCCCGGCTTTTTGTGGCAAGGTGTAGCGGGCATAGTTCCAGAGTTCCATCATGCGCCCATGGAATGCGCTCCGGCTGGGGTGATCGAGGTATTTCTGGGTGAGGGTATTTTGGGCATCCGTCCAGGCCCGGCTTTCTGGGCTGGCCGGATCTTCCAGCCAGCGGTAGGGGTCGGCTACGGGCGTGCCGTGAAAATCTTCGACCAAGTCTTGGATGCGGGCGTTGGGATAAATGAATGGATGCATGGCTACATGTCCTTGAGTGAAGAATTGGGAAAGCAGGCCTTAACCACTGCTGATGTGTATCGTGACATAATCCCTTGCTTAACGGAAGAGGATGTTTGGGGCAGGTTCATAACCCGGATAAAAGCTGCAAATAAGCACCTTATTACAAATTTATTGGGCTTTGAACAAAATCACGTGTGCGGTCTCAAGTGATGACGGAGGTGCCTATCAGAGTGTGTGTCGAGCCAGGCAAAGACCGAGAGAGCATTACCAGCCTTGGGTACGGGAGTCTCCAAGCCCTGTGCTTGCCGTTGCCAAGTGGCCCCAAAATTAGCGGAAACAAACGGGCCTTGGGGTGTTTCAATCCAGATCTGGGTTTGATCGATCAGCCAGCTTTGGGCCTGGGGAGGCAGCGGGTGAGAACGCCAGGTTTTCCCCTGATTGTCAGAGTGCAAAAGCAGGTGTGCGGTTTTGAGCACCAGGTGTTTACCCATCACGCCTAAACCTTCGACTTCCACTGAATGCGGCAATATCAGCTGTTTCCAATTGTGTGCACTGGAATAGATCCTTTGTTCAGATAAGGCCAACACGGCCCCATTGGCGAAAACGGCCAGTTGCTGTACATCTTGGTCAGGCAGCCCCCACAGTTTTGTTTGGGTCAGCGCGTCACTGCTCACATACACCCCGCGTGGGGTGGCCAATGCCAGGCGTTTGTTGGGCAGTCGCACAACATCCGCAATACGTGCGATAGTGCCCTCGGTTGCGATCATATCCGGGTAGGTGTGCCACTGCTTTAAATCACGGCTCCACTGGCGATCTAACAAAACATGCCCAGCATGATTAAAACCGACCAGTTGGTTATAAGCGTCGGAGAGGGCCTCTTGTTTCAGGAGAGCCCCTGTGCGTGCATCTTTCAGCCAGAGGTAATCGTAGGCAACCGTGTACGACTGACCGGGGGGCTTGTCCAATTCGATGGTTTCGAGTTCAAGAATCGGCCCTTGGGGCGAACGCCGTTTCTGCCGCTGACAATTTTCCGAGGCGGTTTGGATTTGCCACCGTTTTGATGATTTTTGAAACTGGTAACACTGGCCTGCCCGTTCGGCATAAATGCCGGTTTGGTTTTGCACAATGAGGCGCGTATACGGCCCTTGAGAGAGTTGCCAAGCGGCAGCACCTAAGTGGAGCCTGACATCGGATCCACCAACAAACGGCTGTTCAAACCGCATCCGCACGGTGGGCACAGGAGCAAGCGTCTGGGCCTCAACCGGCACAGGCGACATCGTGAGGAGGCCCATCACAAACAAAAATAGGGATTGCATAAGCTGACCTGCGAGGGAGGATATGATTAGCATACCCTAAAAAATGCTTATTTTCACGCGGTTTGAATCATGCGGTTGCCCCTGCGCCACCAGACTGACGGAGAAGAATGTCTTCATGGCGAAATTCACTCATTTTATGGGCCATGTTATGATTTATTTACAAATTTTTGATTTTGAATGTGGAGCACCATGGCCCTACCGCTTGAAACACCCCCTGCAAGGGTCGAAGAAAATCACCCGGTTTATACGTTTTTATTACACGTTGCGGTATGGATGACCTGGCCGCTGATGGCTTTGGCGGTGGCTTTCGGAGCTGCCGGTTTAAGTGCCTCGGGCTGGCTGGCCATGCTGCCTTTATTGCTGCTGCTGGGCCTGCTCACCAGCGATTTTGTCTCGGGGTTGTTTCACTGGTTTTTTGACAATTATGGCTCACCGCAAACGCCGGTCTTTGGCCCCACGATTGAGCTGTTTCGCGTCCACCACGATCTGCCTGAAGACATTTGCAACAGCAATCTGGTGTTCACCGTCGGCCATGTCTGTATTTGGGTGGTGCCGCTGGCGCTGTTACAAATGGGGCTGTGGTATTTGCTCGGGCGGAGCTTTGTGGTCAGCGCGCTGCTCATTTATGCCGCCTCCGCGAGCCTGTTTTTGGTGCTCACCAACCTCTTTCATAAATGGGCGCATTTACCCGTCAAACCGGGCTGGATCACCTGGCTACAAACCCAGCGCCTGATTCTCGAAAGCGCGCACCACACGGTGCACCACACCCCGCCCTACCAAAGTTATTATTGCATTACCACCGGGTGGCTCAATCCGCTGCTGTTTCGGGTGGGGTTTTTCCCGGCGCTGGAGCGCTTATTAGCCCGTTGGGGCATGGACAAAGCTGTTTAATCGGAAACAGCCAGTGGTAAGGTTTCTGCAACTATAGTCCCGCGAGGAACATGGGCACCACTGGCATCCTGCAAGGATTCTAACAGCTCCACCTCTATTTTAGAAAAATCGGACAGCCTTAATTGTTCGCGTTCTTTTGGCAAAATCAGCTGCACAGTATGAATGCTTTCCCATGGGTCAAAGCCCCCAGGGCCATAGCTAAGATTGACCGAAGGCGGAGCCACATAACCATTGCTGAGCGGGCGTGCAAATCCGATTTGGCCACGAACAGGCGCAATCTGCGCCAGGTTTGTATCGCGATCAATGGCGCTCCAAGGAAAAGCTGCCACCAATCTATGGGTATTGACACCTTCCCATTTAAATAAACGTACATAATAGTTAGCCGGGTTCAGAACATTGCTTTGTGTCCCCGTATTGAGGTGAGAATTGGCGCTGCTGACCATCCCCCAGGGGGTAGACTGCGCCATGGGCGTAGAAAAAGTCACGGCTACAAATTCCTGGTGTATGCCCAAACGCTCCAGTTCTGGAGGTTGATTGCCAATCACCACCTGAAAAGGGGCATAGTCCGGTTGGCTAGCATGGGTGCGAAACCAGCCTTGGGAGCGCGTCTCCCCTTTTTGGGTGCGAATCGTTTGGTGGGTGCCGTTGGCGGCAAAACTGATGGCGTAAACAGGGGCCTGTTGCAAATCGACATCGGTGGGCAGATCAATGTTGCGCACCTGCGACGATGAACGTTTGGGGCGCAGGCTGCATTCGGTGCCAGCTTCATTCCAACTCCATTCAAAGTCTGTGCCCCGCAACAGCACGGGCAGCGTGCTCAGGTCATCAGGGTTGGGCACTATACCGCCACGCAGGGTGGCAAACAGAGGTTGTAAGGGGCTTTGCCAACTCAAGCGCCGGTCCTTTAATAAATGCACGGAAAAAGCCTGCTCTACGCTGGGGCGATCCATGGGTTCACCAAAGACCAGCTTAAATTCTAAGCGCCACAGGGTGCCATTGGCGGTGGGCGTCATGGCAATCACTTGGGGACCCGGGGCCTGCACGTCAGGAGTGGGGCCAGGGGCTGGGGTCGGGCTAGCGGAAGCGGCGGGGGCTG
>DLGM01000045.1:5856-6199 GCA_002482705.1 Cyanobacteria bacterium UBA7694
TGGCACTCGGGGAAGCTGACGGGGCCGGAGTGACCGCAGGCGTTGCGGGCACAGAGTTACAGGCAGACAACAACAGACTTAACAATAGCCAAGCACGCATAGGCATCGGTAGACCTTCCAAGGGGGATGTTTTACCAGACGCAGCGTAGGTATATTTTGTTTCATCTTTTTGGATAGTTTAAATAAAATCGGCTCGGATTTTATATCCGAGCCGATGGTCTCCAACCAGGCGCTTAGGGAGCGTAGTTCCCGGCGGTGGCGGTGCTGAGGGTGCCCGGCGCGAAGTATTTTTTGATCGCGGCATTGACCTGGGTTTTGGTGACGGCATTGATCATTTTGGCAC
>DLGM01000045.1:6205-8928 GCA_002482705.1 Cyanobacteria bacterium UBA7694
GATATAATCAGCGCCCAAGCCGTACAACTCAATTGTGCCAAGACGCTGGGCAATCTGGCTGTTGGTTGACATGCTGACCACATAACTGCCCACCAATGCCGATTTGGCCTGGGCCAGTTCGGTATCAGAAATGCCCTCTTTTTGGTATTGCTCCAAAACGCCTTTGGTAGCGTCGAGCACCTTTTGGACATTGGTGGGGTTGCTGGTCACGCCAATCACCCACGGGCTGGCCCCATAACCAGGCTCTGGGAAATAGGAATAAATCCCGTAGGTGAGGCCTAATTCGTCACGGACACGAATTCCCAGACGAGAAGAGAGCGAGCTTTGCCCCAGGGCATAGTTGGCAATCAGTGCCGGGAAATAGTCCTCTGACTTGAGTTTGACATCGGTGCGATGGCCCAGCGCAATCGAGACGTTGGCTTTGTCTTTCATGACCTCGTTGACCTGGGCGGGGGTTCCTTGCCCTGGCACATCTGGAATCACAATTGCCGTCGGGTTTTTGCCATTCCAACTGTCCAAGGCGGCCTTTACCTGACGGTGCAAGGCTTCGGGTTTGACATCGCCCACGCCAATAAAGCTCAGACCCTGGGTGCCATAATGCTGCTGGTAAAAACCTTGCACATCAGCACGGGTCAATTTCTCAACGGCTGCAATGCGGTCTTGGGTGCGCACGGCAAAGGGATGCCCGGCGGGGTAGAGTTTGGCCATTAAGGCTTCTGCGGCCATGGCGTCGGTATTTTGCTGACGCTCTTTTAAGGCGTCGAGCTGTTGCTTTTTGAGCTTGTCAAATTCGGCACCATCAAAGGCCGGAGAGCGCAGCATTTCAAACAAAATCGTCAGGGTTGGGTTGAGATATTCACTCAAACATGACACATTGACTGTGGTTTCTTCCAGATCGGGGCTGAAGCTGATCGAAGAACCCATGGCTTCCAGGGCATGGGCCAGCGCCAGTTTATTGCGTTGGGTGCTGCCCTTGTCCATCATGCCGGCCGTTAAAGCAGCCAGGCCTTCTTTGCCTGATGGGTCAAAGACACTGCCTGCTCGCAGGCTCAGGCGCAAAGCAACGGTGTTATCAATCGGGTTTTCCTGAACCACCAGGGTACCTCCTTGGCCAAAGGGCAAACGCTGAATAGCACCTTTGGCCTGGGTTGTTTTGGCGGTCGTAGAGGTGGCTTGGGTGTAGGTCTGAGTGTCACGGACATTGACGGGCACATCCGCCGCTTTTTCGGGGACAAACCAGCCCACGGTGCGGTTGTCTTCGACCAGGTATTTTTGCGCCACGCGCTGCACGTCCGCCGGGGTGACCTTGGCAATTTGATCGAGGTACGACACCATATACCGCCAGTCGGCGGTGGCTTCATATTCTCCCAGTTGGCTGGCCAAGGCATAGGTGCCATGGCGCTGGAACGAGAAATTGACCTTGATTTGATTTTTCACCTTGTCGATTTCAGCGGCCGTGGGCGGCGTGGTTTGCACCGCTTGCACCACGTCGAGCAGGGCTTTCTCGGCATCACTGTGTTTGATTCCTGAGGCCAGCTTGGCACTCAGGATAAACAAGCCCGGATCGCGCAATTGCATATTGCTGGAGCTGGCAGAAACCGCCAGTTGTTTTTCGACCAAGGCCTGGTGCAGACGGCTGGTTACGCCGCCGGACAGGATGCCGTCGAGCACGTCGAGGGCATAACTGTCGGCGCTTTCAATCGGGGGCACGTGGAAACCCATATTGACAATTCCCAGTTGGCCGGGGCGCTTGATCGTAAAACGGCGCTCACCCTGCTGCGGCTCTTCTTCGGTATACATGGCTGGAATCGGCTGGGTCGGGGCCGGAATCGCCCCAAAATATTTTTCAATCAGCCCCAAAGCGTTGCCTTGGTTGATATCTCCCACGACGACTAAGGTGGCGTTATTGGGATGGTAAAACTCATCATAAAACTGCTTCAGGCGTTCGGTGGGCAGGCCTTCTACATCGCTGCGCCAGCCAATCGTGGGATGGTGATAGGGATGGGAGACATAGGCTGTGGACATCAGACGTTGGAACATGACCCGGTCGGGATTGTTTTCACCGCGTTCGAGCTCATTGCGCACCACGCTCATTTCCGACTGGCGGTCGGCGTCGGCGACAAAAGCATTGCGCATGCGATCAGCCTCGATGTGCAGGGCCAATTCGAGCTTGTCAGCGGGCAGGGTTTCAAAGTAGTTGGTGCGATCCACCCAGGTGGTGGCATTATAACTGGCCCCTAAAGAACCCAACGTAGCGGCAATTTGGGTGCCTTTGGCTTTGTTAAAGGTGGGCGTGCCTTTAAACAGCATGTGCTCTAAGAAGTGGGTCGAACCTGTGTGGCCGACAGCTTCATTGCGGGAGCCGACGCGGTAAACGATCAGCACGCTCACGACTGGGGCTGCATGGTTTTCGACCAGCAGCACTTTCAGACCGTTGGCCAACTTGTATTCACGAATCCCGGCCTGTTCACGCACAAAAGTGGCTTTGGCTGGGGCACTCGCCGGGGTGGTGGCCTTGGGTGCGGCCAGCGCCGGGGCTGCGATGTTCAGGCTGAAGCAGCCAGCTAAGATTCCCAGGGTTAGGGCTGTATGTTTCATAGGTTTACCTCGTTGCAGTTCAAGATTAAGGGCTCAACGGTTGCTGCATTGTACCATCTCCGTTTACGAGCGACGGATATCACAGATGCGGTGAGAACCCCTTGGGCATACTGTTAATAACTGAT
>DLGM01000045.1:8952-17890 GCA_002482705.1 Cyanobacteria bacterium UBA7694
TGATAATCACTTATTAATTTCGAGGATGCGTTTATGATTACGATCAGCATTGCCAATGCCAAAGGCGGAGTGGCTAAAACCACGACGGCCCTGAGCTTGGCTTCTTACCTTTCGACCCATGGGCAGCGGGTGCTGCTGATGGACATTGACCCCCAGGCCAATGCTACCAAAACCTTTTTAGAGTTGGGCATTGGCGATGTGGCCGAGCCACCGACCATGTTTGAAGTTCTGTATCAGTACGTGATGGAGCGCAAAAAAAATATCCTACCCGAGGCCATTCGTCAGGTGCCTTCCAACCCCAACCTGTCGCTGGTGGCAGCGACCTTGCGCATGGAGCAGTTCAAGGATTTGATCAAGGCCAATGTCAAACGTCCGCTGGAAGTGCTCAAAGAACTGGTCAAGCCGGTGCAAAAGGACTATGACTATTTGATCATTGACTGCCCGGCGGATTTATCCATTTATGTGGAAAATGCGATTGAGCTGGCCGACTATGTGTTGTGTCCGTCGATCTACGACTTTTATGGCATTGATGGTTTGTCGCTGATTATCCCGACGATCAACGAAATCAAGGGCGAGGATTTTGAGGGCTACCGGGTGCTCTATACACTCTTTAACCCCCGGGCCACCAAGGTCCAAGAAAAGCTGCGCGATTATGCCGATATGCTCGAAAAAATGGAGAAGGTTTTTCCGACCCGGATCCCGGTTGATCAGGGGGTAAAAAACAGCCAGGCCGACAGCGTCGATTTTATGGCTGATAAAAACTACCGCAAGTCGAAGGCCCGCTTGGCCTACGAGGAGCTGGGTGCGTTTGTATTAGAGCACTGGAGATAAACCATGGAAGCCGATAAAAAAAATCCCTTTTTGTCCCGCCGCAATATTGAAGAAGCGCCGCTGCACGCCAGCGACAATTTTGCCGAGCGCCCCACGATTAAAAGCTTTTCGCTGTACCAAACCGACCTGGAGCGCATCGAGGCCCAGCGCGATAAATTTCGTACCTGGAGCCGTAAAAAACTCAATGACTCATTGGTCATGCGTGTAGCGGTGGCCTATCTGGCGGAAGCCAGCGAGCGCGGGGGCGAACGCTTTGAAAAAGACATCCGCCGCCTGATTAACGAAAACCGTTAAAAATAAATCCCTGGAAATAGCTCATTTATTTCCGGGGATTTATTTTAAGGACAATTTTTAACGGTGATGGCCCCGTTGGGTGGATAGACGGGGTTGTTGCCGATGTGTCTCACCCAATGGGTGCATTGTGACGTTAAGGGGTTGCTGAGGGCTGGGGTGTAGCGCTTGGTAAGGGTTGTGGCGGGCGAATGGGGGCCAATTGGGTTTCCAGGCGCTGGCGGAAAAACTCGCCCCAGCGCAGGATATTGGCCAGCGAATACGAGCCATTGATGCGCAAGCTCTGCACCTGATCGCGCTGATCAAAGCCATAAACAAAGTTCCAGTTATTGTCGATTTGGTAGCGGGTGCTGAATTTAAAGGTCACTTGCTCGGCCAGTTCGCCGGAGCCGGATAGGCGGATGCGATCGAGGAACTTCAGGCTGGGCTGTTGCACTTCAATCCAATCTTTTAAGAAGAAGAAGGGGTTGGAGGTGACCGAAAAACCAAAGGCCGGGCCATTGACCGTCTGCCCGGTAATGCCAAAATCGAGGTCTTCGAGGCCCAGCAGCGATGACAAACGCGCCGTGACCGGGTTAAACAGCCCACGCAAAAAGGCCCCGCTGAGCTGGGTGGCAGCCCCCACGATATTGCCTTGGCTGACGGCTTCAAGGGTGTCGCGCCCACTGAGGGCCGCTAAAATTTCCGTATCGGTCAGGCCCCGGTTTTCGAGCACGGTGAATTTAATATTGTTGGTTTGCAAGTCTTCGAGGGTGCCTTTAAGCTGGATTTTGACTTTGGTATCGCCATTGCTATCGAGGGCGTTGCGTGCGCCTTTGACGTTGAAATTAGCAATAATGTCGAGGTTGGGGTTCAGGGCCGGGTTGTCTTGGATGAGCGCATTGCCCGTCGCAGTAGGGGCCGCTGCATTGGTAAAGTCGACGTCAAGCTTTTCAATTTCGAGCACATTGTTGAGCAGATAAAGAGAGCCCTTGCTGGCCTGGATGTCACCGCGCAGGGTCATATCCCCGCGGCGGTGACGCAGGGTAATGCCCTGTTGAGAATGTACATTCACGTCAAAAATGGGCGAGTGCAGGCCAAAGTCGTCGGGCATATGGATCGTCAGGCCAGAGAAGAGCACTTTGGGGGGGCTCTGAGGGGGGGCTTCATCATCATCCGTGCCCACTTCATTTTTTGTCGAGCCGGGGTCGCGCTGGCGAATGAAGGGGAAGGTGGCTTCTCCCCCCTTACCCAGATTGATTTTCCCAGACAGCCCTGGCTGATTGACCAAGCCTTTAATGCGCAAATCGGCGCTTTCGACCGGGACGGTGGTTTCAAGCAGGCCGGGCATGGTGTAAGCAATCTTGAGCTTTTCACCTTTGGCATGCAAATCGAGGAAAGAAGGCAGCAGGTTGAGCAGGTCCATGGTGCCGGTGACATTGAGGTTGCCGCCGGTCATATCCCCTCGGAAGTATTCGAGATTGACTTTGTTGGTGTTGATGTCGCCTTTGATGGCAATATTGGAAATTTGTTCTTTGAGGGCGGGCAAATAAACGGTGGTATCACTCAACAGGAAGGAGCCTTCGAGTTCAGGGCGGCGTGGGGTACCCACAAAGCGCAAAAGTACGGAGCCTTTGCCCCGGCGCCAGTCGAGCTGGTTGGTAAACAGGTTGATGAGGCCAAAACTTTCGTCTTCGAGACGCAGGGTCATGTCCATGGGTTGGTTTAAATTGGGAACGGGCAAGTCGCCATGGACCACAATCTGTTGGGCATCGGCATTGAGCTGGGCACGCAGATCGCGCAGGTAGCCATCATTGTAAGTGGTTGTGGTTTCGAGTTTGTCGAAAAAGTAGTTGTTGGCCAGGAGATGTTCAATATGCATGCGGGCTACCACGCTGGGATCCTTGAGGCTGCCTTCTGCAACGGCCACAAAATCGAGGCCGCCTTCAACGCGGGTCGAATTGGGCAGCATGGGGTTTGCCGTTCCCAGGCTGATCCCTTTGCCGGTGACTTCAAAAAATAAATCTTTGTTGGGGTCAAGTTCGCCGTGGGCACGCAGCACGGAACCGCTGGCGTCGGTCAGGTGCATCTGATCGACATAGATGCGCTGGCCATTATAACGCGCTTTGAGATAACTTTCGGGCATGGTGAACTCATACACTTTGGCGTTGTGAATGAGGGTTTGTAAATCGACCTGGGGAGATTTTGCTGTCCCTTTGAGCGCCATTTGCAGAGAGAGTTTCCCGGCTAGGGTGTCGAGGAGCGGGGGGCGCTGCTCTTGCTGGGTTTCTTTCAGGGCATTGAGGCGCCGGCTTTCATCCGGGTCTTTTTTAAAGAACACCCAGTGCTTATCAATAATTTCGCCCAAGGGAATAACCACATTCTGGGTTTTGATTTGGCTGGGGTCGACAGGGGCACCGGGCGGCCCGGCGGGATTATTGCGCGCCAAACGGAAGATGGGTGGCCGGTCAGGCAGGGTGGGCAGCGTATAAATAATGGGTTTGCGATCGGCGGGGGGAACAATTTTTGCTTCCGGTGCCGGATTGGTGAATTTGTCTTTGTAAGCGGGAGGAGTGAGGGCCAGAATGGTTTGGGCATCTAGGTTGTCACTGCGCAGGCTGAGGTCAAAAACCGGGTCTTGGGCAAGGGTCACATTGCCATCGAGGTCTACTCTGCCATCTTCTTTTTCGACTGAGGCACTGTGAATGGTGATGCGATTGCCTGTATATTCGCTGTTGAGCGCTACTTTGTCGAGCTTAATCCCCTGGGTTTCGAGGGCTTGGGCACTGGTTTTGAGTGCTACCTGGATATCTCCATTGGGGCGGGTGGTGGTTTTGACGTCGAGGTCTACGTGCCCCCCGGTCACATCATACCGGGCCAAGACCGGGAAGTCGGGAATATCTACCTGCCCATCCAGGTCTAAACGGATGGCGTTGGTGCGATTGCCCTGTTTGGCCAGCAGGCGTTGGATATCCAGCGTGCCTTTGCCTTTGAGCCAAGAATCGTTGCGTGTCAGATCCAGTTTTTGAATCAGGGCCGTGCCCTGTTTCCAGTTCATGGCAATTTGTAATTGATCAAACTGTTGCTGCAATTGCTCAACTTTGCCCGCCGCATTTTTGAGCGGGTATTGCACGCCTAAATTGGCGGTCTGTACATTGGCTTGGGCATCAAAGGCCATCCAGTTGCGCTGCATCTGTTTGAGCGAGCCGCTGACATTGGCGGTCACATTGGCAATGCCTGATTCGAGGTAGTTGTCGGGTGACCAGCGATTGAGGGCGGGCAGAGGCAGGGATGGCGCTTCCAGGCGGGCCTGTAAACCGTCCATTTTTTGTAAAATGGCGGCCAGCTTGAGCGGACCATAAAATTGCGATTGGGTGCTGACGGCCAATTCGGCCCGTGCTGGGGAATAGGCAAAGGTACTGGCCACTGATCCCAGATTCCCGACCCGCTGACTGTTGGGGAAACTCAGCAGGGGGGAGGACAATGTACCTCTGGCGGTGGGCGCTGTTAAGGGGCCTTGGGCCACGACGGTGGCATTAACGCTGCCGCTGGGGTTGTACTCCTCAGGCATGCGAATTTGTAATTCACGTTCGACCCGGTCGAGGGAAATATTGCGGGCCTGAGCCTGAGCGTTCAGGGTCATGGTTTTTCCCAAAGTGACGCGCCCTCGCCCGGCCAAATGCCCTCCAAAGACGCCCGCATTGAGCTGGTCGAGATCCACCTGTTCGGGGCGGTAACGGAAACGGGCCAAGGCCTGTTGAATGCCAATGCCTTTGACAACTGCACCAGGGACCCGCAATTGCCCGTCTATCTGTAGTTTTGCCACGGGCCCATGTACGTGTAGCTCAGAATTGGCCGTGCCGCTGGCTTTCAGGGCGCGTACGCTGGCCATGGCCGGATGGTTGACGCTGTTGATCACTTCTTCGAGGCGCAAATGGCCAATATTGACATAGGTATCCAGGGCCAAACGGTTGGTGAGGTAATCGGTGACTTTACCGCGCCCGCTGATGCGGTTGGCCCCAGTCAATACGGACAATTGGGCAATGCGAATTTCGTGTTCATCCAGCTCCACTTGGGTGCTGAGGGTGACCGGGGCCTTGTAATAGGGCACCATCGCCAACAGCTTGCGCACATCCGCACTGCCCTGATAACGGAGCCCTTTGAGGCTGTAGTCTTCCCAGCGGGCACGGGCCGAGGCTTTGAGGGAGCCGGCCCGTACTTGTAAATCTTTGACGCGTGCCCCATAACCTGCGGCTTTACGCACATCTGGGTTATCGGCCTGCAGTTGGGCTTCGGCTTTCCCGGTCCAGATATTTAAACGGGTGCCCAAATCGAGATTGGCCAATTCGCTGCGCACGCGTGCTGTGGCCTGCACATGCTCTTGGTCTTTGATTTCACCCTGAATGAAGGGGATATGGGCGCGGGTGATCAGGGGATACCGGGGGTCTTGGTCGGTATAACTGATCACTCCATCGACCAGTTCCACAAAGACTTCTGGAATTTGGGGCCGAGGGCCGGGCGGACTGTCGTCTTTGGGGCCACTCTTGATGTGTGGGCGAATATTGATCTGCCCTTTGGCGTCGCGGATGAGTGTGACTTGGGGTGACTCAATGCGCAAGGTGTTGCGCCCGGTGCCACCCAATAAATAGAGGCGCGCATCGAGCTTTAATTCGGCACGCGGGAGCACCAGTGCAGGTTCTTTTGCTCCTTTATAGCCGTACAGTTTGACATTTTCAAGGGTGAGATGCTGATAACCCAGACGCAGTTTGAGGGTTTGAATGCGGCCAATTTCCAGGGGCATGCCTGTAAACGCGAGGGTTTGTTCTTCCGCCAACCGGGCGAGATAATCCAGAGCAAATTCAGGGGGATCGAGCAGCAATAAAACGCCCGTTGCCAAACAGGCTAAAATCAGGACCACTACACTTTGTAACAGGCCAAAACTGAAGCGCAGCAAGAAGAGCAGCATGCGCTTACCGCGTGTTCTGAGCAGAGGTGGTTTGGTATTTGAATGTGACATGTTTGTGCGTGTAAAAGAGTGCAGTTCAGTATAACTTACCCAGCATGGCGGAGATGTGTTTAGACCTACAAGCCCAGGCCCATCCCAAAGTCATCTTTCGCTGCGAACTAAAATGGGAAGGCTGTTGGGGTAGATAACATCCGTCCTGCCCCCAGAGGCCTCTATGCTTCTCATTCTCATACTTGTATAGCGGACTCCGATAAAGTGGCCGATGGAATCTCTGTTACGGTATGCCCGATCACGCGTGTAAAAAAAGCCTGTGCGCACAGGGCAAGCCCCTGCGCTCTACGCTACAATACCAAGGCAGTTTGACAGGAAGAAGGATCTTTATGAGCGCAACCTTTGTACAAGAAGACCACGGGATTGAGGAGTATCAGCTGCCCAATGGCCTCAAGGTATTGCTGGTTGAAAACCATGCTGCCCCGATTGTGACGGTGCTGGTCGTTTATCGCGTCGGTTCGCGCAATGAAGCCGTGGGCCACACCGGGGCCACCCACTTCCTCGAACATATGCTCTTTAAAGGCACTCCCAGCTTTAACAAAGCCCAAGGCAGCCTGATTGCTCAGGTACTGACCCGTGAAGGGGCCAATTACAATGCCACTACTTGGCTTGATCGCACCACCTATTATGAAACCTTGCCGATCGATAAATTTGAACTGGCCTTACAAATTGAGTCAGAGCGCATGCACCAATCGTTTGTGCGCGACAAAGACCGGCAAATGGAAATGACTGTGGTGCGCAACGAGTTGGAGCGCGACGAGAGCGAGCCCGACAGCATTATGTGGAAACACATGTTTGCCCATGCTTTCTTGGCTCACCCCTATCACCACCCGACCATTGGCTGGAACAGCGATGTAGAAGGGGTTCCCACCTCTGACCTGCGCAAATTTTATAAACTCTTTTATCACCCTAACAATGCCACCCTGATTGTGGTCGGCGACGTGCAGCGCAAAGCCGCCTTAGACATGATTGACCAATATTTCGGCACCATTCCCCCTTCCAAGAAGCCGATCCCCACTATGTACACCCAAGAGTTTATGCAGCAGGGCGAGCGGCGCTTTACGATCAAACGTCCGGGCCAGCTTGGCTTGGTGCAAATGGGCTATCACGTTCCCCCCGTTGAGCACCCGGACAGTTATGCTCTTGATGTCTTGCAGGATATCCTCTCAGATGGGGTCAGCAGCCGCCTGTACCAGGGCTTGGTCGAAAAACAACTGGCCCTGTATGCCGGGGCCTACAATATCCAGCTCCGCGATCCCGGTCTGTTTATGCTCAGTGCCAAGGTCACTTCTGGCATCGATAATCAAACGGTGGAAGCGGCCTTGAACGCCGAAATCGAAAAGCTGCAAAAACAACCGCCAACTGCCCGTGAACTCGAGCGGGTACGCAATCAGACCAAAGCGGCCTTCTCTTACAACCGTCACGGCAATCACCAGCTTGCCACCATGCTGGGCGAATTTGAGTCGATGGCCAGTTGGCGTTATCTGGTGCACTATCTCGACCACCTTGAGGCCGTCACGCCCGAGGACGTGCAGCGCGTGGCGCAAACCTATCTTAAAGTCGATAACCGCACTGTGGGCTGGTTTATTCCCGGTGAAGCAGACAGTGCCGAGGTGCAGGTACGCCAGAACGTTGATCCCCCGGCCAAAACCCAGAAGGCTCCCCCGAAGCGTACCAAACAAGCCCAAACGGTGATAGATCGCCATGAATTGGACCATGGGGTGATTTTGTTAACCCAGGAAAACCACATTGACAATACGGTGGCTTTTCAGGGGCGTATTCTCGCCGGGGGCATCTTTAATGGCGAGCGTTATGGCCTTTCCGAAATGACCGCCGCCATGCTCAAAAAAGGCACCCAAAAATACGACAAACTGGAAATTGCTGATGCCCTGGCCCATTTGGGCTCTTCCCTGGAGTTCCGTACGGGCACCGATGCAGTCGGTTTTTCCGGGCGCTGCCTGGCTGAACACTTAGACGCTACCCTCGATTTACTCGAACAACTGCTCAAAAAACCGACCTTCCCCGAAGGCGAATTTGACAAACTCAAAAAGCAGCGCATTGACCGCCTCAAGCAGCGCCTCGACAGTGCTGACGCCATGGCCTATGATGTGCTGTTCCGGGATATTCACCCAGTGGGTCACCCCCACTATCAACCGACGGTCGATGAGTTGATTAGCGCCACCGAAGCGATCAGCTTAAAAGATATCAAAGCCTTTTACAAGCGTCATTATGGCCAACAGGGCATGCTCATCTCGGTGGTTGGGGATATTTCTGCCAGCCGAGTGCAGCAGCGCTTTGCCAGTCTGCTCAAGGGCTGGAACGCCAAAAATCCCGGTTTGCCTGCCATCCCCGATCAGGGTTTACCGGTTGCCAGTCAGCGTTTGCTGTACCCGATGCCCGACAAATCGAGTGTCTCGATCTTTATGGGGCATCCCACGCCGTTGACGCGTCTGTCGCCGGACTTTTTCCCGGCCCTTTTGGCCAACCAGGCGTTGGGGCAGAGCTCTCTGTCTTCGCGTTTGGGCATGCATGTGCGTGACAATTTGGGCTTGACCTACGGTATCTATTCTTATTTCTCGGATATTGGACGCGGCAGTGGCCCCTGGGTTTTATCGGTCACAACCAACCCGGACAATGTCGAAAAAACAATTGCCGAGAGCCTGAAAGTCGTCAACACTTTCTTGGCAGAAGGGATGACGGCGCAAGAATTAGAGGATGCTAAGTCGTCGCTGATTGGCAGTTATTTGGTCAATTTGGCGACCCACCCGGAAATTGCTTACCACCTGTTACAGCTTGAACAATACGGTTTGGGGCTGGACT
>DLGM01000045.1:17905-20529 GCA_002482705.1 Cyanobacteria bacterium UBA7694
GGAAGTATATCCGCCCGGAACACCTGGTCATGGGCTTAGCCGGAGAAGTCGGCTAGTTGCCGTTACTAAAAAAATTATTGGTCCGGTCAATGTCGGGAGACGCTTTGGCCGGATCGAGCTTGACCTCTTTGACGTCAGCAGGCACGTCGATTACCAGCCGATCCGAGGTTTGGGCACCATCCCAGAGCTTAAACACCGTTTCCCCATTGCGCAGTACCAGGGCGACCGTCACGGGCATGATGGCCTCCCCCAAACGCTGTAGGCCTACGGTGGCCTGAAAACCTTTGGCCGTTTTATTGACGGCCAGTGACTGAATGCCATAATCCAGGACGGCCCCGTCACGCACCCATTGTTGGAAAAACCAATCCAGCTCTTTGCCGGAAACCAGCTCCATCTCTTTTTGTACGGCCGCGGCGGTAATCGGGCGCTGTAAATGGGCGCGCTGGAGTGACTTCTCGGCTTTTTCTAGAGCCTGACGGCCGAGCAGGGTATCGAGCAGGCGAAAGACCGTATATCCTTTGCCCTGAGCCAGAGCGGCAAAGTGGTCATAGGGCTGGCGTTCCAGCAACAGGCGCGGGGTATTCAAGGCCGTACTCCAGCCCTGGCGGGCAGCGAGTAAATAACGTTCTGTGAACGCATCCCCCAATTCGAAGGGCTGGCGGCGGCGCTGTAAATAGCTATGGGTCAGGTAAAGGGCCAGCCCTTGGGTTACCCAGGGGGGGTAAATTCCCTCTTCCATGACCCGTTGGCCCCAGTATTGCTGGGCAATGCCATAGGCCAGGAGTTCGGTTAGGCGCTGGTGATTCAAGTACTCATTTTTGCTTTGTGAAAAACGATTGGGCAGGATAATCAACTGATGGGAGGCCAATACCGGGTAAGCCGCATTTTCAACCGCCACAATCGTCAGGCGTTTAGCGGGTAACACCCCATACCGCTGTTTATAAAACTGCAAAATATTGGTGGCGCTTTCAATCACCTCCGGGCTCCACTTTTGCATGTCACCGGGGTAATAATAGCGCAGTTGTAGATCGTCTACTTCGGCACTGCGCAACAGGAAATTGGGGGTAATCACCAAATCGAGGCCGGGAATGCGCTCGGCACTGTAGCGGTAGTTGCGGTCGGCGCTCGAAATGCTGACCGGGGCAATGGGGGTAATAATGAACTGGTTTTCAGAGACCTTGGCGCTGACGGTGTAGTTGCCGTTGACCATGCGCTCCGGTTTCCATTGGCCGTCTAAAAAGGGGATAGCGCGGGGGTACCAACTGCCCAAGCCGCGGCGGTGAGGGTCGTCAATCAGGTAATAATTGTTGCCGACCTGGGGCAGGCGGCTGATGGTATAACGGAAGGTCAGCTTGATTTTTTCACCCGGTTTTAACGGGGTGGGCAAAAACACCTGATACAGCAGCGGATCTTCAATTTCGCGATCAAGATAGGTATAGCGGTAAGGCCGTGAAGGCAACACCAGCCCGTCGGCATTGACCACTTCTTGCACCTGAAGCTTGGCTTGGGTATTGGCATCGAGGCGGAACATCAGCTCTTTGAGCTCTTGGGTGCTCTCATTGGGATAGGTAATTGCTGCTTCGGCTTTGAGCAGGCGATTTTCATGGATTAGCTGGATGCGGAGATCATAGGCTACTTCAGCCAAGGCGGGTGAGGGTAGGAGTGCCGCTGTTAAAGCGGCAGCACGCAAAAATTGAACAAGTGGGCGCACGGTTCCTCCTTGGCGGGGCGTCAATGCTGGCATTGTAACCGATAGGCCTTGAGAGATTGAAGGGAAAAAGTAAAATAGTGGCTGAAACCCTGATGAATGCTTGGATTAGCCAAATGTTATTCTCTTGTTTACTTAAAATTAAGAATATTTTTGTGACCAGATCGGATAACATGTAGAGTCAGCTCTCATCTCTTCTCTAGCGTAAGCGAGGAAAATCCCATGAAAAAGCAAATTTTCGCCCTGGTTCCCCTGATGTTCGTACTGGCTGCCTGCGGTACCCCCACCCTCAATCCGGCAGCTCAAATGCCTGTTAACCCCGCGCTGCAAAGCATGTCCAACCGCACTGCCACCGCTGGCACTGTGCAGATGACCTTTAACAAACAAAGTACCGCCACCGCTAAACCTGCCACTGCCAATAACAAGGTGTTGCCAGAGCAAGGCGTGAAGAGCATTCAAAACGCCCCGATTGCTTATCAGCAAGTGAGCCGCAATAGCAGTCTTGACCCGCAAGCGATTGCCACGATTGCCCAAATTGGCCTTGACTCCATGAACCGCGCCCGCACCTGGGAAGACGGTTATAAAATGGGCGTTCGCACCCTGCAACAGTTGGCTCAAAATGATTCTTACCTGGCCCGCCTGGGTCTGGAAATGGAAAAGCCTTCCAAGCAGTATGAATCCGCTTACAAAGCGGTGGCTTATTCCCTACAAATGATTGCCTCCGGTCAAAACATCACCATTCCTGGGGTGTGTGAGTTGGTTGCCCGCACCATGGGCGCTGCCAAGACCTGGGATGATGGGGGCAAAATGGGCCAAGCAGCTCTGTCCTTTATCCGTCAAACTGCTGGCGTAAACATTTCTGCCGTAATCGATGCCGGGATTGCCTCTGCTGAAGCCGCCCGCACTTGGAATGAGT
>DLGM01000021.1 GCA_002482705.1 Cyanobacteria bacterium UBA7694
GACCGAAGCCGAGTTGGAGCTTGCGCGGGCTCAGTTACAGCGCTCATTTGATGCCTCAAGTGCTGAGCTGCCTTTCTCTGATGCTGAGGTGCTCGACTTTTAAAGTCTGCCACCGAAGCGCCTGGCGTATAATGGGGGGAATACCTCCAAGGAGCCCTTATGCCCCATTGTCCTGCTCGCCGTGCCGCTATTTTAGCGATTGGTACTGAACTGACGACTGGCCAGGTGCTCAATGGCAATGCCGCTTGGTTATCCCAACGTCTGACCGATCTGGGCATCGAAGAACACCAACACCTGACCGTTGCGGATGATCGCACTCATATTCTCGCCGCGTTGCGCTATTTGGCGATGGATGCCGATCTCTTGATCGTTACCGGAGGCCTCGGCCCCACCCGTGACGACTTTACCCGTGACGTGATTGCCGAATGGATGGGGAATGTGCCCCTGTATTTTGACACCCCTTCCTGGGAGCGCTTGCAGGAGCGGGGGCGTACCTATGGCCTGACCATGGTCGAATCCCAAAAGCAGCAGTGCTGGTTTCCTGAAGGGGCAGAGGTGATTGTGAACCCGGCTGGGACAGCCAATGCTTTTGCCTGTCATGTGGCGGGTTTACCGGTTTGGGTCTTGCCCGGGCCGCCGTCAGAAATTGCCGCCCTGTGGGACACCGATTTACAGTACCGGGTGCAGCCCTTATTGCCCGCCCATAAGCCCACCCATCTCTATACCTGGAACTGTCTGGGCATTGCCGAATCGGCTTTGGGGGAACTGGTCGAGGCCGCGCTTGATGGCAGCGGCTGGCAAACGGGTTACCGGGCTCATTTACCCTATATCGAAGTCAAAGTTTGGGTGCCCCTTGAGCAGGATACCGATCAGGACCGGGCGCCTTGGTTCGACCGGATCGAAAAAGCCATGGGTCAGTGGGTGATTACACGCATGGACGAGGATTTGGCGGCGTTGTTTTTGGCTGCTGTGCCTGAGCAGGAGATCCTGATCGTCGATACGGCTACAGGGGGCTTGTTGCAAGAGCGTTTGGCTCCCTATTTACGCCTCCATCCCCATGGTTATTTGCGGATTGAAACCCGTTGGCTGGAAACAGAAGCGGATGTGGCCCGCCAAGTCGAATATCTTTTGGCCGAATACGCGACCCAGCCCCAGCGCATCTTTGTGATTGCCGGGATCAGCAAAGATGGCGAATGGGCCTTGGGGCTTCGGGCGGGAGAACAAACCCTGATTGAGCAACAACAGGTGCCCATGGCGCGTCTGCGCAATCCCGGTCGTTATCAGCGTTATGCCACCGAATGGGCGCTTAAAACCTGGCGGGAATGGTTGTTTGGCAGCCGCGAATGAAGCTGAGGAGGAGCTGAATGGACTATTGGCTCTTAGGGCTCGAATTGACCGTGTATGCGGTCTATCTGATTGGCATGACGATTGTCATTCTGCTCGACAATAAACCACCCCAATCGACCTTGGCTTGGCTTTTAACCCTTTATTTTCTGCCCTTTATTGGTCTGTTTATTTATCTGTTTGCCGGGGTCAACTGGCGGCGGCGGCGGATTGTCAAACAGCGCCCGGAAGAAATGTTCAGTCAGCATTTGAGCCCGGTGATCGAGCGCCAGCGCAGCTTTTTACGCAATATGCGTGTGGATGGCGACAATGACCTGCGCAAAACCATTCAGCTTTTGCTCAACAGCAATCAGTCGGTGCTGACGTTGCGCAATAGTTGTACGGTGCACCACCATGGTGCGGAGCACTTTGCCGCCCTCAAGGCCGACTTACGCCAGGCCAAGCGGTATATTCACATGGAATATTTCATCTGGCGCTCTGATCGCCTGGGCCAGGAAATTCTTGAAATTTTAGTGGAGCGGGCCCAAGCCGGGGTCGAAGTACGCCTGATCTTTGATCGGGTCGGTTGTGTGGGAACTATCAGCCGGGCTTATCGCCGGGCCCTCAAAGCTGCGGGCATTGAATACCGTTATTTTCTGTCTCCTTTGAGCCTGCTGACGAGCAATTTGGCCAATTACCTCAATCACCGCAAAATTGTTGTCATTGATGGGCTGATCAGCTATGTGGGGGGCCTCAACTTGGGCCAGGAATACATTGATGGGGGCAAGCGTTTTGACTTTTGGCGGGATACCCATGTGCGCTTTGTGGGCGAAATTACCCAGCAGTTGCAGACGGTATTTGCCACTGATTGGTACAATAGCAGCCGGGAGTGGCTGGATGATCAGCTCTATTTCCCGGATGTCCCGACGCCAGAGCAGGAAGCCAGCTTTTTGCCGGTGCAGTTGGCGTGCAGTGGCCCCGACTCGGATTGGTATGCTATTAAGCAACTGTTTTTTAACTTGATTATTAATGCCAACCACACGGTCTTCATTCAAAGCCCCTATTTTATTCCCGATCAGAGCGTTGTTTCGGCGATGGAGATCGCTGCTTTGTCAGGGGTTGAGGTGCATTTGATGATGGCTGGTATCCCCGATAAACGCCTGCCTTTTTGGGTGGCGCATACCTATTTCGAAAGCCTGTTGCGGGCCGGGGTACGCATCTACCAGTACACCCGTGGGTTTATGCATGCCAAGACCCTGGTGGTCGATGGTCTGATTGCTTCGGTGGGCACCTGCAATATGGATGTGG
>DLGM01000173.1 GCA_002482705.1 Cyanobacteria bacterium UBA7694
TACCAATAACTTCGCCGCAGCTCCCCAAGGCATGCCCCAACAAATGGCCCCACAACAGCCCACGGCTCCCCAAAGCGCACCACAAACCAGCGCTCCCAGCCGTCCTTCGGGTTTAGTTCCTGCTGCTGCTTATCGCCAATACCAACCCGGCATGGCAGCCCCGGCCACCCCTGCGACAACCTCAGCTCCCCGCACCAATGCGCCCGCAGCAGTGCCTCAAGCGCCCGCTGCTGCCCCCGCTGACCAAAGCACCCAGTGGCTGGCACAAGCCAATCAAGCGTTCAACGGCCTGCAAACGCTGCAAGCCACCATCTCGACCTTTGAAAAAGGCAACACCACTGGCACAGGTCAAATTCGCTACACCTGGAAACAGCCCGGTCAAGCCAAAATCGACATCTTAAAAAGTTCTGACAGTTCCCGCAACGGCGTCAAATTGGCCTACACCGGCAATGGTCAGGTCCAAGTTCGGGCTGGCGGCATTCTCGGCCTGATGTCTTTGACCCTGCCCATGACCGACTCCAAAGTAAAGTCGGGCCGTCAGTACCTGCTCAGCCAGATCGACCTGACCGCTACCGTTCAGCGCCTGACCCAGCCTGGCCTGCAAGCCAAAGCCGTCGGCAAAATGCAAATGGGTGGCAGTGAAGTCGTTGTCTTAGAAATCACCCCCCAAGGCCACTTTGACTCGCGCATCACCAAAGAGCGCCTGGGCCTCGATATGCAAACCTTCCTGCCCCGCGTCCATGAAATGTACGAAGGCAATAACTTGGTCTACTCCGCCAAACTTGAGCAAGTGCAGATCAACCCGACGCTGGGCCCAGACGCTTTTAAAGTATAAGTTTTTCGTTTCTCTATTCTCTCACTCTCACGCAGACCCCTCCGGGGGTCTTTTTGTTGGCACAGATCCATCAAGGGCTAGACAGGCCTGGAGACCTCTGGCATCATGGGGGCATGCGCAGCAGCAGCAAAAGCAAACGCTTAAGGGCTTTTATTGCCATCCTCTGTATCCTGATCGGAGGGGGTGGCATACTGGCTGTGAATACCCTGCAATTCCCCTCCCGGCAAATTGCCGCTGAGACAGCAGCTCCTTTTCCGGTTAATCAAACCGAAGCGGCGCAACGGCTGGCTGCAGCCGTACGCTTTCCAACCCTGTCAGGGCCCACCCTTGATCCCGCTGTGTTTAACAGCTTTCGTGCCTATTTGCAAACAAGTTTTCCCACCGTCTTTCAACACTTAAAAAGTGAAACGATTGGCCATAGCTTACTGCTCACCTGGGCGGGAAAACAGCCCCAAAATCCGGGAGCCCTCTTGCTGGCTCACATGGATGTGGTGCCGGTTGAGCCCGGTACAGAAAAAGACTGGCAATATCCCCCCTTTTCTGGGGCCATCCATGACGGTTTTGTCTGGGGACGGGGCAGTATCGATGACAAAAGCAGCGTATTAGCCATTTTGGAAGCCACCGAAACCCTCCTCAAACAAGGGTACCAACCGCCCCACAATCTGTATCTGGCCTTTGGCCACGATGAAGAAGTCGGGGGCAAGGATGGAGCGGCAAAAATCGCCAAGGCTTTGCAACAACGCGGGGCGAAATTGGCCTGGACCCTTGATGAAGGGCTGGCCATGGTGCCGGGCAGCATGATCGGTTTACAGCCCCCCATTGCTTTGATTGGCATTGCTGAAAAAGGGTATTTGACCCTGCACCTGAAAGTCAAAAGCGAAGGCGGCCACGCCTCCATGCCCCCGCGCGAAACCGCCGTGGGTATACTCAGCCAAGCACTCACCCGGATACAGGCCGAGCCCATGCCTCCTCGGCTGGCAGGCCCAGCCCGCGAATTATTTGCCTATTTGGGCCCGGAAATGAGGGGTTTCCGCAAGCTGGCCATGGCCAATTTATGGTTGTTTGAGTCCGTTCTACTGAAACAGCTCCAGAATGGGGCCTCTACCAATGCCCTCATCCGTACCACCTTGGCTCCCACCATGTTACAGGCCAGCCCCAAAGACAATGTCATGGCCATTCAGGCACAGGCCACGCTCAATGTCAGGCTTTTGCCCGGGGATAACCAAGCCAGCGTCGAAACCCACTTGCGCCAAGTGATCAATGATCCGCGCGTGGTGCTCGAAGCCCAAGAGGGCTTCCATGCCGGAGCCTCCCCCACCTCCAGCACCCAAACCCCCGCTTTTGCGCTACTGCAAAGAACCATCCGCCAAACCTATCCAGAAGCCTTAGTGGCACCTTCTTTGGTTTTGGCAGGCACTGACAGCCGCAACTACGAAGCCTTGGCCAAGGATCAATACCGCTTTCAACCCCTGTATCTCAGCCAAGCAGACTTGGCCCGCATTCATGGCACCAATGAACGGGTCGCGATCGATAACTATGCCCAAGCCATCGCCTTTTATGGCCGCTTAATCCAAGGCCTCTAGCCCCTTTCCGCTCTCAAAATGCATGAATCCGCAGGGAGAGCCCCCGTACGGGCGTATCGCATACGCCCTCGCAGCGCATCTTCTCATTCCATCGGCCTCCATCCCGGCTATAATAGATTACTCCCCCCAAAGGAAATCCCCATGCGCTTGATTGCCATCACCCTTTTGTTGCTATCCGCTTGCCAGTCAGCCCCCATTTCCGGGTATCTCCCCAACCCCCAACTGCAAGCTGCCGCAACCCAAACAACAGCCCCACAACTGCTGTTGTACCTGGGCATGGACGACTATTCCCCAGACCTCTCCCAAAATAAGCTCTTGGTCACGTGGTTACACGGACAATTGGCAGCGGGCAGCTCTCCAGCTCTACAACCCTTCTTATTTAGCGATGCCCAAGAAAAAAGAGACAGCTTCTGGACACGGGTTACTCCTGGTCAAGCCTGGGGCCAAGGCTTTATCCCCTTAGGTGAAAGCAACAGTGGCCAAACCCCCGCCCTGCGCAATTTCTTACAGCAGGCCGGAGCGGCCGGAAAAGCCCCCACCCACCTCGTGATTGGCAGCCATGGAGGCGCTTATGGCGGCATCCTGTATGACTACGACGGCGATATCAACGGGCCCGCCGACAGCCTAAGCCTGCAACAGCTCACCAAAGCCATTGGCAAAGGTTTTACCGGGAGCCGTCTGGCCTCTTTACATTTAGATGCCTGCATGATGCTCACCATCGAAGTCGGCGAGGCCCTCAAAGGCGTAACCGCCGTATTGTCCGGCTCCCAAGACTACAGCTTAACGGCATCCATTCCCTGGCAGCACCTGCTGCAATAGGGCGTCCCTAGCCAAGGCGAATCCTGGGCCAAACAGATTGTGAGCACAACGATTCACCAAGGCACGCACGGAGCCCAAGGCACTCGCAGTTTAGGGGCCATTCGCCTCAACCGCGACTTTGATAGCCTGATCGGGCAGGTGGATCGTTTGGCCCAAGCCTTACGTCGCCGCTTGCGGGTAGCCCCGGCCGAAATTATGCAGGCAGCCCGTACGACCCCCAATTTCAGCGTCATGCGCGATTATGAAGACCAGTTTGGCGACTTTTACCAGCGTGATTTGGGGGTTTTCTGTCGCCAATTACAGCATCATTCTCGCGATCCGATCGTGCAACAGGCCGCAGCCAATACCCTGGCCGCAATTCAGCGGGTGGTAGTCGCCGAAGCCCATATGCCCCAAGAGCAGGCCACCACCGGTCTTTCCATTTTTCTGCCCCATGGCGGTCCCACCACCGATTTGCGCAGCTACCGCCAAACGCGCTTTGCCCGGGGCACCCAATGGGATGAGTTTTTGGCCGAGTTAAATGGTTTACCAGCCCAACCCTAGTGGGGCACAGGAAACCCCTATACTGTTTGGGCTCCGCCGCTATCACGCCCCTATTGAAGTCCCCGCGCAGAAAAGGTATGATCAGGCCGGAGGACGCCATGCGCCAATTATTGCTCTGCCTGCTGTGTGTATTTGCTCTGCCCGCCCAAGCTGCCGATTGGGAAATTGATGCTCCCCTGCGTCTGCATTATGCTTATGTGTATACCTCATCTTTTGAACCCACTCAGCCAGAGAGCCCCCCATCACTGGGGCTGAGCCCTGCTTTTCAACCGGATATTAACAATATCTATCTCCAAGACCTGTCCACCTTGGGGTTTCCCGTGACGGCTCAAGCCGACCGCAAAGATAAGCTCTATCTCAAGCTTTATCATTATCCCGCCAGTCTTGACCCTGAGCAGTCTTTTTTTCGGGTTTTAAAAAATTTTGGCCTTTTAGAATACCCGGCAAGCTCAACGCTCACCACCTTTGCAAGTGAGCGTTCCCACTTGGCTGTTAAACATGGCTGGATCGCCCCTGAACAAACCTATAGCGCCACGCAACCGATCGCGCCGCTCCAATTGGATGCCGGGGCCCAATGGACCTTTGATGACGAAGTCATGTTTACCTCGTTGTATGTGCGTCCCACAAATCCAGCCCCTTGCCAACAGAGTTCTGAAGCCCTCGTGGACTGGAGCCGCACCGGGATGCAGGCCTTCCACCGTGAACTCGTCGCCTATTACCAAGCCACTTACCCCGAAGTCACAGCGGGGGGCGACCCCAATTGGCACAGCTTTATTGTGCGCAACGATTTATTGCCCGGCCGTTTCACCAATGATCCCCACTTACAGGTAATTCGCCTGCCCAAACAGCCGCTGACCTTTGCCAATTGGCAAGATTTACCCATGCCCCAAGGCCCTCATCTGTTTCTCAGCGGACTGATGCTGGCCTTTGCTGAAGAATATGTGCTTGGCCCCAACGACGGCCCCGATATTTATTTGGGGTATACCCGCCGCAGTGCCCAAGTACTCGAAATTGGGGCCGTACACAATACCCAAAGTTGCGCCCCACCCACAAATCCCCCATTGGATAGGCCCTAACTACCCAAACCAAATATAAGAGGTGTGATGCAGGGCCTCCCCACCACCCGTTATAATGCATGTATGAACGACATCAACCCTTCCCCCAAACGCATTTTGACCGGAGACCGCCCCACAGGCCGTCTTCATC
>DLGM01000474.1:0-10942 GCA_002482705.1 Cyanobacteria bacterium UBA7694
GCCCGTTATGAAGATATTGCCCGTCGTTTGCAAGCGGCTCAAACAGGGGCTCAGGCTCCTGCTGCGCCCACCCAAGCGCCCACGGCTCCTGCCCCGGCTGCTCCTGCTGTGCCCGAAGCCGATATCCAGTGGGCTTTAGAGCTTGAAACCAAGGTGAATGCAGGCCAACAGCCCAGCCCCCAAGACATTGCCCGTTATGAAGATATTGCCCGTCGCCTGCAAGCCGCTCAAGCTGGGGCGCAGGCCCCGGCCGCACCAGCAGCCACCAACGGTCCTCGCGATTGGGCCAATTGGAGTCGCCCCTTTGCAACTCCGAGCGTTCCCAATATGCCCCTGCCCATGGCAGGCCCGAGTGGCAGCCCGTCCATTCATGTGCCCACCAGTCTGCGTGGCGCGCCGCCGTCTCAGCCGTCGGCCCAAGCGCCTGCGGGAGTGCCCACTTCTTTGCGTGCCCCTGCGCCAGCTCCACAAATGGCCCCGGCTCAAGCGCCGCAATTACCTGGGGGCGTGAGCCAGCAAGAAATTGAGTGGGCCATGCAGCTTGAAGCACGCGTAAACCAGCAAAACTATCAGCCTACTCCCCAGGAAATGTCTCAGTATGAGAACATTGCCCAGCGTTTGCAGGCCGGGCAACAAGCCCCGCAGCAACCTACGGCCCCTGCGCAGCAGCCGATGGCACCCATGACTGCTCCGCCACAAGCTCCGGCACCCCAAATGCCAGCGCCGCAGGCTCCAGGGGGCGTCAGCCAGCAGGAGCTGGATTGGGCTCTCCAGCTAGAAAACCGTGCCAATAATCAAGGTTATCAGCCCACCGCCCAAGAGATGGCCCAATACGAAAACATCGCCCAGCGTCTGCAAGCCAGCCGTCAAGGGGCTCCTCAGCAAGCGGGCGCTTATCAGCCGCCGGTGCCGCAGCAGTCTCAGTTCCAACAGCCAACGGTGCCCGTGGTTCCTCAAAATTACCCGATGGTTCAGCCAGGAGCTGCTCCCCAGTATTTGCAAGCGCCCCAGCCGTTTGTGCCCCCGCAACAGGCGGCTCAGTATCCCCAACAGCCCGGTGCGCCGATGCCGCCGCAACAGCAGTCGCCCGGTATGATGGATCGCCTCAAGAATGCGTGGAGCGCTCTCTGGAGCTAAAACCTTCGTTTGATACAACCCACCTACTTAGGTGGGTTGTCGCTTTTTTGCAGGGCGCTAAACACACTGGCCAGGTCGGGGAACACACTGGTTGCGGCAAAGTCTTCGGGACGCACAGCCGGGTAAGTGACATAACGGTGATGCTGGAATACAAAATGATCCCATGAGGTCATACGGTTGACCACCAGGGGACGGATAGCGGGCCATAGGCGGTCCAGATCGCAATAGGGGCGGTAGCGAAGTCCGGTATAACGACACAATTCGTATAAGGCCTCGCTGACCTGTAGCGCGGGCTGACCCACGACCCAATGGCCACCGGGCCGTGCGGTAACTAGGAGTTGGCAGACAACAGTGGCTAAGTCGTGGGCATGAATGAAGTGGAATGCCCCTTGGGCTGTCATCCAGCGCAACAGATGGAGCCACCGCAAGAGCTGGGTCGGTTGCTGAGAAGCTGCTGAATAGGGATGGTGAGCATCCCCTCCCAGGACAACGGTGGGATAGATCCACGTGATGCGTTCAGCCAGCTTATGGGTGCCAAGCTGCACGTGGGCAACGGCTTTGCTGCGGATATACTCGGTGCCATGTTTTAAGGCGCGCATTTCGAGCTGTTGGGTGTGGTCGAGAATACTTGCTGTCGAAAATAAGATGGCGTGTTGGCAGCGCTCTGGATCGACGGCATCCAGCAAGGCATGCGTTTGGCGGACATTGATCCGAAAGGTTTCAGGCCCCCCCCAATGAACCGCCGGGTGGATCAGGATGTCACTCTTTTCCAGGGCTTTATGCCAGGGTGTGAGATCGTGGAGATCCCCGATCAGGATCTCTACCCGGGAATCGTCTCGCAGCCACTTGGGTAGGCGTTCGGGACGGCGCACACCTAGATATAGCCTGATATTTTGCTGTAATAACTGCTCGGCCAAATAGCTGCCGCAACAGCCTGTTGCCCCCGTTAAAAAGATGTTTTGCATAGGCTCAGCATAACATTTTGGAAGATTAACCGTTTCTTAAGTTAAGCACAATTCAAGCATAAGAATCTTTTTTGATTCTCGTTGTATAACTAAATTGTGAGGGGCGCTTAACAGCCCAAATCGATAAACGGATAACGGAAGAGGATAGAAAAATGTTCAAGACAATCAAGACTCTGGTTCTCGCAGCAGCCCTGACAGTTGGTTTCACCGCTTGTGGTCAGCAACAGCCCTACGGTATGTATGGTGCCAATGCTGGTTATGGCAACAACTACGCTACTACCCCCACCTATGGCAATACTTACGGCAACACCTACGGCACCACCCCTAGCTATGGCATGACTGATCCTTATGCCACTGGTGGTTATGGCAATACTTACGGCAACACCTACGGTTCTACTTACGGCACTACTCCCGCTTATGGCGCTGGCACCACCTACGGTGCTGGTGGTTATGGCACTACCCCCGCTTACGGCGCTGGCACCACCTATGGTGCTGGTGGTTATGGCACTCCCGCTTACGGCGCTGGCACCACCTACGGTGCTGGTGGTTATGGCACTACCCCCGCTTACGGCGCTGGCACCACCTATGGTGCAAGCCCCTACGGCACCTATAACGCAGGTACCGCTAACACGGCTGCTAACACAGCCAATCGCACCACCACTCAACCTGCCACTGCCACCCGCAAGTAAGCAGAACGCTTGAAAAACTGATCCCTTTTCCGTTATCCATCGATCTCACAGCGCGCTCATCCAGGAAATCCTGAAGAGCGCGCTTATTTCGTTCAAAATGCCGCAAAAAAGATCCAAAAAAGATCTAAAAATCGCCTTCAGACCCCTTTACAAAATTGTTTGGCAAATGTTAAATTAAGATTATGGACAAATAAAAGGAAAGGTTAATCCCTCCTATGTTGAAGAAGTTTTGCTCTCTCTTATTACTCTCTCTGCTGGCGATGGGCGCTACCGCCTGCGGTTATCAGCAACAATACCCCATGATGCCGGGTGCCGGTTACGGTTATACCGACCCCAACTATGGTTATGGCACCACCCCTAACTATGGTTACGGAACGACTCCGAGCTATGGTTATGGCACCACCCCTTCTTACGGCTACGGCACCACCCCAGGCTACGGTTATGGCACCACTCCTTCTTACGGCTACGGCACCACCCCGAGTTATGGTTATGGCTCCGGTTATGGTTACACCGATCCCAACTATGGTTATGGCACGACCCCCAACTATGGTTATGGGACCACCCCCGGTTATGGCACCACTCCGGGTTATGGTTATGGTACTTACAACAGCACCACTACCACCCCCAAAACGGCCAGCCCGGCTCCCGCTACTTCCTCAACCACTACCGTCAAGAAGTAGTTAAAACAGCTCTTTTAACCTCCTTTGTCCATCCTTGAAATGCCGACTCATACCTTGGGTCGGCATTTTCTTTTGTTCTCCCCTATATATGGGTTTGCCGCCAGCACGAATACGGGTCCTTTTGTGACGTTTGTGTTAAAATAAAAGAGGTGCCCTTTCAGAATCCTATCCAAGATTCTTCCCCATTCCTCTGAACTGAAGGGCCGGGCTTACAATCAAGCCATCAGTTATCAGCGCACCTTGAAAATTAAATATAAACCCATACTCCTCCATAACAGTACTACGAAGAAAAGAGGTAAAGAAAATTACTGTGTCAAGGGAAATTGTCGTTAGTGAAGCAGATAAAATCGCTGTAGTTTTAGAAGACGGAGTCGTCTCCGAGTTTTTCCTGAGTGAGGGGGAGCAGTTTGGTGGTGATATTATTTTAGCCTCTGTCGAATCTATTGTGCCCGCCATTGAGGCCGCCTTCCTCGATATCGGCAGAGAAAAAAGTGGATTCATTCATGTATCAGATCTTCCTGCGAGTAAAAAACAGCAGAGTGGCATTCGCCAATTCCTCAAACCCCAACAAACGCTTCTCGTTCAAGTAACTCGTGAGCCCACAGGCAATAAAGGTGCCTGTTTGTCCGGTTTTATCTCCTTACCGGGCCGATTCCTCGTTATGACGCCGTTCGAACGGCGCATTGGTCTGTCTAAACGCATCTACGACGCTCGCGAACGTGCCCGTCTCTCCCGTATTGCCCGCATGATTTGCGGTTCGGGGTACGGTATCGTGCTGCGTCCAGAAGCGGTCGGACAGTCTGAACAAACCCTCCGTGAGGATCTCAAGCTTCTGCTTGCACGCTGGAAACAAATTCTGGCCCAATCAGAAAAATCCTCCGCCCCCACGACCCTCTATCGTGACCAAGACGTGCTTGAGCGCATTCTGCGCGAAGGCATGAGCACCTCTGTATCCCGCATTATTGTAGACAGCCAAGGCACCTACGATCGGGCCATCAAGTACTTTAACAATTGGTCTGATACCCAGGCCCGCTCTAAGTTGCGCATCTATAATGGCTCTGCCCCGATTATGAGTTATTATGGCGTGTACCAACAGATGGAGCTGGCGATTCAGCCGCTGGTGCAACTGCCCAGTGGTGGAACCCTGGTGATTCAACCCACCGAAGCTTTGACGTCGATCGACGTGAATACCAGCTCGATGACCTCGACCGATAACCAGCCAGAAACCATTCTGCGCACCAACTGTGAAGCGGCGATTGAAATTGCCCGCCAACTGCAGTTGCGCGACATTGGTGGCGTAATCGTGATCGACTTTATCGATATGGACAGCCCCCGTGATCAGCAAATTGTCTGGCAAAAGCTGGCCGATGCGCTGCAACACGATAAGGCGCAACCCCAGATCAATTATTTCTCGGAGTTTGGCCTGGTCGAAATGACCCGTCGCCGTCAGCGTCAGCGCCTGAGCGAAATGTTGACCAGCCCCTGTCCGACCTGTTTGGGCGTGGGCCGCATCCGCAACTTGCTCTATCGTGCTGACATTCTCACCAGTGAAGGCATGAAAGGTCGTTTGCCGCTGGTGAGCCCAGCCGAGAAGTCGAGCCGTTATAAAAATGCGGTCGAAAAACCTCAAATTCAGCCGCCGCCCACCCGTGAGCCCCGCGAAATCCGCGAGCCTGCGCGTGAACAAGAGCCTGTGAGCCACAAAGAAGTGCGTGAGCCCCGTGAACCTCGGGAAGCGCGCGAACCGCGTGAACCCCGCGAAAATCGTGAAGGACGTGGTAAACACCACCATCAGGCCGCTGCTGCCGCTGCCCCGCTGCCCATTGAAGAGGAAATCTTTGAGACTGCACCGGTTCAGAAGAAAGAAAAAGTGGCTGAAATTGAGCGCTTAGAAGACTTGCTCTTTGATGCCTCTTATTTCACCGCTGAACTGACGGATGAGTTCTTGGAGCAGTTCATTGAACGCGAAGACAACCTCAGCATTTCCAGCAAAGTGTCGAGCAGTCTGGACCAACTGGTGGCCCAAATTGATGAACAGGGAATTCAAAGCATTCGCGTGACCCTGGCTCCCAATGCCCGCCATCAGGAAGAGCGTTGGGAACAGGAAGAGGAAGCTTTGGATGCGGAGATCACAAATCTGATTGAAAGCGATGAAGCGGACGATGTGGATGCTCCTTATCCCAATGGCCATGAACAAGAAGATGTGGCCGTGGTTGAGGAAGCTGTAGAAGAGCCCGCCCCTGCTCCTGTCAGCAAACCTTCTCGCCGAGGCCGCAAGCCCGCCCCAGAGCCGGTAGTGGTCGAAACGGTTGTTGCTGAACCCGAGCCTGTGGTTGAGGAAGTGCCTGCCGCAGCTCATGAAGAAGTGGCTGAAGATGCCGAAGATGCTGAGGGTGCCGATGACGCCGAAAACGTTGACGGTGCTGAAGAAGCAGCAACGGATAAGAAAAAACCGGCCCGCAAGCTTCTGGCTCGCCGCCGCACCATTCGCAGCTTCCGCCCCAAGAAATAAATCAAGGTGATCGGATGACGCAACCTCAGGAATTAAAACGCCCTGAAAGCAAGCCCGCCTGGCTCAAAGTGAAACTGCCAGGCGGGGAAGCCTACACCCATCTCAAGCAGGTCCTGCGTGAGCGCGACCTGCACACGGTGTGTGAAGAAGCCCGCTGCCCCAACATTGGTGAATGTTGGAGCACGGGCACGGCTACCTTTATGCTGATGGGTGACACATGTACACGGGGCTGTCGTTTTTGCGCTGTCAAAACCGGCAATCCTCGCAAGGTGCTTGACCCGTTTGAGCCCGAAAAAATCGCCGAGTCTGTGGCTGCCATGGATCTCGATTACGTGGTGTTGACCTCCGTTAACCGGGATGATCTTCCCGATGGCGGAGCCGCCCACTTTGCCCGCACGATTGCGGCTATTAAACAAGCCCATCCACGGGTTTTGGTCGAGGTACTTATCCCCGACTTTAAAGGGGATATTGCCGCTTTGCAAACCATTTTAGCGGCTCNNGGTGATTGCCCACAACGTAGAAACCGTTGCGCGCCTGACCCGTACCGTGCGTGATCGCCGCGCGACCTATCAGCAATCGCTGGAAGTGTTGCGCTGGTTTAAGCAGACTGATCCTACCCGTTATACCAAATCTGCGCTGATGCTCGGAATTGGTGAAACCCGTGAGGAAATTTTGCAGGCCATGGATGATATGCGCGCTGAAGGCGTGGATATCCTCACGATTGGTCAGTACCTCCAACCGACCCGCAAACATTTAGCGGTCGAAGAATACATTGCTCCCGAAATTTTCGCTGACTATGAGCGCGAAGCGCTGGCCCGTGGCTTCATTTATGTGGCTTCAGGCCCGTTGGTGCGCAGCTCATACCGCGCTGGCGAATATTTCATTAAACACCGCATTGCCTCAGAAGGAAGCAACCCATGACCGAAGTCAAACTCCCCCCGATTGGGGAAGGCATCGCCGAAGGTGAGATCATCAAATGGCATGTGCAGCCGGGTGACACCGTGGCTGCTGAACAAACCCTGGTAGAAGTCTTAACCGACAAAGCCTCGGTGGAAATTCCCTCTCCGGCTGCCGGGGTGGTCGAAGCGCTAATGGCCAAAGAAGGCGATTTGGTGCCGGTCGGCCACACGATTGTGAAACTGGGGACTGGGGCTGCCCCCGTTGCTGAAGCACCAGCCGCTGCCAATGGTCATGAACCTGCCACGGCACTGCCTGTGGATGCGCCCCGCCCGACCGTGCTCGAAGCGATCAGCCAAACCATTCTGGCCACGCCCTCGATTCGGCAGTTTGCGCGTGAACAGGGCATTGACCTCAATCGGGTGCCTGGTTCTGGCCCTTATGGCCGCATTACCCGTGAAGATGTGGTGGCCGTAGGGGCCGTTGGGGCACAGAATTCTGTGCCCCAACCCCCGACGCCCCCCATGGTGACGGCTGCCGTCCCGACCGGGGCCACCGAAGAGCGCATTCCTCTGCGCGGCATTCGTCGCAAGATTGCCCAGCAAATGGTCAAAGCCAAATTTACGGCTCCCGACTTCTTTTATGCCGATGAAGCCGACATGACCGATCTGGTGGCCTATCGCAGTGAGGTCGCTCCGCTCATGAAAGCCCAAGGGGTCAAACTGACCTATTTGGCTTTCTTGGTTAAGGCCGTGGTTTCGGCTCTCAAGGCCTACCCGGAAATGAATGCCTCGCTCGATGATGATGCCCAAGAAATTGTTATCAAGCGCGATTATCACATTGGTATTGCCACCGCCGCTGAACATGGCCTGGTGGTGCCTGTGATCAAACATGCGGACCACCTTGGCCTGCGTGCCATTGCCCAAGAAATTGAGCGTCTCAGCACCGCTGTGCGCGAAGGCAAAGCAACCCCGCAAGAGCTGTCCGGGGGCACCTTTACGATTACCAATATTGGTGCCATTGGCGGCCTGGTTTGTGCCCCGATTATCAACCATCCAGAAGTGGGCATCTTGGGCTTTAACAAGATTTACCAAAAGCCCGTGGTGTATCAGGGTGAAATTGTGCCCCGCTGGGTGACAACCCTGTCTCTGTCTTGTGACCACCGTGTGGTGGATGGAGCCGAAGGGGCACGTTTTGTTTCCCATATTCTTCAACTGTTGCAGAACCCCAAGCTGCTGCTGTTGGAGTAACCCAATTTAACTTTTAAGGGCACGCAGATTCTGCGTGCCCTTTTTGATGGCGAAAGTGAGATTTTTTTATGTATGATGTTGATGTGGTTGTGCTAGGCGCAGGCCCCGGGGGGTATGTGGCGGCCATTCGGGCGGCCCAACTGGGGCTGCGCACGGCCTTGATTGACAAAGCTGAAGTGGGGGGCGTGTGCCTCAACTGCGGTTGTATTCCCTCAAAAGCCCTGATTCATGCCGCCCATGTGCTGCACCAAATGCAGACCGCGTCCAAAATGGGCATTCACGCCACCGGTGTGACCTTAAACCTGGCTGAAACCCAAACCTGGAAACAGGGCGTGATTCAGCGCATGGTCAATGGCATTATGACGCTGCTCAAACACCACAAAGTGCAGCTGATCAAAGGCACAGGCACCTTCAGTGGGCCGCACAGTTTGCAGATCACCACCTCCGAGGGTTCCCAAACCCTGAGTTTTGGGGCCGCGATTGTCGCCACGGGCTCGTCCTCGATTGCCATTCCCAGCCTGCAAGGGCCGGATATTCTCAGCTCAACGGAAGCCCTTGAATTGCAAACCATTCCTGAGCATTTTGCTGTGGTCGGCGGTGGGTATATTGGCCTCGAAATTGGCGGATTCTTGCAGCAGATGGGCAGTCAGGTGACAGTGGTCGAGATGCTCGACAAACTCTTACCTGCGATGGACCCAGACTGTGTGCGGGTGGTTGAGCGCCAGCTCAAAAAGCAGGGTACTCAGATTCTGACCCAAACCAAGGCTTTGGGTTATGAAAAGGGTTATCTCCAGGTCGAAACGCCTCAGGGGCTGCAAGCCATCCGGGCAGATAAAGTGCTCGTGGCCGTGGGCCGCAGGCCCAATACCCGGAACTTGGGGCTGGAGAACGCCGGGGTTGCAGTCCAAGACAATGGCCTGATTGCCACCGATTTACAAATGCGCACCCCCGTCCCGCATATTTATGCCATTGGTGACATTGTTGCTGGGCCGATGCTGGCCCACAAAGCCTCCCGCGAGGGCATTATTGCCGCCGAAGCCATTGCTGGAAAACCCGCCGCCCGCGACTTTAAGGTCATTCCGGCAGTCATGTTTACCGACCCGGAATTGGCGTCTGTGGGCATGACCGAAGCCGAAGCCAAAGCAGCCGGTTATACGGTCAAAACCAGCCGTTTCCCCTTTGCAGCTTTGGGGAAAGCCGTGGCCAGCAATGCCCCAGAAGGCTTGGTGAAGGTCATTGCCAATGCGGACAATGGCCTGATTTTGGGCGTGCATATGGTCGGCGCTGAAGTCTCCAACCTGATTGCCGAAGCTGCCCTGGCGATTGAAATGGGGGCGGTGGCTCAGGATCTTGCCTTGACGGTGCATGCGCACCCAACCCTGGCAGAAGCTTTGATGGAGGCCTGTGAAGGTGTTTATGGCCACGCCATTCATGCGATCAATTAAGTGTTAAGCATCGTAGAGCTGGGCCTGCGCCCCTATCAAGAGGTGTGGGCTCTGCAAAAAGAGATGATTGCCCAGCGCCGTGAGGGTCTGATTCCCGACACGCTGATTTTAACGGAGCACCCCCCGGTGTTGACCACCGGGCGGGCTTTCCGCCCTGAGTCGTTGCCTTTTGCTCCGAGTGTGCCTGTGTATGCGATTGAGCGGGGGGGGGATCTTTCTTTTCACGAGCCCGGTCAATTGGTGGCCTACCCTGTTATATACTTAAAAGAAGAGCTGCGCGATCTGAAACGGTTTTTAACGACCCTAGAGGGAGTTATTGTGGCTGCATTGGCGGATTTTTCAGTAAATGCCCGCGTGATTCCGGGCAGTACAGGGGTGTGGGTCAATGACTTTAAAATTGCTTCGATTGGCATTGCTGTGCGTCGTTGGGTAACCTATCACGGGTTTGCCGTGAATATTCACAATCCTTTGGCAGTGATTGCCGGGACCCGTCCCTGTGGGTTTGAGCCCGAAGTCATGACCACGCTGGCCCGTCTGTGTGACCCGGCCCCGTCTCTGGCAGAAGTACAAGCCCGGATCAAAATCCACGCGTTGGCGCTCTTGGGGCCTTATGCCACCTGAATCTCTACGCATCTTGTTGGTTGATGACTCGCCCTTTGTGCATCACTTGTTGCGTGATTTGCTCTCGACAGAAGCCGATTTACAGTTGGTGGAGTGTGTAAAAGATGGGGCCTCTGCTTTGCGGGCTCTTGAAAAGCACCACCCGGATGTCATCCTTTTAGACATGGAACTGCCGGACATGAATGGCCTGGATGTTTTGGCGCGTATCAATCAACTGCGTCCGGTACCCGTGTTAATTTTTAGCGCATTCACCCAGAATCGCAGCACTACCGCTTTGAAGGCCTTACAGCTTGGGGCCGTCGATTTCTTACAAAAGCCCCATGGCGATTTAGAACATTTGCGCAGTTTGCGCCAAGAATTGGTGCGCAAGGTACGCAGTGCGGCCCTTTTGGGGCGGCGCAGTCAGCAAATGCGCAAACGGGGTACGGGCCCCCTCCGCCCTCGGGGCTCCCTGCGTGAGGCCGATCTGGCTTTGCTGCACACCACCCGTGCCCGTGTGCTGGTGCTGGCGGCCTCTACCGGCGGCCCGCAGGCTTTGCAAGAGGTCTTGGCGACCCTGCCGAAAAGTTTTCCGGTACCTATTTTGGTGGTGCAACACATGCCTGCCCACGCCACCCAGGCGCTGGTGATTCGTTTGGCACAACACAGCCCCTTGCGGGTGCGAGAAGCCCACACGGGCGATACCTTACAGCCGGGCACAGCCCTGATTATTCCCGGTGATTACCACGGAGTCTTAGATGAGCAGG
>DLGM01000474.1:10998-16499 GCA_002482705.1 Cyanobacteria bacterium UBA7694
GTGCGCCCCTCCGCTGATGTCACGCTCAACTCGGTAGCCCGTAGCTTATCCGGTCAGGTCATGGCCGTGATTTTAACCGGCATGGGCCAAGATGGTTTACAAGGGGTCGAGTTCCTGCGTCGGGCAGGAGGTCGCTGTGTGGCCGAAGACGAATCAAGCTGTGTGGTCTATGGCATGCCACGGGCCGTGATTGAAAACCGTTTGGCCCATGGGGTAGCCCCACTGTCAGAAATGGCTGCGGAAATTATCCGCCAGTTGGCTCAGTGGCAGGCTTAGCGGTCTCTGGTACTGCTTCTGCGGGGGTGGCTTCGGGGCCCATATAGCCCTCTTGGTGGGCATAGTTGAGCAGTTCGCGTACGGTCACTTCGCCATTGCGGTCGCTGTCCATTTCACGCAGGGTGGTGGCAAATTCGGTGGGGGTGATGCCTTCGCTGTCATTTTTGTCGAACAGGCTAAAGGCAATGGCGGCTGTGATCGCTTGATCGGTGGCCGTTGCGATCGATTGAGCCAAGGGTGAAAACTCTTGGGCGTCCATGTACCCAAATGAGGCGTTGTTGGTCGCCAGTTTATTGACCACAGACTCGGCATAGGTTTGGAAGTCGCGGGCGGTGGGTTTGCCCCCGGCTTGCAGTGCCGGTACTTTGGCCACTAACTGCTGGGGCTGAACCTGCAGGGCGGGAAAAAGGGGAGATTGGCTCATGGGACGACTCCTTAGACGCTATAGATCCGTTATCCCCGGTTTGAAGAATGATCTTGCGGCAGATGAGCGGAGTTATCTGAAAGTGAGTGGTCCCTTTAGGCGAAAGAGAGTATCAGCAGCGGCATCCCCAAACCAGCTTTTTTTGTGAGCGTAGATAGAATGTTGGGGGCATCCTTTTTAACGAAGAAGAAACCCTTATGCTTTCAGGCCACTCTATTGCAATACGCTTTTAACGATGTTGCTGGTCGAGAGGGGGGGATGGAGCGACGCTGAGATAACCCGCAAACAAAGGGCCACCCGCTACATCCAGGGCTTCATTGGCCCAGGCTAGCAGTGGGGCCTTGTGATTGTGCTGAAAGATCGCTTCTTGTGCCGCGAACAGGGTTTGTGCCTGTTCGGGGAATGGGGCCTGTAATGCCCGATGTAACCATTTGCCCTGCCCCAGCCAATGGCGGTGGTGCGCCAGCCATAGGGCAACACTCTTTTCGATCACCAAAGGGGCAATCGCCAACATTTCGCGGCGGTCTTGAGCGCCGATCAAATCGTCACGCAGATCCGTGAGCTGGTACCGCCACTGTTCGCGCTCTTCCGGGCTCAGAGCTGGCGGGCCTTGGGCCAACAGGTCTTTGGCCCGCTGCTGGATCTGTTCAGCGACCGTTTTGGGGTGCGTTAAAATCTGCCCTTCGGCACACATTTGCACCAGCGATGGACGCCGCCGGGCCATATCCTGGGCCCAAAAAGATTCTAGGGAATGGGGCGTATGTACAAATAATTCAACCGGCCAGTCGCTGTGAATGCGCGAGGCGCGAAACACTTCCCCCTGAGGGCGAACCACCACAATGTCGAGATCCGAGGTGGGTGTTGCCTGTTGACGCACCACACTCCCTGCCAACAAGGCGGCACAACACTCCGGGAAATCGCTGGCGACCAAGGCCGCTGCGATTTCCTGGGGCGTGGCGGTGTCCATTAGAGATTGTCTTTGTTGACGATCTTGTCGATCATGCCGTATTCGAGCGCCTGTTCCGGGGTCATGAAGTTGTCGCGCTCTACGTCTTGTTCAATGCGGGCAACGGGTTGCCCGGTGTGGTAAGACAATAGGGCGTTGAGGCGATTTTTCAGGCGTAAAATTTCGTTGGCCTGAATTTCGATGTCGGTAGCCTGACCCCGGGCACCGCCCATAGGCTGGTGAATCATGACCTGGGCGTTGGGCAGGCTGTAGCGCTTGCCTTTGGTGCCAGCGGCGAGCAAAAAGGCGCCCATGCTGGCAGCTTGGCCCAAGCAGATGGTGGCGACGGGGCTTTTGATGTGTTGCAGGGTGTCGTAGATGGCCAAGCCAGCGGTGACGGAACCCCCAGGGCTGTTGATGTACAGGGAGATGTCTTTGTCGGGATCGTCCGCATCCAAGAACAACAACTGGGCAATGATCAGGTTGGCTTCGACGTCATCAATTTCGCTGCCGAGCAGGATAATCCGTGACTTGAGCAGGCGTGAAAAAATGTCGTACCCGCGTTCGCCATGGGAGGTCTTTTCGACCACCATCGGGACAGTGAGGCGGTCCATGCGCTCGGGGAAATGATTGCTAATCGAGGTAATATCGTACATAAGGAGCCAACCTTTGGGCTTAAAAGATATGGCCCTATTTTAACACGCTTGCCAAGCGGGCTGGGCAGATCCCACCCGCATGGGTTTGGCGTTACAATGGGCCCATGACACTTTTCCAACAGCTCGCCCACCGCCCTTGGCCCTTGCCAGAGGGGCCTTGGGTCATGGGCCAGCGCTGGCGCGAACTGTTGTTTGCCCACTGGCCCCTCGATCCTGAAGTGCTGCACCCGATGATTCCGCCGGGCCTGACCCTCGACACCTGGGAAGGGCAGGCCTGGATCGCGGTGGTGCCCTTCCGCATGCGTGATGTGGCCCCGCGTTTTTGCCCGTCGGTGCCCTGGCTGTCGGCCTTTCCTGAGCTGAATGTGCGTACCTATGTGCGCTACCAAGATAAGCCGGGGGTGTGGTTTTTCAGCCTTGAAGCGGCCAATCCCCTGGCCGTGCGCATTGCCCGGCAGCTCTTTCACTTACCCTATATGGATGCGCGCATGGCCTGTATCCGCGAGGGCGATGCAGTGCGTTACCGCAGTCACCGCACCCACGCGGGCGAGCCGCCTGCGGATCTGCGCATGCGCTACCGCCCGACCGGGCCGGCCTATCTGAGCCGTCCTGGCACCCTTGAACATTGGCTGACCGAGCGCTATTGCCTCTATTCCCAGGCCCCCAACGGCACCCTGTACCGGGGCGAAATCCACCATGCTCCCTGGCCGCTCCAACCGGCAGAAGCCGAGTGGGAACTCAATACCCTGGGTCAGTGCCACGGCCTGGTTTTGCCGGATACCGAGCCCCTGCTGCACTTTGTCCGCGACATTGCGGTGGGGGTCTGGCCTTTGCAAAAGCTGCCTTAAAGCCCTTTAGTGTGGGACTGTGCTTTCGAGCAAGGCCGTCACTGCCATGATCTCCATACGTGCCCGTGCCTCGCGGGAATTTGCGGCCATATGAGCGGTTAGAATCACGTTGGGCAGGCCACACAGCGGGCCTTGGTAGGGCTCCTTGTCAAAGACATCCAGGGCGGCACCAGCCAGAGGGCCGTGGGTCAAAGCGTGGAGTAGGGCCTGTTCATTGATTAAAGCGCCGCGGGCAGTGTTGAGGAGCAATGCACCGGGCTTCATGCTTTGAATTTCGGAAGTATCTAAGATGCCTTGGGTGGCCGGGGTCAGCGGGCAGTGCAGCGAGAGCACGTCACTGGTCGCGAGCAGGCAGGTAAAATCGACTGGGGTAACTTGAAGGGCCTGCATCTGGCTGGCTGTGTGGGGATCATGGGCCTGTACCTGCATGCCCAGCATCTGGGCCAGGGGTGCAAACGCCTGGGCAATGCGTCCAAATCCCAATAATCCCAAAGTTTTACCTGCCAGTTCAGTCCCGAAGTGGCGTTGCCAAAGGCCTTGATGCAGGGCGCGATCGCTGAAACTGATGCCTCGGGCCAGGTTGAGCATTAGCCCCAGGGTGAATTCAGCGGCGCTGTGGGTGGCCGCATCCGGGGTCGTCAGGATCTGTATGTTCCGTTGGGCTGCTGCTGCCAGAGCGATATTGTCGACCCCAACGCCCATGCGTACAATTACCCGCAAGTGGCGGGCTGCTGCCAAGACGTCCCCGGTGATCGGCTCGGTCCCGGCAATCAGGGCGTGACAGTTGCCCACCAGAGGGATCAGTTCGGGGACGCTGAGTTTATGGCTATAGGGGTTACAGGTGACATGCCACCCGGCTTGGGTGAGCCGTTCAAGGGCGGGAGCCTGGGTAAAGGGCCAGGCAGAAACCAAGACCTGCATGCAGTTACAGGCGGTTGATATGGTGGTGATAGTGTTGTTCGAGCAGTTGCTGAATCAGGCTCAGCAGCTTTTGGTGGACCACGCCATTGGTGGCGATCACGCCGTCGCGGTTTTTGAGTTGTTCAAAGCTGTAATCGAGGGGTTTGCCGGACAAATCGCTGGTGTGGCCTCCCGCTTCGCGCAGAATGGCCTCGGGGGCGCAGGTATCCCAGCAACTGGTCATGCCAGAAATATTCAGGTAAACGTCGCAGACTTGCTGGGCGATCAGGGCCAGTTTGAGGCCGACGCTGCCGGACTGCAACATGCGCGGGATGCCCATGCGCTGATAGAGTTCGATCAGCTCTTGGGAGAGGTGGGAGCGGCTGACGGCAATACAGAGTTCATCCATCTGGCTGTGTTTGGAAACGTGCATTTGACGCACTTCTCCGCTTTGGCGGGCAAAGGCCCCTTGCCCTTTGACTCCCCAATACAGATGCTCGGTTAAGGGCTGATAGACAACCCCCAAAACGGGACTACCTTCGCGTACCAGGCCAATCATGACTGAAAATTCGTTATTGTGCTTGATAAACTCTTTGGTGCCATCCATGGGGTCAATGACCCAGACGCGGTGGCTTTGGCTGACGCCTTTGGGGACGGTGCTTTCTTCGGAGAGCACCAGGTCATTGGGAAAAGCCTGTTGGAGGGCATTGACAATGTGTTGGCTGGCTTGGCGATCAGCAATGGTGACCGGTTCTTCGCCCGCTTTCATGTGCACTTGGTAGTCGGTATTATAATGGGACACAATAATATGCCCGGCCTGCTCTGCAATGGTGCGGGTGATGTTCAGTTCGTGGTGAAGATCAGTGTGCATGAGGTAAGGCTGATAAGAGGGACGGGTAAGATCGGTCGGTTGGCATACAATCCATCGTCAAAGAGGTACTATGTTCCCTTTATCATAACACACCCGTTGTGGTTATTTCTTGGCGAACCAGCGGGTTTTCCCACGTTCATGGATGATGGTAATCAACTGCTGACGTTTGAGCGAATTGAGCAGTGAGACAATGGTTGCTGTCATGCGGTAGAAGTTCTGAATGGTTTGCTCGATATTAAAGGTGGCAAACAGGAGGGCAACCAGCTCTTCGCGGGTGCGGGGCATTTGTAAATGCAGGCGAATCGCCTCTTCCAGCATTTCAATTTGCCGCTGGTGGTACAGCACCTCGGTGGTGATGCTGAACTCAAAAGGCGTGCCGTGGGTGGGTACAAAGTTGGAATAAGAGGTATTGAGCAGGTATTCGAGGGTGCTCTTATAACTCTCGACACTTTCGAGATAAGGGATGGGGGTTTCGGAGAGTTCGTCGATGGTATATAACGCATCGGCAATAAAAAAAACCTGATCGGGGGTTACGACCCCCATTTGCCCCTGTACATGCCCTGATAAATCAACAATGTCG
>DLGM01000315.1:0-1371 GCA_002482705.1 Cyanobacteria bacterium UBA7694
TCGCCCCGTAGAGCCTGTGTATATAAACGATCCCACGGATAGGTCAAGGCGGCTGAAAAAGCAGGCTCCCCAGGTAGTTGTGCCCGATACAGCGCACAGCTAACCATTAACATTTCCGTGAGCGCCAACTGGGGCAAAATCACTCCCTTTGTCGCCAAATAATCCGCCAACAGCCCCTCTACCTCCTGATAAAAATCGTTCAGGCGCGGGCTCTGCAACAGATGGGCCGAAGCAAAATATTCTGTGGGCAACCAAGCGGGTTGCCCGGTATGGGGATCAATATCCGGGCAATACTCTGGCTCTCCTTGGCTCAGCTCCTCGGCCCTTTGCACCAAGAAATAACGCAGCTGTGGCAGTACTTGCGCATCCCCTGACAGAGGATGTTCTAACAGTGCCAGCAGCAAATCGCCTATTGGAATCGGCGTCAGGCGGTGGAGACAGAGCAGAGCTAGCTTTAAAGCCTGACCATAATACAAAATTTGTGTGAGCCAAGCAAAAGCTCTGGCCCGGCACCAATCGGTGCGAGGCAGGGTCTCCGTGCCGATCACCATCTCCTGCATTTCCTGGATCCCTTCCGGGGGCGGCTGCAGCGGAGAAAACTGTGTTAGATAAGGGGCAATCACCGATTGAATGCCATAACAGCGGCGGTACTCGGGCTGTGCCATTTCCGCATTGGGCAATAAATAGGTGTTATAAATGCGCATTTCGCGGTGCTGCCCTTGGCTGATGACATCTCCTACTGTTTTCACAAAGGTGGTCAGGCTTTCACCTGGCAACCCCAAAAGAATATCGGTATAGGTGGGAAGCCCCTGTTCCAGAAAACGGCGCTGTAATTCTTGAAAAGTGTCCAAAGAAATATTTTCACGGCGAATAGCCTGTAAAACAGCAGAGGTGGTTGATTGCAGCGACAAGGTGGAAGAGGTGAGCATCCCGGCATCAAAGAGCTTTTTCTGAATGTCGTACGCACGCTCAGTGACATTTTTGGCCGTCTGCGTATAAAAGAGCTGTGGATAACCCGTACGCTGCTTCTGGGCGATCATGGCCTCGGCAATTGCCACATCGCGTGGCAGCGCCCCATAATTGGCGTCACAACAAAAGAGTGAGTGAATACGTTGGGCCGAAAACCATTCGATTTCGCGGTATAGACGTTCTTCTCCAAAACGCTGCACTTTGCTGCGCGTGCTTGAACCCCAATCACAAAAGGTACAGGAAAAGGGACAACCGCGATTGGTTTCCCAGACCGAAATCCAGCGTTTCTCAGGGTGTGCGCGCATTAGGGGCGCAAAGATGCCATTTAAGAAAGGGGAAGGAATGGTATCCAAATCCTTCAGGCGTGGGCCACGCGGCTGGTGATGAAACGGGCCATCCCGC
>DLGM01000315.1:1385-8825 GCA_002482705.1 Cyanobacteria bacterium UBA7694
AGGACAAGCCTGCAATACCTTGCCAATCATGGCTGGGAAAGGCTTCCAGCACTTGTAGGAAAGTCGCCTCCCCTTCCCCATGCACACACAGATCCAGGTACGGATGGGCATGTAAAAACGCTTCCGCCTGATCCGGCACCTGCGGCCCACCCACCACCAGAGTGATACTCGGCTTGCGCAGCTTGAGACGCCTAGCCAACTCTAATGAATACGCCACATTCCACACATACAGACTCAACCCCACTACATCGGCTAAAGCCAGACGTTCCACAGCTTTGGCCAAGGGTTCACGGGTAAACACTGGGTTGAGAAAAAGATAGCGGCCCGGGGTGCCATGGTGCTGCACATAAGCTTGCAACAACCCAGCGACATAGGGCAAATTGGTGAAACCCAGCATGGGCTCGGTAATTTGAACCAGGCCAATAATTGGCATCTATCTTTCCTTGATAAGCATTTTCCCATTATATCGGCGTCTAGGCCTAGCGCATACGTCCCCTTCGCCCAAGGGCCTCTTTGCTATCTCCAAAGGTGGATAACGATCCAGCACCCTCCCTTAACCAGTAGCCTTACGGGCATATGCTATCCGCCCCTGCTGCTGCGAACGCCCTCAAACGGCTGATCAGCTCCTTCTAATTGCGCAAATAATTCCTGAAACTGCGCCTCCTGATCGGCTACAAACACAAAAATAAAGGCTTTGGCATTGCGGCGAATGCCATAAACAAAAGCACCAGGTTGTTTTTTGATCTGGGCCACATGCTGACTCCCGAGCAGCTCTTGCCAACTGTCTAATTCCGCCAATTTGTTCCGGGGTACAAACAATGCCCCACTCAAAGCGGGATAAATGGCCAGTTGTTGACGTCCACTTTCAGCCGTCAGGCTATTGGTACCATATACACTGGCAACTCTCAGACGCTGCTGAAAAAGGGGAACCACATTGCGTACACTAGGGTCATAAGCAAGGGCCACGGTACGCAGCAAAGCAACTGGATGCTGTTTCTGCCCCTGTAAAGCCTGTTCAACGCGCTTGAGATACTCAGACACCCAAGCAGGTGAAAGACGGGCATCTGAAGCCTGAATCAGCGGCCATACTGCTCGCGCCACCGGATCAATGAACGGATCATTGTAAAAAGCCCCTGGCGTTTTCAGCTTCTTATCGAACTCGGGCCCAGGCAGAATGGCTTTCCCGGCTTCGAGATTGCCCCAGGCTGTGGCCAAGGCTTCATTGAGCAGATTGTAGCCACTGATGGCGTGAGGCTGGGAGTTATCAGCAAACGCTTTGACCAAATCCGCATGCGCCTGTAAGGGGGACAGAGAATACAAATAGTGGCAAAGTTCGTGGATCACGACATCCAGGCTGCTCTCGGGGGGGGTTCCGGCTCGCAGTTCAATCAGACTGTGGTTTTCCAATTGCTCTCCGTTAAAACTGCTACCTGTCCCCAAAGCCGGACGATAGATCAAATGAAAGTGTAAAGCCCCTTGTGCAGGCAAGGTCGCCTGGTAAAAGTCCGACGCACGGCGGATCAGTTCGGGTAGACGATAGCGATGAAAACCCGCCGCCAAAGCGTTCAGACTACTTTCCACCTCAGAAACCGCTTCACTGCGCCACCAAGCCTGAAAGCGCGGCCAAAAATGTCCCATAATCGCCAAGGCCTCAGCCGTGTCCCCGGGGCTCATGACCAAGCCCAAATAGGTGGGCAAATCGTTGAGTTGCTCACTCTGCAAAGCCGCAATCCGGGCCTTTTTCCAGAGATCCAAGCCTTCAAAACGAAGAGGCAAGCCCATCGACACCGTAATCGCCGAAGGTAAACCGACCTGTCGCTGATAACGCTGGCGCAGGGCTTGCCAGCGTTGCACCATGGTGTCGTCAGTTGCCTCCCATTGGAGTTTTTGCTGCCACAAGGCCTGATAGGTTGTGCGCGAACAGTGGTTTTGCCCCGCCAAACAGTCAAGCTGGTAAAATAAATTGGCCATGGGCCGGGCCGCAAAGACATATTCCTGGCGGCGTTCAACCGGAGCGGCCTGCGCTGGTGGAGCCAAAACCGCCAGCGGCACAGAACAGGAAGTCAAAAGCCAAGCGGCCAACCCCACTCGTCCCAGCAACCTCCCCCAGTGATGAAATGGCCTCGGCTGTGCTCTCATCGTGCACAAAACGTTGTCCATGGGTTTATAGCTCTGCATTGCGAAAAGTAGAAATCAGGGCCTTACCCTGCTTATCAACCTGCATTTGCAAAAAGTCGATCATTTTGGGAATACTTTTACCTAAACGGGCATATAGTTTTTCAAATTTGGGCTGATCTTGATTGTAATGACGATAGGACATAATTAAGGCATTGTTCCAGGGGCGATCGGCAAAAGCGCTATACCCCTTGCCCTTAAATTTGGGCACCGTCACGCTGCGAAATTCTTCTTTGAGTTCTTCAAAGAGCTTTTCTTTTTGAAAAATCTTATTCGCTTCAAAGAGATCGCTCTTATAGAGCTTCTCAATGCGTTCTGCTGATTGATTGATAAAAGCCGCAAACACCTTTTGGTCCGCCAATTGGGCTTCGGCTTCTTTGTACTTTTGGCTGCCGCGCCCATATTTGCGGGCATAAAACTCCAGTGCGCCCATATTGCCGATGAAATTGGCTAAATTTTCGTTAAAGGGAATTTCGCCAGGGACAAACAAAGTGGCATGTACACTCTCATGAATCACGGTATTGACCAAATAAAACTCGCCATACATCAACATCGTGTTCAGCAGTGGGTCTTGAAACCAGCCCAGCGTGCTATAAGCGGGTGAAGGGCGGAAATTCGTTTCATACCCAGCAGCCTGTAATTTTTTTTCGGCACGCAAGCCTTCGGCCTTGTCGTAATAGCCCTTATAGGGCACGGTACCCACCACCGGGAACCACCAGGTATATGACTCCAGCTTCAAGGGCGGGCTCGCCGTCAGGACCATCACCAAATAGTCGCGTTTTAAATCGATATAACGCTCATAATTTTGAGTGGCTTTGAGCTTCAGTTCTGTTTCGGCAAAGGCTTTGACCTCACGCACCAACTTCAGTTGCTGTTTATGGGCAATGTCCACATCCGGGTCATTGAGCAAATCGTCGAGGCTGCTTCCCCCCACCAAAATGCTCACCTGCCCCTGCATCGATTGCCAGAGATAATAAGCGGTTTCCGGGAAAATCGCGGCACTCACGCCCAATAATAGAGCGGCTCCAGCCAAGGCAATCCCCCCCCACTTGAACCCCTGTTTCAGCCAACTGCGATACGGCCAATCCAGAAAAGCCAACATCCGAGGGCGAACAGGCTCAAATTCCTCTTCGTCATCCTCATCCACCACAGGTGCTGCTTCTTCTGGCAGTTCTTCGGCACGTTCGTCTTCGGCCACAGGGAATCTCCTTTAATCGCTCAGTAAAGCTTGAATCTTGGTAATCAGCATATCCATGGCCACTTTGTTATTGCCCCCTTCAGGGATGACAATATCGGCAAAGCGCTTGGTGGGTTCGATAAATTGCTGGTGCATGGGACGCACCGTTTCAACATACTGGCTCAAGACCTTTTCAAGAGAGCGCCCTCGCTCAATGACATCGCGGCGTAAACGGCGAATAATGCGAATGTCCGGGTCTGTGTCGACAAAGATTTTAATGTCGAGCATATCCCGGATATCTGTTTCACCCAGCACCAGAATGCCCTCCACCAAAATCACCTGCCGGGGCAAGACCTTTTCAGTGCCCATACGCGTATAGGTTTTAAAGTCATAAAGAGGTTTTTCGACCGGTTCACCCCGCTGCATCGCCTGGAGATGGCTTAAAAAGAGAGCGTTATCAAAGGCTTCCGGGTGATCAAAGTTGAGCTGGGTGCGCACTTCAAAGGGCAAGTGGCCTAAGTCGCGGTAATAGGAGTCCTGTTGGATATAGGTCACAACCTCGGGGCCGACGGATTCGAGAACATTGCGGGCAACGGTCGATTTACCGGAACCGGAGCCGCCTGTTACACCTATGAAATGGATCTTTTCTGGGTTCGTCATCGTTGTCTATCTTGGTCCATGCTAATATTGAATTCTGGTCTTTTCTGCTGCTAGAAGTATTATAACGATAGGGTAAAACAGACAGATGCACCATTGCACCCATCCGATTGGAACCGTCACAGGAGAGCGACCTCTTGCATCGTAGCAAAATTTCTATAGACTCGGCTTCTTTTTTCCATTATGCTAGAGTTAAGAATTTAGCTGCCTGCGGTCTTTTTACCTATGACGATAACCAGTGAGCGCCATGGAAATCAGCACGTGCTAGATGTAAACAATTTCCTCACGGAGTTTGGCCAAAAATGCGTTGAGTTTGGCTACTATTTTGACCAGTACATGCGTCGTGAGGTCGACTTGGGAGAAATTACCCGCCGTCTCAGTGAAGCAACGGCAGATGCGGAATATTTCTATTCCCAAAATGGCGCGATCATGACCCCTGAGCAATCCCAGCGCTATCAGGTCATGCAAATCACCCTCGATTCAATGACCACCTCACTGATTGAAACCGAAATTAAACGCAACCGCGACGTGATTGAAGCAGCCCTTAAAAACGGTGAATATTTCATCGTCAATATCACCTATAACAGCATATCCTCTTCAATCTACATGATCTACAGCAACCCCAATAGTAAACAGTCCCAAGACCGGGATCAACAAGTGGCGGTTGTCAAACAGGAACAGGAAGTCACCGCCGGGCTCATTCGTGTCCTCAAAGCCATTGAAGCCCGCATCAAGCCTGACGAGATCAACGACATCGAATACAAAAAACTACAAAAAGCCTTCGAAATTTATGTGGAATACTTCAAGCAGGTCGCTCAAAATTCGACCAAAGCGGCCTGTGATATGCGCGCCACCCTTTTGCTCGAAGAACATGTCTTGTTTTTGCAAGGGCGCGGTTTTTACGGCGGGCGACAACAGGCCTATGCGCACGTCTGTATGTGTGCCGAATACCTTTCTCGCCTCCAAGATCCGGCCATCGACGAAAAGCTAGAAGAGATCAAAGATGTGGTGCGCCCACCAGACCCCACCTCAACCTTGCGGCGCCTTTACCAAGAAGTGATCAACGCCGAAGGTGAAGCCAATGTGTACAGCGCAGTTGTTGCCTTTAACAACTTCGCCGAAGAACACCCCAATGAACCTAAAATTGGTGAGTTTAAGCGGAACATCCGTAAATCGCTGCTTGACCGTGGCTACATGTAATCCGCCGAGGCTGACTGCTTTCCCACTCTGAACTGTTCATATTGCCGCACACATGCCTATCTCAGTGCATGGAGCTGTTCGGGGTGTTATAATAAGCCTGTAAATTTGGCAAATGAGGCTGAGCATGCAAAAGACAACCCAAGGTGCTATTTTGATCGGTGTTGCCCTGTTTATGCTCATGGGCTTTTTTAACGCCTCCTTGGCCTCTCCCATGGTTGCCCTGATGGCTTTTCTGATTGCCATCGCCCTCCCTGGGGGGATTGGCAGTTATCTGCTCTATAGCGGTTTGCAGTCAAAAAGCGCACTGAGCAATCAAAAGGCCGCCCTCGGCCGCAGAACCCTCGAAGCAGAAATTCTCAGTTTTGCCCGCCAGCACCGCGGCCAACTGACCGTCATCGAAGTGGTCAGCCATTTTGCCCTCGACAAAGCCCAAGCGGAAAGCGTGCTCGACAGCCTAGCCCAACAGGGTTATGCCGACTACGAAATCACCGATTCCGGTCTGTTGGTTTACACCTTCCACGAACTGCAACGCCTGGGGGATAAAACACAAAGTCGGCGGATTGAAGATGCCTGAAGCCCGTTATCCCTGCCCGGTGTGTTTGGGTCTACCGATGGAAAAGCTCCACTTTCCCGAGAGCAATTTGACCTTGGACACCTGTCGCCGCTGCGGTGGCATCTGGTTTGATGCCGGGGAAGTGGCCGAACTGGCCCGGATTGCTCCTCATACCGCTTATCAACGGGTGGTGCTTAAACCCCAATCTTTTTTAATGGCCTGTCACCAATGTACTCACCCCATGGATCGCAACGCCGATCGCTGCCTTCAATGCGGCTGGAAGAACCACCTGGAATGCCCCATCTGCGAGCGAACCATGGCCATCGCCAATATCGAAGACATCAAACTCGATTACTGCAAGAACTGCAAAGGGGTCTGGTTTGACAATATCGAATTGAGCAACCTATGGAACCAGCGCCTGGCGCGGTTGGCCAGCCAGCAACCCACGGTTTATGGCGATCATTACCCGGCCAGCGACTTCTTTTTGGATGTGCTGATTTTTGCCCCGGATGTGGCCTTTTACGGAGCTCACGCGGTGGCCGAAACGGTGATGCACGCGCCAGACATTGCCGCCGGAGCCATTGAAGGCATTGGCAGTGCTCCCGAATTGGCAGGCAATATCCTCGAAGGGGCCGGTAATCTGGCCGGAGGCATCTTTGAAGCCATTGGCGCCATTATTGCCGGTATCTTTGATCTGGGCAACTAATGTTGTTGTAACCAGGCTTCTCCCAACGGAGTAATCTGGTAAGCCTGCTGTGGGTGGTTAATTACCTCTGGGTAGAGATAGGCAATCAAACCGGCTTCACGCATGGGCTTTAGGTGATTCACCTTGAAAATAGATGAACTCCGCTGCAAATAATGGGCCAATTCATCGGCAGTACAAGGACGCCATGTGCACAGTTGCAGAACAAGAGGCCAAAGCTTAGCTTTCCTAGCTTTTTTTCCTAAATGAGAGATGGCTTCTGCGATTTCAGACGGGAGGTCACTCTCATTTGAAGAAAACTCCTCTCTACTTGACCGTGGATTAAAGGTGGCATAAAGGTGTTCAGAAGGTTTGTAATAAGTGGTTGAACCACTTCCCCCTTTTTCCAGCAAACCCAGTTGTTTCCCAAGACGCCTTAACAGGGCACTCGCTGCCAAGGTCTCCAAACCGGTCACAGCACGCAGAGCAGCGTTGTCAATCGCCCCCATTTCTTTGACGAGTACCAGGGCTTTGGCCTCATTATCATCTAGCTCCAAATTTTGGAACTGCTGTAACCATATGAGCTGGTCAGGCGTTAAGAGTTGGTGTAAAAAATAAGTTGCGGTAAAATGGTTTGCTTGCCGGTCAGACAACAAAATCGGAGCTGTCAGCCCAGCATCCAGCAACAGACGTCGCATAGTCGCAATGCCGGTCCCTTTGGTTTCTGCAAACCCCAGATCGTACAGAACACCGGCCAGAATGGGGTTGCGCAAGCGTGAGCCCATTTCCCCCAATTCTGTGTCTGCTTTTAAAGAATAACCGGCGTTTCTGATTTCCAAGCGATTGCTGTAACGAATGAGCAAGGTAGGGCTCTGTATACGGTAGTCTCTATGCATCAAGGCATTGACCAAAGCCTCCCGAATCACTCAACTGTGCTTTAGATGTAATCGAGCAAGGACAGGCTGTTGACTCGCTGGGTCATGGCCAGTGCAGCCT
>DLGM01000149.1 GCA_002482705.1 Cyanobacteria bacterium UBA7694
ACCGGTAAAGTCGAAACCCACTGTATTCGTACCGCCCAGGCATTGCTCCAAGGGGAAGACCGACAGGCGGTACAGTGCTGGGAATGGAATTTACAGCGCGATATCGGCATGACCTGTGGCGGCGTGGTGCGTATGTTATTTGAGGTGCACCACCCCCAGGCCTGGACCGTGGCCGTGTTCGGGGCGGGGCATGTGGCTCAGGCCCTGATTCCGCTGTTAACAACCCTGCAATGCCAAGTGCGCTGTTTTGACAGCCGCCCGGAATGGATTGAGCGGCTGCCAACCGCGCCCCGTCTCAAGGCTGAAGTGTGTGCCGATCTCGGAGCTCAAGTGGCGACTCTGCCTGCCCATACTTTTATTTTATCGATGACCATGGGCCATGCACACGATTTGCCTGTACTCAAGGCCGTTTTACAGCGTCGCCGTGACGACCCGGATGCTTTCCCGTTTGTGGGGGTGATTGGCAGCCATGCCAAGGCCGGTGTCCTGCGCCGGGATTTGCAAAAGGCCGAGTTCAGTTCGGGGGAAGCTGCCAGCTTTTATTGCCCCGTTGGCCTCCCTTTAGGGAACAATACACCCCCAGAAATTGCGGTCAGTATGGTGGCCCAATTGCTTCAGGAGCGAGATCGCCTCCTGGGCGGGCATCCCAAGTGGCAAAAGGCCAATAAACAGATTCCTCCCCGCACCTAATCTCCGGGTATAATGGCCCTATGCAACTCACAGAGATATATGCACAGGCTGACCAGGCCCAAGCGGAGGCTCAGCGCCAGTGCCCGGATATGCTCTGCCGTGCCGGATGTGACCTGTGCTGCCGTGAACATGGCAGCCCGATTACCTACGCTGTCGAGTGGGAGCCGATCCGCGCCCGTTTAGAAACGGACCCGGCCCTGTATGCTTGGGTGCATGCTGCTTGGCAAGGGCTGAAGCAGCGCTGGCGCGAGCGTCTGCACGATCCGACCGTGCCAACTCTGCAAGCGGCTCTGTTTGATACCCCCTGTCCGTTTCTGGCCCAGGGCTGCTGCCAAATTTATGTTGATCGTCCCCTGACCTGCCGGGCTTTTGGCAATACGGCGCTGCCCGGTGCCGGAACCGAGGCCATTTATACCTGTAACCTCGAAAAAGCGCGTTGGGAAACGTGGTTACCGCTGTATGGCCAACCGGCCTTGGTCGCACGCGAAGCTCTGTTTAGCCAGCTTGAAGCCCTCAATGGCGAACCGCCGCTGTCGTTGCTGGCATTTTTAGATCGGTATTTCCGCCATGCATCCCCAACTGCGTAGTTGGTATCAGCGCCTCAGCCCGGCCCAGCAAGAGGCTGTCAGCCACATTAACTTCTTGGCGGAAGAACTGCGTGCTCATCTCTTGTTAGAGCAGTTTTATTTGGGGTTTGCGATTCTGACGGATGCGGTCCAACAATTACACCCGTCTATTCCCTGCCCCAGCGGCTGCAGCACCTGTTGTGAGCAGGGGCCGCCGTCCCAAGTCACGGCCCTAGAGTGGGAGCTAATGGTCCTGGGGCTCCGTGAATTGCCATTGCCCAAGCTCCAGGCCATCATAACCCGTTCCCAGGCTTATCAAGCGGGGCAACCTTGTCCGTTGCTGGATCAGGGCCAATGCAGCGTGTATGCCCTGCGCCCCTTTCACTGCCGCGCCATGGGCTATTGCACTATCCAAGCGGGTGAAACCCGTTTGCCCATGACCTGTGCCCCTGAGCAGCAGCGCATTCAGCGCGCTTTGCAGGGGCCATTTCCTTCTCCTGCCTTTATGTTTTTGCCACAGGCTGAGGCTTTGTATGCCCATGTCCAGGCCATGGAGCCCGAAATAGCCGCGCTCACGGATTGGCTCAATACATCATCCCTTGTGTGAGTGGATTGACGCATTGTGTTGCTATGGCCCTTACCCTCATAAGCGGAGATCGGTGGCCCCAAGTCTGCAATTGTGTGCCTATGATGATGTTGACAGGGCTGCTGTTGTTGCCTTAAAGATAAGAGGAGAAAAGATGGTTAAGACTTGTAAAAATAAGGTTAATTTCTTAAATGAACCCTATAGATAACTTTGAATATAAAGTATAATTGTCTTGTCATCGTTATTGGATACGTCAAATCAGCATCTCTAAATTTCGTTATTAGCGCCATTGATGATTCACCTCTGGTTGAAGGTGCAATCTCCGCCACTTAATCAGCAGAACATCATTCGGAGTACCCACTGAGTTCGTCTACCACACAAGCAGACATACTCTGTTTTGAGGTGCCTGTATTTCACTTTGGCTGAATTGAAAGGTAGGTTTCCCGTTTTGACACTACCCGACCACATCACTGAAACAAACCTCGTTTTGCCACAACCGCCCTTGGCCGAGTACGTCCAAAACCAAGCTTGCCTGTATCAGCTGATGCAGCTCGCTGAGTTGACGGAGGTGCCCGTTTTACTTCAGCGCACAGCGGAGTTGGTACAGCAGTCGTTTGCGCCTGAAACAGTGGCTGTAAGAATACAGTGGCAAGATCACGACATCTGTGTGGGGGCTGCAGATACCTGGGTGCTGGTTTCCCGGCGCGAGCGTCAGCACAGTCCATTGCTTATGTATGTGGCTGGCCACGTTTCACTCAATGAAGCCAAACGGCAAACCCTTGAGATTGTGGCTGAGCACCTCTTGCTCCAATTGCAGGCACACTCCCCTTCACAACCTGCCCAATCGCTGCTGTTTAGAGATAAACCCCACCTGTCGGCTCTGGTGGAGTCTGTTGTGACCCATACGACCGATGCGGTCATGATTACCGAAGCTGAGCCTTTGGGGGAACCCGGCCCACGCATTATTTATGTTAACCAGGCCTTTACCGATATGACCGGTTATTCCGCAGCCGAAGTGATGGGCAAAACGCCGCGCCTGCTGCAAGGCCCCCAATCGGATTATGCGGCCTTAACCCGTTTGGGCGAGGCGTTGCGGAAGTGGGAGCCCGGTGAGGTTGAAACCATCAACTACAAAAAAAATGGTGAGCCGTTTTGGATTCATTTTCACGTCATTCCTGTGGCTGATGAAACGGGGTGGTATACCCACTGGATTGCCATTGAACGGGATGTGACCGAGCGCAAAAACCGCGAGTTGCGGCAACAGTTTTTGGCTAACTTGCACGAGCCTTTTCACTTGGCCCCAGACTTGACCCGTGCTCTGGAAGGGATGATTCGGCAGCTATTGGCTTTTGATTCCGTGGATTTGGCTGAACTTTGGCTGGTCAATGAAGATAAGTCCGTGTTGCAGTTAATGGCCTATGCGTCTCAAAAGCCCCAGATGCAGGTCTTTCACACGCTGAACACGTTCCATGAACAGGGTTTTAAAATGGGGGAAGGCCTGCCAGGGAAAACCTGGCAAGAGCAAAAGCCGCAGTTTTGGCAACATGTTGATCAGCATCCCCATTTTCTGCGCCAAGAGGCGGCTCAAAAAGCAGGCTTAAAAACAGTTTACGGGTTACCGCTCTTTTTTTATCATCAGGTGATAGGGGTTTTGGTTTTGGCTTCTGAGCAACCCCTGCTTCACCTGAGTTCATTTGCCCCTTTTTCGGAGCGTTTTGGCCATCAAATCGGCGCTGAAATTAGGCGCAAACAACTCGAGTTAGAACTCAATCAGGTGTTTAAACTGGCTCCAGATATTTTGTGTGTGAGTGATGAAAAAGGTTGGTTTCACAAAGTTAATCCTGCGATGTGCCATATTCTGGGGTATTCAGAAGCTGAGCTATTGTCAAAAAACTTTTGGGATCTTATTTATGCTGATGATCTCCCCCAACTGCAAGCGGAGTGGGGGGGGCAGGCAGAGAGCCAAGACGAGCGCTATTTTGAAGTGCGTTGTCTGACTGCTTCAGGAGATGTGCGTTGGCTGGCTTGGAGTGTCGCACGTGTGCGTGATGATGGTTTGATCTATAGCGTTGCCAAAGATACTACCGAGCGTAAAAAATTGGAAAGTTTATTGGATAATGCGGCAAATTTGGCACGGGTGGGGGCATGGGAGGTCGATGTCCTGGCCAATAAAATAACTTGGTCAGAGATGGCTTATAAAATCCACGGCATTGATCCAGCAACAGTTCCCAATCCCTCTGTGGAACAGGGTATTGAGCTTTATCCTGAAGGGCCTCACCGTGATAAAGTCATGGAGGTTTTTCAACGGGCAATCACTTCCGGCACCTCATGGGATATTGAAAGCATCCTTGTGAACGCACAGGGCCAAGAGCGATGGGTGCGCACAATTGGCAATGCCGAATTTGTGAATGGGCAGTGTCTGCGGGTTTATGGGGGGATCCAGGACATTCATGTCTACAAAGAAAACGAGCTGCAATTACAGCTCAAAACCAAGTTTCTGACGGCAATTTCTCAATTTAATACCTCGCTTTTGGCTTCAGGAGATTGGTTATCGGTTTTAAAAACATCATTGGGTATTTTAGGTCAAACAGTGGCGACAGATCGGGTTGTCTATTTCCAATATCATGAGGAGCCCAACCATCCACCGTACTTAAGCCTGAAGCTCAGATGGGCCAGCGAACAAGTTGAGATTCCCATTGAGCCGACCTTAAAAAATATGCCGGTATCTGCTTTTCATGAAATTATGCTTTCATTGCAGAAACAAAAGACGATCCAGGTACTGGCCAAAAAATTATCCGAAGGCCCCTTAAAAACAATCTTGAAAAATCAAGGTGTGCATTCGGCCCTATTTTTGCCGCTGTTTATTAAAGGCCACTTCCACGGATTTTTGGGATTTGGGAATATTGCGCAGGAAAAACACTGGACCTCTGAAGAAATATCGTTCTTAAAAACGGTGGTTTTGAGCCTTGCTAATGCGATTGAAATCCATCAAAAGACCCATGATTTGATGGATGCCCTCCAAGAAAAAAATAGCATCTTAGAAAGTATTGGTGACGGATTCTTCTCAGTTGACCGGGATTGGACCATTGTCTATATGAATCAGGCAGCTGAACAGCTCATGCATCTCGTGCGCGAAGAAGTTGTGGGTAAGAGTCTTTGGGAGCTTTACAAGGATTCAGTGGGTAACACTTTTTACACCCATTACCATATGGTGATGCAAGAGCGGCAGCCTGTTCATTTTGAGGATTTTAGCCAAGCTCTCAATATTTGGTTAGATGTCAGCGTCTATCCATCCGAGTCGGGGATTTCTATCTACTTTAAAAATATTACCGAACGCAAGCGTTCTGAAGCCAAATTAAAAAATCTGAATACCCGTTTACAGAAACATGTCAAAGATTTGGCCATCTCTAACCAAGAGCTGGAGCAATTTGCCTATGTGGCTTCTCATGACCTCCAAGAACCGCTGCGTATGGTCAGCAGCTTTTTAACCCAAATTGAAAAAAAATATGCCCATGTTTTAGATGACAAAGGCAAACAGTATATTGAGTTTGCGGTAGACGGTGCCCGACGGATGCGGCAGATTATTCTCGACCTCCTCGAATTTTCCAGGGTTAACCGTCACCAGGAAGCCTTTGAAGTCGTTAACCTTAACCATTTGCTCGAAGAGGTTTCGGTTTTACTGCGCAAAAAAATTCAAGAAACAAACGCTGTTGTTCAGTGGCATCATTTACCCACCATTCATATTCCCAAATCACCGGTGCGTCAACTTTTACAAAACTTGGTGGATAATGCCCTCAAGTACGTTGCTCAAGGGACAACACCGGTGATCCAAGTTGCTGTTACCGAGGAGGAAAATCATTGGCATTTTTCAGTGTCAGACAATGGTATTGGCATTGATTCTGAGTACTTTGACAAGATTTTTATTATATTTCAGCGCTTGCACCACAAACATGAATATTCGGGTACAGGGATGGGTTTGGCTGTTTGTAAGAAAATTATTTCCCATCTCGATGGCACTATCTGGGTTGAATCCCAACTAGCACAAGGAAGTACGTTCCATTTCTTAATTAAAAAGAGGGAATCAGAGTGACACCCATTCACATCTTATTGGTGGAAGATAACGAGGGCGATATTTTATTGACAACCGAAGCGCTTTCAGACGGTAAAATTTTAAACCAAGTGTCAGTGGTTCGAGATGGCCATGAAGCGATTCTGTTTTTAGGAAAAGTAGGGGCTTTTGCCAATGTGGAAACCCCTGACTTGGTTTTATTAGATGTCAATTTACCCAAAAAGAATGGGCATGAAGTGCTCAAATGGATTAAAACACACGAGACTTTAAAGCAGATTCCGGTCGTCATGTTAACGACCTCTTCCACTGATCGGGATATCTTGCTCTCTTACCAGTACCATGCCAATTGTTATGTCACCAAACCCGTTGAGCTGGACAACTTTATGGAGGTTGTGGCAAACATTGAAAATTTCTGGGTACATATTGTTAAACTTCCCAAAACATGAGCAGTAAATGGAAAGAGATCCTTACCCCTATCGTATTTTAATTGTTGAAGACAATCCCGGTGACTTTACCCTGATTGAAGATTTTTTGTATGAGCAGATTCTCACTCCGACGATTCTCCATGCATCCACGTTTAAGGATGCTTACAGTTGTTTATCACAACCCTCTGTGGCTTTGGATGTGGTGTTTTTGGATATCTCTTTGCCCGATAAAAGTGGTGAGGAATTGATTGCAGCCATGTTGGCACAATCGGTCGGGATTCCGATTATCGCCTTAACGGGTTATGCCGATTTATCTTTTGGCATTAAGTCGCTGTCCATGGGCATTTCTGATTATTTGATCAAGGATGATTTGTCTTCGTTTCACCTGTATAAAAGTCTTGTCTATAATATTGAACGCAAGAAAAAGACCCAAGCCATTGAAGATTCTGAACGGCGTTACAGTGAATTATTCCACCTGAACCCTCAGCCCATGTGGGTGTATGATCGCCAGACGCTCCAACTTCTCAATGTCAATGCAGCGGCGATACAGCATTATGGTTATACCAAAGCCGAGTTTTTAGCCATGAAATTGGATGATTTACACACCAGCGAAGTTTCTTATCCCTTGGCGCAATACCGCGACCATGACAAAGAAGCGACGATGCTGAGCCAGTATGGGGTGTTTCGTCACTATAAAAAAAATCGCAAGATCATCGATGTAGAAACCCAAACCAGCTATTTGGTCTACCAAGGGCGGCCAGCAGCGTTAATGCTGGCCATTGATGTCACCGAACGCAATCAGTACATTGAAGCCATTGAGCGTCAAAATATGCGCTTGCGTGACATTGCCTGGATTCAATCCCACGTGGTGCGGGCTCCTTTAGCCCGCATGATGGGCTTGATTCAGCTCTTAGAGCTGTTTGACGACTTGGAAATGAGCGAACAAGAAATTCTCAAATTGATTACCGAATCGGCTCATGAACTGGATCATATTATTCAGGATATTGTTGCAAAATCCTCAAAAGTGATGCCGTCGTAAGAAATCGGCATTTCTGGTGTGATGGTTTTTAGCGGTCAGGCCCGATGTTGTTGATGCGATGTTTCAGTGGGGCCAAGGTGTTGGCCGGGCCACTCAATACCCCCTCATCCCACGGATCCCACTTGAGTTGCAGCGTGACGCCATCTTGTACAAAGTGTGTTTCACTGTAGTCGATGCCAGCATCCATTCCCTGATACTCATAACTGATCTGCCAGCCCATTTGCAGCAATTGGTAGCGCAGTTTACCTAGATGGGTTGTGGGGATGTCTGACCATTTGTCCACCTGCATGGGCTATTTCTAGGTTTTTTTGCGAATGCGTATTGAATTATCCATGTCCCTGTTCGCGCTGGATCAAGATTTCCGGGCCAATCAGGGTGACAAGTTCGGGGATATCAATAAAGGGGTTGCGGTTTCCTTGCCGTTGGGCAATCAGTTCGTGGCGCTGTTGT
>DLGM01000100.1 GCA_002482705.1 Cyanobacteria bacterium UBA7694
TCCACGCCTGCGCGAAGTGCTGAGCGCGACCCCGCGCGGGGCTGCTGCCCTGGCTGCCCTTGAAGGTCCCCCCACCTCCGCCAAAATTCGGGCCGTACAAGAATTTTTGGTCAAGGACCACGGTAAAGATCTGGCTTATCGCGGCCACGCTACCGGCATTGATGGCGATTATGGTACCCGTACCTATGCCGCTCTGCGGGATGTAGTGCGCGCTCAGGTTGCCACGCTCAATGGCGAAACCGCTGCTCCCCGTGAGCCTTTCCCCCGTTATGACCGCATGTTCGATGACAATCTCCTGGATATGACCCTGGCAGTGGGTTATGACGAAGGCATCCAAGGTTATCAAGGGGCCAACCTCTATGAAGAGTACATGGTTCGCCAAAAGATTACCGCTCAGGGGNNATCAACAAGAAATTATTTTTTGTTTTGGTAATACCCGCCAAAAGATTACCGCTCAGGGGTTTGTGCGCGACGATGCCAAGGCCAAGGCCCTGCTTGAAAAAGCCGGGCAAAACGTAGCTGGCAGCTATGATTCCTTTTATGTCAAAGAAAATGTTTCGACCGCCAATGGAGAGCCCGTGCATGCCGTGATCCGCCTGATTACCTCAGGGGATGGACAGCGCGGGGCAGCCAATAAGGCCGCTGCTCTTGAAGGCATGAACCAGAGTGATGTCTTTATGTATGGGGGCCATGCCCGGTACGGTACGGGCCTCGATTTTGACGCCAATTATGCCGTCACGGTTGACTGGACCGGAGTACCCAATGCCCCTGCTGAAGGCAAAGTGCGTTATAACCAGTACGATACCCTCAAAAAATTATTGGGGGGTACAGATGCCGCTGCCATTCAGCGCTTGGAACAGCTCAAAAAACAGGGCAAAGTGACCGTCCACGAATCCAATGACGGCAATATCTTTATGAGTGAAAAGAACCAACACCCCTACGAATTTGGCTCTCAGCTCATGGAAGCGGCCACCGCTGGCCGTACCAACACCCTAGCCGAAGACATCCAGGGCGACAAATACCGTCTGTGGCTGTTTAACGGCTGTCGCACCGAGGATTATGCCGCCTCTTTACAGGCTGCAGCCAAGAAAAACCCAGCCCTGAATGAGCAAAACCTCGATCTGGTACTCAGCAATGAGTCGCTCTACTGGAATGATATCTCGACCAGCCTCAGCACTTTCCTGGAAGGGATTGTGGCCCAAGACAGCGCCGTTGGCCTTGAGCATCGCCTGGAGTCGGTCAATATTGAAGCGGGTAAAAACAGCCATAACTTCCGGGGCCTCCAAGACAATCCGCGCAGTAACCCGGTCAAGCCCTAGTGGTTTGAATACGCAAGAAGCTCTTGAAAGTACGGGATGTTATCAATAGAATAAAGGCAGATGGCTGGTATCTTGTTGCTACTAAGGGAAGTCATCGGCAATTCAAACACCCCACTAAGCCTGGGCGTGTGACCATTGCTGGCCATCCTTCTGATGAAATGGCAACTGGAACATGTAACAGTGTGTTTAAGCAAGCAAAGCTTTAAGGAGATGAGCCCCCTATGTACAGCTTTTTAGTCGTGATCGAAAAAGTGGGGCGTACTTTTTCTGCTTATGTTCCAGATCTACCTGGTTGTGTGGCCACCGGGAAAAATCGTAAAACTGTAGAAACACGCATTCATGAAGCGATTGCCTTTCATATTCAGGGTTTGCGTGAAGACAGTTTGCCCATTCCTGAATCTGTAGCCATTGCAGAAGTGGTTTTGGTAAACGCTTAGTGCCCAGTAGGCTGGGGGGAGTATGCCTTTAATTTCGGATCTCCCACGCATCCTGATTGGACCGATCTTTAACCCGGCCTTGTTGGGCGAATGGGGCCATCATCCCCATGTGCGCACCTTTGCCTTGGCAGAGCATGGCCGGGCCCAGCCCTGGTTTACCTATCAGGCTTCAGATACCTTTGCCGAGTTTTGGGCCCGCCTTCCCAAGGGTTGGGAGCCTCAACTGTTGGTGTGGTGGGACGCCTATTACCAGCCCCTGCCACCGGGCATTGCCGACTGCCCGATCCCCAGTTGGGTGATCCCCGGTGATTGGAATGTCCACACCCTGGTGACGCGGGATTATCTCACGGCTTTTGATGGGGTGGTGGCAGAAACCCCGCTGTTGTCGCAATTGGATGCACAGCAGCCCCGTATCCTGTGGCCCGGTTTTGCCTTTGATCCGGCTTTGCACCGCCCGCTTCACCTAGAGCGTGTCTGGGATGTGACTTTTATTGGCAATCTCAACCATGGTTTGCAGCAGGGGCGCAGCACCTATTTAGAGCGTTTGGCCCGGCTGTCCGGGTGGCGCATCCAAATCCTTGGCGGCGTGTATGGGGACGCATATGTACGTTTGCTCAACCAGAGCCGGGTGGTTTTTAACCACAGCATTCGCGGGGAAATGAATATGCGGGCCTTTGAGGCCCCGGCCTGTGGCGCTTTGTTGTTGATGGAGGCCGATAATCAGGAAATGGCCGCATTTTTACAGCCCGGTGAAAGTTGTCTGACCTATACGGCTGAGAATTTTGAGCAGGTTGTCACCGCGATCTTGGGGGATGAGCCCCGGCGTGCCCAAATCGCTGCTGCGGGGCAGGCGGCTATCCAAGGCCAGGGGTATCCCGAGCGGGTGGGGCAATTGCTGCGGCAGTTGGCTCCGATGCTAGCATCCTGGGCCGGGCCTCAGGCCCGGCGCTGGCACCGTCTCCCCCTTTGGCAGCAGCAAGTGGTGGCTCAGGCTCAGCGCGGAGCCTGTGGCAGCGCAGCCGCTTTGAGCGCTGCCCGGCAAGCGCTGGGGGCCGAGTCTCACCCGGCCTTGCTGCATTTGGCGGGTGTCTTGGCCTTGCGCGCTGAGCAACCAGAGCAGGCCCTGTCTTTGTTTAACCGTGTTTTGGCAGACCCCCTTGCCCAGTCCCAACCGCTGCCCTGGCTCAATCGTGCGCGCCTCTGGCTTCAGGCGGG
>DLGM01000407.1 GCA_002482705.1 Cyanobacteria bacterium UBA7694
GCTGAGTTTGAACAACAAGGGTTTTCGGACGCGGCGAATAAGAGGCCGTGTTCGAGCTGTCAAACTGGAAGCGGCGGACTGCTTCGACGGTGTTTAAAAACTGGGCTTCCGTTTCGCCGGGGAAACCGACAATTAAGTCGGTCGTGAGGGCAATATCCGGCACCTTAGCGCGGATTTTTTCGACCCACTCGCCGTAAAAATCGACGGTGTGATTGCGGCGCATGCGCTTGAGCACTTCGTCGTCACCGGACTGCAAGGCCAAGTGCAAGAATTCGCAGACCTTGGGCAGATCGGCCATGGCTTCCACCAAGTCATCACGCATATTGATCGGGTGGGAGGTCAAGAAACGAATGCGTTCAATGCCGTCGATATCGTGGACGTAGCGCATCAGCTCGCCCAACGAGGTGGCGGGATCGAGATCCCATCCATAGGTATTGATGTTCTGCCCCAGCAGGGTAATCTCTTTGTAACCTTCGGCAGCCACTTTGCGAATTTCTTCGGCGACCGCTTCCGGGGTGCGGCTGATCTGTTGGCCACGGGTATAGGGCACAATGCAGAAGGTGCAAAAAGCCGAACAACCGTGCTGAACAGTGATCCAGGCGTGGTGCTTGCCTTCCCGGATAACGGGCACTTCTTCCGGGTATTCATCGAGCTGACGCACAATCGACACAATCGGCTTTTGGTCTTCTTTAAACTCTTGGATCAACTCTGGCAGACGGTGGAAAGTTTGGGTGCCAAAGACGATGTCGAGGTGAGGCACACGGTTCAGGAGCTTTTCTTTTTCGTGTTGGGGAACGCAGCCCCCGACCCCGATGATCAGTTCGGGATTGTTCTGTTTGAGGATTTTTAAGTTGCCGAGGTGCCCGACCAGACGATTGACGGCGTTTTCGCGGATGCTGCAACTGTTGATCAGGATGAGGTCGGCATTGTCGACCGTATCGGTCCACTGATAACCTTCCTGCTCCAGCAGGCCCAGCATCTTTTCCGAGTCAGATTTGTTCATCTGGCAGCCCAGGGTTTCGATATGCACCCGTTTGGTAGCGGTTGCGACGCTCATGGTTGCCATTCTCCTTGGTTCAATATTTAGGCATTATAGCCTGAAGTCCAGCGGGTCATGGAGGGGATGTCAAGTCAAGCTCACAAACCCATGTATGGGCCAAGGAAAAACCCACTGTCACCAAATCGGAATCTACCGCCGATCACAAGCGCCACTACCATTGGGTAAACGCCCGGTATATGTTAAGATTATCGGCAGTAAGAACAGTTAGGGTTTATAGATATGCCAGCCGCCCCCATTCCGTTGAATGAAAATCAACGCCTTGCAGCGCTTGAGCGTTATGCCATTTTAGATACGCTGCCAGAAGCAGACTTTGAACACATTACCCAAGTCGCCGCAGGCATTTGCCAAACGCCCATTGCGTTGATTTCTCTGGTGGCCAGTGAAAGGCAGTGGTTCAAAGCCAAGGTGGGAACCCTCTTGAGCGAAACGCCCCGCGAAATTTCTTTTTGTGCCCACACCTTGACTGCGGAAGGCCCCTTATTCATTGTGCCTGACACCCTGCGCGACCAGCGCTTCAGTGATAATCCGATTGTGCACCACGACCCCTTTGTGCGTTTTTATGCCGGGGCCTCCCTGATCACCCCTGAAGGATTGCGTTTGGGCACCTTGTGTGTGCTCGATCAGCAACCGCGTGAGTTGACCCAGGTCCAACAGCAGGCGCTTCAGGCCTTGGCCCGGCAAGTGATTGTACTGCTAGAGCTGCGCCTCAAAAACCGAGAACTCGAACAACTGGACCAATTTAAAAACCGTCTCTTATCCGCCTTAAGCCACGACCTGCGAGGGGCCTTGACCCAGGTGCAATCGCTGTTGATCGTGGCCGAAGGACGCAGTCTCCAACCCGAAGAAATCCAACCGCTGCTCCAGCGTCTGCAACTCTCGTTTGATACCTCAAATGAACTGCTACACCTGCTGCTGCGCTGGGCACAGTCGCAGCTACACGGCCCCCAGTTGCACCTCGCCCCGCTACACCTGCAATCCCTGATTACCCATATGTTTGCGCCCATCCAACAGCATTTGGTCGATAAACAACTGACCCTTATCTGCAAGGTGCCCCCGGATCTGACCTGGACCACGGATGAAGATATTCTGCTGCTGGTGCTGCGCAATTTGCTCAGCAATGCCCTCAAGCATACACCCCGAGGCGAAATCAAGATTTGGGCAGAAGTCAACAATGGCCTCTATCTCCATTTAGAAGATACGGGCAAAGGCATGGCCCCAGAACAACTGGCCAAGCTCTTTCAAGGCCCTCTGTATGAACCTACTACCAGCTCCCGCTCTGCCCTTGGCCACGGGGTCGGCCTCTTATTGTGCCGCGACTTTGTCCGCAGCCTCGGCGGCGATTTGTCAGCCACCTCCGAACTGGGAGTTGGCACGCGGTTTAGTTTGTATTTACCCTCTTGATTGAGCGGGGCGCTATAATGCCCGTATGTTTGCGCCACCTCCTACCGAACTCAATGCCGCCCTGATTCACCA
>DLGM01000251.1:0-822 GCA_002482705.1 Cyanobacteria bacterium UBA7694
CCAGATACCGCTCACACAGCTCCAATAAAAACAGGGTGCCTGTGCCATAACGTTGCGCCAAATAAGCCACCTGTGTCCGGGGCAAATCAGGAAACCGTTTGACCACTTGTTCAATCAACTCTTCCGGGCTGGTACTGCCCAATAGATTGCACAGGGGTTGCAGTGGTTGAGAGGGCTGTAGTTTAAACTCCTGGGGAAACTTCTTGTGTAAGAAGTGCAACAAATCTTGAGCCATGGTCAGGTAGGTGGTCAGTTTACCCCCGGCAATCATGACTATACCGGGCACGGTCTCTAAAATTTCGTGCTCTCGGGAAATTTCGGATTCGTGCACTGCGCCCGGTGGGGCCACCAAAGGCCGCCAGCCCCCATAACTGCTGACAATCTGTTCGCGTTTGAGATCGGCTTCTGGGAAGACCCGATTGACCGAAGCCAATAAATAATCAATGTCGGCAGCAGTGGCATAGTTATCGGTGTCCAGATAATCAGAGGTGGGGTCGGCTTCATTCCCTGTATCAGTCGTGCCAACAATGGAATATTCTCCATAAGGGATAATAAACATCCAGCGTTGAATCCCCGCATGATCGGGCACACTTTTGAGCATAATCGCCCGTTGTTCTTGGGTCAGGCGTGGCACAATCAGGTGAATGCCCTTGGTGGGTCGTAACATGCTGGGAAAGCTGGGGTCAGCCAAGTGGTTGATGTGATCGGCCCAGGGCCCGGTGGCATTGATGACACGTTTAGCCGGTAGGGTGAGTGTGGCACCGCTGAGCCGGTCGGTAATCGTGACGCCTTGGACGCGTCCCTCACTTTGGGGTAGGGCGC
>DLGM01000251.1:846-6435 GCA_002482705.1 Cyanobacteria bacterium UBA7694
GCGCTCACTTCGCTGTAGCTAAAAATTTGGGCTCCGGCCGCTTGGGCGGTTTTGATCGTTTCAAGTACCAGGCGGGCATCATCACAATAGGCATCATAAAACTGGACGCCACCGGTAAACTCGTTTTTGCGAATGGTGGGTTCCATGTCTTTGAGGCGTTCGCTATCGACCCAGCGGTGCAGCAGGGTATGAAAGGGGCTCGACAACCACGAAAACAGGTCATAAACCCAGCAGCCCAGGTTAATAAACCAGGCCTGTTCGCCATACTCACGGTAGATTGGCATTAAAAAGGGAATTTTGTGGGCCAGGTGGGGAAAGAGATCAAATAAGCTATTACGGGCGCTCAGGGCTTCAAAAACCAACGGAAATTCGTATTTTTCCAGGTAACGCAATCCGCCATGTAATAGTTTAGACGACTTGCTGCTGGTACCACTGGCAAAGTCACCCTTTTCAACCAGGGCGACCTTGAGGCCGTGCAGGCTGGCTTCTAAGGCCACGCCTGCACCGACAATCCCACCCCCAATGATCACCAGATCAAAGGGGTGGGTTTGCTGAGATGCTTGAAGCCACGCGCTGTGTCGGGTGCGCAAGGAAAACTCCCCCTCCAAAGGGGGTAATTCACGGTAAGCAGAGCGTAGCTTCATAGATCTCCTACTTTAAAAAGAATAAAAAGGTTGCCACAGTGAGCAAGGGAAGTAACACTGCCCCTGACCAAAGTATATACCCACCGAAGGACGGCATCTTAATATGCGCATGTTCAGCGATGGTTTTGACCATAAAATTGGGGCCATTGCCGATATAGGTCAGCGCTCCCATAAACACTGCACCACAGGATATAGCCGCCAGTAAAGCCGGGAATTCCGTCGCCAGTTGCGACAGATTATCGGTGGGTAAGCCATTTTTACTGGCCGCCAAAGTGACATAGGTGAGATAGGTCGGGGCATTATCCAAAAACCCGCTCAAACCGCCCGTGATCCAGTAGTACTGCCAAGGGGCGCTAATTGCCATGCTGCCGCCTTTGGCTTCTAAAATCACCAAGGCCGGGATCATGGCCCCAAAAATACCCACAAAGATACAGGCAACTTCTAAAATGGGGGTGAATGAAAACTGATTTTTGGCGCGGATTTCCGGGCGGGTGACCTTATACGAAATCAGGGTGGCCAGGCCCATGACGACAATCTGAAAACCTTTAGAACCCAAATCGGCAATTTCGTTGTTATAGGCTTGGGCTAATCCTGGGTAGACCACATACCCGGAAATTAAAATCGTGAGCACCACAACGGCCAGGAACCCTAAGTTCCAGGCCCCTTCCATGCTGAATTTGGGGGCTTTCGGATCGAGGGAGTCGGCCAGCTTTTGTGTGGCTTCGGCCCCTTCTTTTTTGAGCAGATAGGTGTCAAGCAGGTAATAAATAATCAGGAGCGAAACAATCATAAAGATCCACTGCGGCAGCAGGCCCAGGGTCCAACCAAAGGGAACACCGCGCAAGAAGCCCAAATACAGTGGGGGGTCGCCTAAGGGGGTCAGCAAACCACCGCAGTTGGCAACCGTAAAGATAAAAAAGACAATCGTGTGGGTTTTGTGTTTGCGGGTGGCATTGGCTTTGATCAAGGGGCGAATCAGGATCATACTGGCACCGGTGGTGCCCATGATATTGGCTAGGATGGCACCCAATCCCAAGAACAGGGTATTGATGCGAGGATACCCGGCAAATGCCCCCGAGATATGAATCCCGCCGCTAATAATAAACAAAGAGGCCAAGAGGCTAATAAAAGCGGCGTATTCGATGTAGGTATGGATGACACGAAAGGTGTCCCCGGTGGGAATGAGGTACAGGGCAATGCCCAAAACACCACAGATACTGGCAATCAACAGCTTGTTCTTGTTCTGCTCCCACCAGTGTTCGGTTTTGTGAATCAGGGGCAGAATAGCGATCATCAGCAACAGGGCCACAAAGGGCAGGACACTGATCGTGACCATGCCTGGCCCCAACTGCTGCCAGTGTTCTAAGTTGCCATGGTGGCCACCGCCATGATCGGCCGTGGTTGTAGATGTGCCATGGGTTGCTGCGGTGTCAGTATCATTGAGGGCGAGCTTCCACATTGTGCTTCTCCAATATATGCAAAATATGCTACTAGTAGTGTACCTTAGTCATAAACGTAGCGTTAAGTGTTTTTATAGGGAATATGATGGTTTTAAGGTTTGTTTAGTGCTTTTATTTGTTCGTTTATTCTTGGATATTTATTAAAATAGTCAAATATTGGATGTTCTGAATTTGTGCCTGTAATCTCAAAACATCAAAGCCCCTCTGAATTCAGAGGGGCTTTGATGGGAGCATGGGTTACTTCATAAAAAATAGGAAAGTCACAATCACCAGTAAAGGTACTAATACACTACACGACCACAGCATATACCCTCCGAAAGAGGGCATTTTAATGCGGGAATGTTCGGCAATGGTTTTGACCATAAAGTTGGGGCCGTTGCCAATATAGGTATTGGCACCCATAAACACGGCCCCGCATGAAATGGCTGCCAACAGGGCTGGAAATTCGGTGGCCAAGCTGCTGAGGTTATCGGTAGGTAGGCCATTTTTACTGGCTGCCAATGTGACATAAGTCAGATAAGTGGGGGCATTATCTAAGAAACTGCTTAACACCCCAGTGATCCAATAATATTGCCAGGGCGCGCTGATGGCCATGCTGCCGCCTTTGGCTTCTAAAATCACCAAGGCTGGGATCATGGCCCCAAAGATGCCGACAAAGATACAGGCTACTTCGAGAATAGGCCCAAAGGAGAACTGGTTTTTTTCGCGGATTTGGGGTTGTGTCACTTTATAAGAAATCAGTGTGGCAAGGCCCATGACCACAATCTGAAAACCTTTAGAACCCAAATCGGCTATCTCATTGTTATAAGCTTTGGCCAAGCCAGGATAGACCACATAACCTGACAATAAAATGGTGACCACAACGGCAGCCAAAAAGCCTAAATTCCAGATGCCCTCAATGCTGAGCTTTTTCTTGGCGCTGGCTACGGCCTCGACCAGTTTGCCTTTGGTTGCGGTCTCTTCTTTGGTGAACATATACGAGTCGAGCAGATGGAAAATAAATAACAACATGACCACCACAAAGGCCCACTGAGGGAGCAGACTCATTGTCCAGCCAAAGGGAACGCCGCGCAAGAATCCCAGGTATAAAGGGGGATCACCTAGAGGTGTTAAGAGACCGCCACAGTTAGCGACCACAAAGATAAAGAAAATAATGATATGGGTTTTGTGCTGGCGGGCTTCATTGGCCTTGATCAGCGGGCGGATGAGCAACATGCTTGCGCCAGTGGTGCCCATCACGTTGGCTAACACAGCTCCGAGCGCTAAAAAGAGGGTATTGACGTGGGGGAAACCGGCAAAAGCACCGGAAATATGAATACCTCCACTGATCACAAATAATGAAGCCAACAGCATAATAAAGGCTGCGTATTCAATATAGGTATGCACCACTTTGGTGACATCCCCGGTTGGCAATAAGTACAAGACGATGCCTAAAATGCCGCAAATACTGGCCATGAGCAGCTTATTTTTATTTTGCTCCCACCAGTGTTCGGTTTTGTGAATCAGGGGCAAAATGGCGATCATGAGCAGCAGGGCGACAAAGGGCAAGATGCTGATCGTGACCATGCCTGGACCTAAATTTTTCCAGTGGTCAAGATTGCCGTGGTGGCCGCCGCCATGACCCGTGGTTGCGGAGGGGGTGGCGTGCTCGGTACTGCTGTGGGCAGTGCTTTCCGCCGAGCTGTGGCCAGACTGAGCCAGCTTAAACATGGGCTTACCTTCCTAGGTTAATGGAAACAACAAACGGTGGTTTATTATACCGTAATTTTGAGTTTAACCCGGTCAGGAGGGGCTATCTGTGCTGTGTAACCAACCCAATTTATAGGCTGCCTGCTGGATATCGTCACAAATGGCGTCCCGTTCGGCGGGGGTGGGGGCGACAAACCAGCGGGCTTGGATTTGGAATTGATCCCCGGCGACACGGGGAAAGACGTGGACATGGGCATGCATGACGTTTTGGTCAGCGGCTTCCCCTTCGGCTAACATTAAGGTGGTGCCTTCACAGGGTAAACCTGAATTGCGCAAGGCTTGGGCCATATGAGCTGCGGTGACAAACATATGGGCTACGGTACTGTCGGGTAAATCAGCAAGGTTTTCCGCATGTTGATGGGGCACAACCAATAAATGGCCGGGATTCACAGGCTGGATCGTTAAAAAAACCATGACCAGCTCATCATCATAGACCACACTGGCGGGGATATGGCGGGCAATAATTTGGCAGAAAGTACAGTCTTCTTGGTCAGTCATGCCCCATTCTAGAACAGGAGCGCTAGAATAGCAAAGGAGAAGAGCAAATCATGCGCCGCCCTTTGGGGATCTATTTTTGTCTTGTGCTGATGGCGACAGGTTTTTTCCTGAGCAGTTTGGCGATCCCGTATCCGTATGGACGGCGGGTTGTTCAGATTCCCTTAGATACGGGCCAACGCCTGAAGGGGTGGTTATGGGCGCCTCTGGATGAGGTTGGAAAAGGGCGTCGCCCCGGTGTGGTGTTGGTACATGGTGTCGCTTCCTCTAAAGAGTCAGTGGATGTGACCGCCCGCTTTTTAGCCCGTCAGGGCTTGGTGGTGCTCACTTTTGATTTACCTGGGGCTGCCGAGTCACGGGGGGTTATTGCTGCTCTGCCTGATGCCGTGTGGGCGGCCCAAGCTTTCCTTCGCCAGCAGCCTTGGGTACGAGCTGATCAGATTGCCTTGATGGGCCATTCGCTGGGGGCCCAAGCGGTCTTAGCGGTGGCTGAAGAGAGCCCCAAGTTGGCTCTGTTTGGGGCTCTAGGTTACCATCCTCCTCCGGCACAAAGCCCCCCTTGCCAGGCTTTTTATGGGGCTGGCCGTTATGATGTCTTGCATCCTCCCGCCCAGTTACAGAAGCCTTCGGTCGCGTCTCCTTGTCGCCATACCTTTTGGGTGAGCCCGGCAGCGGATCATACTACGGTCATGGGCGACCCTTTGACCTTACAGGCGCTGTGGCGGTGGCTGCAGCAGGAGTGGGGGCAGACGCCTACGGCCCCAGATATGCGAGATACTTATGCCCGTTGGGGAAGCTGGCTTTATGGGGCTGGTTTTATCGGAGCGGCTTTGATGGCGTTGGTTGGGCTTTCGGCTTGGCAACGTCTGATTTTGCTAGGTGGCATGGGCGTTGTGATCTGGGGTTTGACCGAGCTGCATCTTTTGGCGGTTTGGGATGGCAGCTCTGCTTTAATGGGGCTGTTGCTATTGGCAATCTTGCAACCATGGGCGTCCAAGCGTCTGTTTGTCTGCGGTGGGTTGGGGGTGACGTTTGTTTGTATGTGGTTAATCACAGAAGTGCTTCAGGTGGGCATTTCAGGTCTTATGGCTTTCCCCGCCTTGTTTTTTCAGTCGTTGTTACACTGGCCGATGGCTTTTTTACACCTGCTGCGATCGGTGTTGTTTGCCAGTTACAGCGATCAACTTCACTTGAGTTGGCTCTGGGTGGGGCTGGTGTTTGCTGAATATTTGCGTCCGGGC
>DLGM01000283.1 GCA_002482705.1 Cyanobacteria bacterium UBA7694
TGCACCAAGTTCACCCAGTGACAGCGGGATGCCGCCATAGTCTGGTGGCCTGGGCCCAAGGCCCATGCCTGAGATAACCCCAAGGAGTGTCTATGTTCAACCCAGAAAAAGAAATTAACGAATACCTAATGCGCGGTTTTTTTATGCCGGACACCTTTACACCAGAAACCTGTGTCCAGATTCAGCAAGCCCCTGGGGATGCCGCCTTAGACACTTACTGGCATATGCAGCAACAGCAATTTATGCCCCATGCGCCTTATGTTCAAGCCGGTAAAATCGAGCTTTTGCCTTATGGCCCCAACCGCATGCTGATCGATCGCCTATCCCAGTTGGTGAGCGCCCATAACCAAGCGCATTTTCAGTTCGAAATTGATGGCCTGATGGGCACTCAGCGCGTGACCTTAGGCCCAGGAGAGGGCTGGGGCTGGCATGTGGATCTGGCAGAAGGCCCCTTTTCCCTCCGCAAGCTCTGTATTGTGCTATTTTTGTCCGAACGCAGCAGTTATGAAGGGGGAGCCTTTGAAGTTTCCAGCGGGGTCTGCCCCATCCATCAAGAACAGGGTTCCTTAGGTATTATGCCGTCCTATTTTATGCAGCGCATTACGCCTGTGGTTTCAGGCCAACTCCAATTTTTGATCACCTGGGCCCATGGCACCCAACCGTTTCAATAGGAGGCCTTATGTTTACACCACAAAAAGATCGCTGGAATAACTACATGCAGCAGTTCTTGGCCCGCCCGGGTTTTTTGAGCCCCCAAGAATGTGAACAAATCATCGCTTACCCAAGTGAATATGAAGATGCCGGGGTCGTCGATTTTGATACCGGCGAAAATATCCTGCGCCCCAAAGATCGCATTACCCAAAGCAAATTGATCCAGCGCACCCCTGATACGGAGTGGATTTATAACCGTCTCCTCGAACGCATCCGCGACGCCAATGCCCAGTTTTTCCACTTTCACATCAAAATGCTCGGCACCCCCATGGTCATGCGCTACGAACCGTCAGGTTTTTATGGCGCCCATGCGGATATTGGCAATGGTTTAATTTCCAGCCGTAAGCTGAGTGTTGTGGTCATGCTCACGCCCCCTGAGGAATATACCGGGGGGGAACTGATTTTTACCCCCCACTACCCCCATGTGCCAAAAGAGCAGGGCACACTGGTGATCTTTCCCTCGTACTTACGTCATCAGGTAATGCCTGTCACCACAGGCCTTCGCCATACCCTGGTGAGCTGGATTTACGGCCCCCCCTTCCGTTAACAGCAAAAAGGCGGAGCCAGTGGCTCCGCCAAGAGTTAAAAGAAAGAGAAATTAGTCGACTAAAGCGCCCAACAGGCCCAAGGCACCGCCAATCGCAGCGCCAACACCAATAGAGCCACCCACGGCATAAGCAACGCCAGCGCCTAAACCAGCACCAACCACTGTGGTTGCCAGACCGGAAGCCACCGAACCGTTGTTCGCTACGGAGCGGTTATACGGATAACCGGGGGCAGTGGGGTAAGGGGGTTGATTCCCATAAGGCGGCAGATAAGGGTGCTGGGGGTAAGAGGGATAAGCTGGTGCGCCATAAGGAGGCTTGTGATAACCGTAAGCAGGGTAAGCTTTGCGATCGCCGGAAATATAGATGTCACCACGGGAAAGGGACCAAGCCAGCTCTTCGGTCGTAACACGGCCATCGCGGTTAAAGTCAGCCAGACGTTTTGCATTTTGTTTAAAGGTCAGCTCTTTGCGGTCAATTACACCATTGCGGTTGTAATCAACGTTGTTGGCAACGATTTGAGCGTATCCCGGATTTAACCCTACGTACATGGCGGCTTAACCTCTTTCACTCAACCTTAATCTTACCTTAATTTTCTTATAGAAAGCATATCCATAAGCTTGCGTGTTACAATCCAAAAAAGTTAAAAATTTCAGAAAAGGCGGCCCACCATGCACTACTTTCATTACATCGAAAACGAGTTGTGGTGCGAAGAAGTACCCCTTTCCAAGATCGCCGAAGAAGTGGGCACCCCCTGCTATATTTATAGTCACCGCACCTTAGAGCGCCACTTTAAGGCCTTCTCCGAGCCCTTGGCTGGAATTCCCCATCTCATTTGTTATTCAATGAAGGCCAACTCCAACCTCTCTATCCTTAAACTTTTCTTAAATCGGGGCAGCGGCGTAGATATTGTTTCTGGGGGCGAACTCTACCGCGCCCTCAAAGCAGGGGTGCCCGCTGATCGCATTGTTTTCTCCGGTGTCGGCAAAACGGATCGTGAGATCGCCGAAGCCCTGCATGCGGGCATTCGCATGTTTAACGTAGAATCCGAGGCCGAGTTAGAAGCCATTCAAGTTGTGGCCAGCGGCCTCGATAAAAAAGCCCCCATCTCCCTGCGGGTCAACCCAGATATTGACCCCAAAACCCACCCCTATATCTCAACGGGCCTCAAAAAAAGCAAGTTCGGAGTCGATATCCTCGATGCCGAGCGAATCTTTGCCCGTGCAGCCCAAATGTCACATATTGAAGTGGTCGGCGTAGACTGCCATATTGGCTCTCAAATTACTGAGCTGGATCCCTTTGTCGCGGCCCTCAAAAAGCTCAAAGTCCTGGTAGAGCGTTTGCGCCAAGAACATGGTTTGCCCATTCGTTATCTTGACCTTGGCGGGGGCCTGGGCATTGCCTATCAGGGTGAAACACCCCCTGCACCGGCTGAATATGCCGCTCGAATTCTGGCTGAGACCCAAGATCTCAACTGCACCTTGATCTTTGAACCCGGCCGTGTCCTTGTGGGCAATGCCGGAATTTTATTAACCCGCGTCACCTATCTCAAAAAAAACCAAGACAAACAGTTTGTGATTGTTGACTCGGGCATGAATCACCTCATCCGCCCCTCTTTATATGGCTCTTATCAGGCCATTCAACCGGTTTTCCAACGTACCAGCGACACCTTCACCACCGATGTGGTGGGGCCCATTTGTGAAAGTGGCGACTTCTTTGCCCAAGATCGGGAAATTCCGGTCGTGCAACGCGGAGACCTGTTAGCAATTATGAGCAGTGGCGCTTACGGATACACTATGGCCTCTTTTTATAACTCCTACGCCCGGCCTGCTGAGGTGATGGTCAAAGGCTCAGAGTATGCGGTCATTCGCCAACCGGATACCCGTGAAATGCTGACCCAGGGAGAACAACTCCCAGCGTTTGACCTCTAGGTATGATAGAATCAGGAAAGAACCAAAAGGTGGGATATTTTGCATGCAGACCGTAAAAAGAGCCCTGTCCTGGATGAGTATTCTGGCAATGGCCGCCATGATGACAGCCTGCCGCGCCAATCTGGGCAACTTCTTCGATCTGTACTAAGCCTTGGCCACACGCCTCTCAACCTACCGGTACCACCACCGGTTCTCTTGTCGTGTGCATCAACTCCAGCGGGCAGCTGAACTTCACAGTGGCCCCGCTTTAACGTTGGCCATCGCTCAAAACCTTTATGGTCTCGGTCAAGACGACCTCTACACCCTCTTGAATCAACTTCCCCCGGAAGCTGATTTGACGGTTCCCCTCTGCCATTATTTGATCAGCAGTTTTTCACGGGAGCAGGCCCCGGCTCAGCTTCTGGCCCTGGTACAGGGTACCCCCTGGGAAGAACCCCTGCGCTCATTTTCCGAGGCTTATGCCTATGTCTATTTGCTCGAATTACAAGAGCTGTTACAACACACCAAAGTGGCCCACTTTATGTATGGGCGCAATTGTGTCGCACAAGAGCTTTATTGGCTCGAACAATGGCTACAATGCCTAAACATTGTCCCCCCCCACGAGACTCCCAGTCGCGAACTGTTCTTATCCTGGATTGGCGCAGCCGTCCATTTACACCGGGCTGGCTACGGCAACCCACAATGGGCCTTTTTACTCAATGACTTTGGCTGGTTACAGCGCTGGCGCCTAGATGCGGATACCCATGCGGTCAGTCTGAATGCCTATGCCCACCCCCTCAAACAGGTGATGGTAAAAGTGCAGCTCAATGAAGCAGGCCAAAACCTACAGTTTGCCTTACAGCCCCACGAAGTTTCAAGCCCAGCTTTTAACGAGGCCGTGAGCCAGTTTGCCAAAGAACAACTTGCCCCTTTGCCCGTCCGCCTCAACAGTACCTATGAACGCCTGCTGCGAGAGGTGGTTCAGGCCACCCTAGGGGTCGCGTATAAAAAATCACCTTCTGTCGAAAAAGTGAGCGAATATCTGTTAATCAGCTGCCTGAGTCACAGCCAGATACAGCATATTGAAGATCTGCGTTATGCCTTGTATACCCTGGTCATTGAACTGATTGCAGGCACCCAAAATTTAAAATACCGCCTCAATGACTGTACCCGTGGGCTGGCTCAGGCTTTGGCCACTTTAAACGTGACCCGCTCCCCCGAAGAGGCCCACGGATTGCTCAATAGCGCCATTCAAGCGCTCTTGGATGGGGTGCTCGAAATTTATGAGTCTTTTAATCTGGCTGACAATACCCTCAAATCCTTTCAGGACAGCTACCAACAGGCCCAAGGCCACTGGCAACATCAGCGGTGGCAAGCCCTCACCCAGCAGTTAGCTCAGAGTTAACGGTTAGCCCTTAGGTAGCGGGCCAAATACATCTGCCACTCTGGCTGTGAGTCGTGCTCCCACAAATGCTGACACCAGGCAATGACCTCGGCTGTTTGCTGGGTCCGGGCGGCTATTTCTAAAGCCAACACCCACAGGGGATAATGTGGAAAAGTGTCCCCCCACTGACTGGCAGCCTGTGCCTGGGATAACCACTGTTCAGCCAGCTCCAGTTGCCCCTGCTGGCAGCACAGGCGCGCGACACGCCAGAAAAACTCGCGGCGGTGACAATAAAGGCGATAGTGCTCCGCCTGCGCAAGTACCGCAGTATACTCACCCAAACGCTCACAGGCATCCACCCAGGCCAAAATCGCATCTTGTAACGGAGCGGGTGCCCAGCCAATAACCGGGGGCTGATCGCGATAACGCAGGGTTAAAGCAATGGCCGCAGCCAGCCAAGTACGGGCCTGCAAAATATTCCCCTCAGACTGCTGGTAAAGTTCGCTGTAAGCCGAGTGGTACAAAAAATAGGGGTTGGGCTCAGCTCCAATCTTGCGTGTACGCGCCAACCAAGGTAAGCGCTCAGCGCGCTGCTGACGCAGTTGCACCGTGCGGTAACCGCCGTGGCGGATATGTATCTGGGGGAGGTGTACTGTTGGCAGTAGGGCCGGGCGATCGGTACGCAATAAGAGATTGTGCATCGCCCCAAAAAAACGAATATGTGGGTGATTGGGGAAGAGACGGGGAATGGCGTCCAAAACATCCGCTTGCGGACGTTCATAAACACTCAGACAGCTAATCGCATAACTTTGAAGCGGCAAAAAATGATAATGCTTCAGTTGTTGCAAAACCTGTAGGCTCGCAGCATCTAAACGCTCATCGGCATCAATCGAAAGAATCCAATCACCCCGCGCACGCTCCACGACCTGATTGCGGGCCTGTGCAAAATGATCCTGCCAGGGAATTTCCCACAGGGTCACCGGGAACTGACGCGCAAGCTCCTGGGTACCGTCACTTGAACCCGTATCAGCAATCAAAATTTCATCCGCAATTGGCAAGACACTCCTGAGGCAATCCGCCAGTTGGGTCACCTCATTGCGCACAATCATACAGACACTCAAACGGGTGGGCTGTACAGCAGGCCCGATCAACAGATGCCACAAGGGGGGCACCGGGTCTGTGCGGTTGTGGGGAGTTTGCCACAAGGGCTCTGTGGGCCATAATAACTGCCCTGTTTCCGCCAGCAGGGCCTGTAGTCCTTTTTCTCCGGCGAGATAGGCCCCATACCAGGCATCTTTCCAGATCACCGGGTCAAAATGGTGACAGAGATACATCCAGGCAAATTTGAGCACCTCGTAACCTTGCCGTGCCTTTAAAGCGGTTTGGATTGCAGCATCAAGCGATTCCAGCCACGTCGCTTCATTCAAGTGATGAGCCTGCCAATAATCTTCCCGAAAGGCCCGCAAAGCGGGCTGGGCCCCCGGCCTTTCTAGACGCTCCAACAGAAAAGTGAGGGCCAGCCCCCAATCAAACTGTTTCTGTGCCTGATAACAAGACAAAAGCCCCCGCAAAGGAATCAGATCGCGCGCGGCATCAGGCTGTGTCAAAGAAATAGCTTCAGGGGCCAAAGCCGCCAAAAACCACGTTTGGGCAAGCTGCCACTGCTTGAGCTCAAGCGCCGCTTGGGCCACCATACAACAAAAGGGAGCATAAGCACGCCCCTGCGGCAAACGGGCAGCCCAAGTTAAGATCTCCTGCCACTGGCCCTGTTGTCCCAAAGCGGCC
>DLGM01000373.1:0-1229 GCA_002482705.1 Cyanobacteria bacterium UBA7694
GCACATCGAGCCCCAGCGCCGCCAATTGGCTGTAAAAAACGCTGGCATAATACCCCTCGTAATTGGCCAGCGAATTATTGCGATACCAATCGTTAGGAATGCTCGCGAACAGAGCATGGATACTGTCATACAAGGCCTGTAAATCGTGTTCGCGCAAGGCGTGCAACATCTGTGAGCGCGCCGCCAAGGAGGGCTGCAGCTCAGGGCCATAGGCACTCAGCAGCGCCTCGTTCAAGGCCATCTCGACTTCCAGATTCGGGTAGCCCAGCATATAAAAACGATGGCCGCGCAAAGGCTCGGTCACCGAATGAATGGTCAGATAACCCGTTTGCCACAAAAGCGCTTCCGGGGCAATCGTGTCGACATCAAAGCGCGAAAGGATCGTTTCATTCACTTCACGGCGCATGAGATGGGGGGTAAACCACTGATGACGCACCAAAAAATCGACCAAAAAGGTCGGCGTTCCCGTTTCAAACCAATAGGCCCTGAACTCCCGCTTTTGAAACAGCAACAGCACGTCAAAAGGATTGTACACCGCAGTGCCCCGCCAGTTGTAACCGTTATACCAGGCGCGAATTTCCTGGCGGTCTAAGCCAGGCAACTCCGCTGCAAAAACCGTGTCCACGTCGGCATCCGTATAACCACAAATGGCAGAGTAGGCCACATCCAGCGTAATGTCATTGAGATTATTAAACCCCGAAAAAAGATTGACCTTGGAAAACTTGCTCACGCCGGTAATCAGCACAAACTTAAGATAGGCATCCTGCTCTTTGAGCACCGCATACAGATCGCGCAGGCTATCCCGCATCTCGCGCGCCACATCCGGCACAAGCAGGTTGTCCAAAATCGGTTTGTCGTATTCATCAATCAGGACAACTACTTTTTGCCCTGTATGTGCCTGTAGGTTTTGAATCAGATCCTGAAGACGACGCCCCAACCCCTGATAGCTCGAAAAGGCGTTGATTTCCGCTTCCTGTTTGGCCAATTGCTGCCCCACCAACTCGCGCAGCTCCGCTTGGCTTTTGACCACACCGCCCCCAAAACTGAGCCGGATCACCGGGTACTTCGTCCCCCAATCCCAGTGTTGCTCGGCATACAAACCCCGAAACAAAGCCTGATGGCCTTCAAATAAAGCTTTGAGCGTATCCAAAAACAGGCTTTTGCCAAAACGCCGAGGCCGCGACAGAAAATAATGATGGCCCTGCGCAATTAATTGCAAAGCAAAGGGG
>DLGM01000373.1:1282-5127 GCA_002482705.1 Cyanobacteria bacterium UBA7694
TGCCAATCGGCAGCTTTTTACGGGGCAGCACCTGTGTTTCCATACCCTGATTCTAGCATATTGGCCCCCCTTGCCTTGGGGCCAGCAGGCTGTTACAGTAAAAGCCCGCTAATCGGTTGGAATGCGTTACCAGGAAAGCAGGCCCCATGAGAGATACCGTTCTTCACGCCATCACCACCCGCTTTGCCAGCTTGGCAGAATGTGTGGCCTCACTGAATGCTGACCTGCTGAATGAACGATTACCCGTGCCCAAAAGCAAATCGCTGGGCGAGCATCTGTGGTGTATTGTGGGTGCCCGTGAAAGCTACACCCGCGCCCTAGCTCAAGGCCAGTGGAGCGGTTTTGCCTGCTCACTGGAAACCTTAGAGCAGGGAGCGATCATGGATGCTCTGCACCAGTCGGCCCAAGCTTTTTCAGAAACCATTCAAGCCATTTCGGAATGGCATGCAGAACATGACAAACTGCTGCTGGCGCTGTTAGAGCATGAATGCATGCACGAAGGCCAAATCATCCGCCATATGTATGGGATGGGGCATACGCTCCCAGCTTCGTGGAAATGGGCGTGATGCCCCATCGGGGTTTGACTGAACCCCGACGGCTCTCCTGATTGTTGAGAGCGCGTAGGCTGACTGTATACATTCCCCAACCCCCTTAACACCCACCGGGAAACATGTTTCAATCAGACTACCCGTAGTACAAAGGAAACACACCATGTCCGACACGCCCACCGACACCCTGTTATTGCACATATCCGGTCAGGATCGCCCCGGCATCTTGGCCGACGTGATCCAAACCCTGAGCTGGTACGACGTAGATATGCGCGATTTGCAGCAAACCACCAGCTTGGGCCAGCTCAATCTGTCGGTGCTGTTTAAAATCCGTTCCAGCCAAGGGCTGGCAATTGTGCGCGACATGGGCAAATTGCTGCGCGAACGCGGCTTGGCGGTCGATTTTGTGGTGCTTGAAGGAGATGCCCCATGGCGGCAGGTCAGCGGCAAAACATTGGCCCTGACCTATCTGGCCCCCAAGGTCGAAGCCGAAGGGCTGCATTCGGTGGTGCGTGAAGTGGCCCGGATGCAGCTCAACGTCGAACGCATTAACTGGTTGACTTACCCAGATGTGCAGTGTGTCGAGCTGGTATTGCAGCACCCCAGCGACAACCCCATCCGCTTTGCAGAAATCCGCCAGCGCCTGTTTGAAATTGCCTTCCGTCACCACTTTGATTTGGCCTTGCAGCCGGAAAGCCTGTACCGCCGCTCGAAGCGCCTGATTGTCATGGACATGGACTCGACCCTGATTCAGCAAGAAGTGATCGACGAGTTGGCCACCCTGGCCGGGGTCGGCCCTGAAGTGGCCCACATTACCGAAGCAGCCATGCAGGGCGAACTCGACTTCCAGGCCGCTCTGCGCCAGCGCGTGGCGTTGCTGGCCGGGCAGCCCGTCAGCCTGCTCGAACAGGCCTTGGCCCGCATTCAGCTCACTCCCGGCGTTGAGCGTCTGATCCAGGTGCTCAAAAAGCTGGGCTTCCGCACGGCCGTCATTTCTGGCGGTTTTGATTACTTTGCCAACCACCTCAAAGAGCAACTGCATCTTGATTATTGTTTTGCCAACCAGCTCGAAATCAAAGACGGCCATCTGACTGGGCGCGTCTGCGGCGAAATCATCGACAAAGCAGCCAAAGCCCGCCTGCTGCGCGAATTGGCCCAACGTGAACAAATTCCGCTAGAGCAAACGATTGCCGTAGGTGATGGAGCCAATGACCTGGAAATGCTCAACACTGCCGGGCTGGGCGTGGCCTTTAACGCCAAACCGCGCGTGCGCCAACAGGCCGAGGCATTCCTGAGCCAGCGTGGGCTGGATACCATTTTGTATCTGCTGGGCGTCACCCCCCGCGATTTACAGGCCATGCAAATCGACTGACCAGGCAACACACGCGATAAAAAAGTCACAAGTGAAGGCCACTTTTTTGCGCATGTTATCATGAAACATGATCGTGAATTACCAAGAAATTCTCAGCGCCTTACTCGCCAAAGCTGGCATTACCCTCAACGGAAGCAATCCCTGGGATATACAGATCCATCACCCGGATACCTGTAAGCGGATCCTCAGAGATAGCAACTTGGGTTTGGGTGAAAGCTATATGGATGGCTGGTGGGATTGTCAGGCCATCGACCAGATGAGCGACAGAATGTTGAGAGCCCAACTTGAGCGTGAAGTGCTTTCATTCAAAAATGTATCAGCCTTTGTGCTGGCCAAATTGAGCAATTTGCAATCCCAACAACGGGCAGCTCAGGTTTGTGAGCAACATTATGATCTGGGAAATGACCTCTTCCAGAAAATGCTCGACCCGCGTATGGTCTATACCTGCGGGTTTTGGCCGCAAGCTCAAACCTTGGCCGAAGCCCAAACGGCTAAACTCGAATTAATTTGCCAAAAGCTGCAACTTAAACCGGGCATGAGACTCTTGGATATTGGCTGTGGCTGGGGTTCACTGATGAAATATGCTGCCGAACACTATGGCGTACAAGCTGTAGGTTATACCCTCTCTCAACCCCAAGTCGAACTGGGGCGCCAATTATGTCATCATCTACCCGTCGAATTTATCTTAGACGATTACCGTAAGATCCACGGCCAATTTGATCGGGTCGTCTCAGTGGGCATGTTCGAAGCAGTCGGGTATAAAAATTTTCGCACCTTTATGCAAATCGCAGAACAGAGTTTAGCCCATAACGGGCTCTTTTTATTACATACCATGGGGGGCAATCGCTCCTTTTATGCCAGTGATCCCTGGTACCACCGCTATATTTTCCCCAATGGCATGATTCCTTCATTGGCCCAATTGGGCAAGGCCTGCGAAAACCGTTTTGTGATCGAAGATGTCCATAATTTTGGCCCCGACTATGACTTGACACTCATGGCTTGGTATACCAACTTTCAAGCAGCTTGGCCAGAACTGTCACTCCGTTATTCACCCCGTTTTAAACGGATGTGGGATTTTTACCTCTTACAAGTCGCAGGCGCATTTCGTTCTCGCAGTCAGCAATTGTGGCAATTACTTTTGTCAAAACCGGGTACACCACAATATTTTAGGCGACAAATCTGAGCCATGAATAAACCCAAATTAGCGGTTGTAGGGGGTGGTATTGCAGGCATTTATACCGCCCATCAGCTTCAGAAACAATATGATGTCACGCTGTATGAAGCTGAAGCCACATTGGGTGGGCATACTCACCCCGTTTTATTACCTGATCAAAGCACCTATGTAGATACGGGCTTTATTGTCTTTAACCCCCATACCTACCCCCTGTTTATTGATTGGATCCGGGAACTGAATCTACAAGACAAGATTCAGCCAATGCAGATGGGGTTTTCGTTTTGGGACCAAGACAAAGATTTATGTTATGGAACCACAGGCCTAAAACAACTCTTTTACCAAATGAAAAATGCCCTGAATCCCAATTTTTATCGTATGTTGGCAGAAGTCATCCATTTTCGCAAGCGGGCCTGCCAAGACCTAGAACAAAACCGCCTGGGTGAGCAAACCTTGGGCGAATACTTAGCTCCTTATTCAGCGCTTTTTCGTCACAATTTAATTGCGCCAACAGCAGCCGCCGTTTGGTCTTTACCTCCAGATCAGATTTGGGAATTCCCGGCACAGGTTTATTTGCAGTTTCAATACAATCACCAATATCTCAAAGGTGTCGAATTCAAACAGGCCCACTGGTTTACTTTCCAAGGGAGTAGCAAAGTTTATTTAACAGCTTTTGAAAATGGCTTTCAGGGCCAGATTTTTACCCACACCCCCATCCAACAGATTGTACGTGAACCCGATCAGGTATATGTTT
>DLGM01000220.1:0-1982 GCA_002482705.1 Cyanobacteria bacterium UBA7694
AAGGTGCGTAACCCGGAAGTGAACCTGCTCGAATTACCCCAGCGCAAGCCCCAGGAAAAACAGGCCTTGACCCCCATGGCCGCAGACCTGATTGCCGGGCGCTCCGGCACCCGTTTACACCCTTACCGCGATTATCGCGGGGTGCCGGTGATTGGCTCGTGGCACTGGGACCATGAACTGGGGCTGGGCATTGTCACAGAAATGGATGCCGACGAGGCTTTTCAAAGCCTATACCACACCGAGTGGTGGCTGTACGGTTTTACCTTTTTTGCCGTGTGCCTGTTATTGGGCATGAGCCGGGCCTTTTACACCAACCACGAACAGCTCGAAAAAGTGGCCCACCTGTTGCAGGAGCGCGAAGCCCATTTCCACTCGATTTTTGAACAAACCCAGGATGCGACCCTGATTTTGGAGGGGGAAACGATTCAGGATTGTAACCCGGCGGCGTTGAAGCTGTTTGGGTATCCCAAAAAGGAATTATTGGGCCTAGCCTGGCACGCCCTGTCGCCCCTGCACCAGCCGGATGGCAAGCTGTCGATGAACGATTCGCGCGGGCGTTTGCTCGACACCACCACTGGCAAAAAGTCGCGCTTTGATTGGCGCTTTGAAAACAGCCGGGGGGAGCAGTTTAATGCCGATGTGCGCCTCAATCCGCTGCAAGTTGGCCAGATGCACTACAGCCAGGCGACGATTCGGGAGCGGTCCCCGGAATCTGTATAAATCCAAGAGTTTCAATGACAACTGAATTTCAGTGACTATTTAGCTTTACATTTGGGCGTAGAGTGTATCAATGCGATCAAGTGTATCGAGATATGCTTCCAATTTTGTAAGCAGCGGTTGTATGGCTGCTTGTTTTTGTGTCATCTTGTCTGCCGTTTGTATTTCTTTAGGGGTGGATTCTTCGTTCAGCTCAGCTTTATAATCGACATCATGCCAATACTGGATGGCATTGTATAGATTCGTGACCGCCTCTTCGGTGGCACTGGCTCCACTGGGGGCTTTTTGCCCCGTGATACTAGGCTTATTGGTAAGGGTTTGCAGGTTGCTCAACATTTGGAGTGAGTTTTGTTCATGCTGTTTTCCTGTGATCTCACTATTTTCGTCTAGGCCCCAGGCAGTGGGAACGTTCCAATAGTCATCATCAACCAGCGCTCCTATTGCTGTATCTGGGCTCTCAAACCTATGATTGAGCATATTGCGAATGTCTGTTTTCAGTGTGACCAAAGATGATTTAAGCTGCACAATTTCTTTATTTGCAGCCTCAATTTCCTGCATTTGCTGAGGCGTGAGTTTCCGGTTGGGAGGCCGATTGGGATTATAAGTAATACTTTGGGGTGGAACAGGGGGATATGTGGTTTCTGCCAAAAATCCTCCTTTGGTTAAAACGCCACCCCCTTTTTTGAGCACGTGTCCCATGCTGCTTTTTGAACAGGAGGTGATGTCAATATAAGCCGTGTGGCCGCTGTCGGTGGTTAAGACAATGTCTGGTTGGGCCTTATTGTACGTACTGCCGGACACCTTTACCTGAGCATCTATGCTCAAGCCTTCAAGTTTTCCTTCAGCCATTTTGGTTTTCAGAATATTCATGGTTCGGTGTTCGATCAACTGTCCCACTTCGGTGGTTTTAATCGGTTTGGGGGGATCTTCACTGGCGTGGCGACGCCATGACCCCAAGGCTCCACTGCCTTGAAAGTGGGCCAGATCACCGGCCAACAGCTCTTGGTGGGCTTGGCTGACCGCTTCTTGAATGACCAGGGTGGCTCGGGCAATTTGCATGGCCTCTTTGGGCGGGATTTTCTGAAAACCAGATGTGGCAAACGGATAGGTTGCCCGTTGGTCGCTTAAAGGAAAACCTTTACCTTTAGGGAGGGTGTTAATCTCTAACATTTCGGCCAGCATAGTCTGGTTTTTTAGCTGTTCGGGCTTGCCGCTGTCGGAAGGCATTTTCTGTAGCGCTCGTTGGGCGTAGAAGAACAATTGGG
>DLGM01000220.1:2026-6172 GCA_002482705.1 Cyanobacteria bacterium UBA7694
TCAATTGGGTGTTACCCTTCATGATGGCGTCGTTGGCAATGTTGCGAATGAGTTCGCCTGCGTCATACATGACCGCTGCGGCGGAAAATTGTTGTGACGCCCAGTTATCAGGTTTTGGCGGTTTATCATAGGCATTGTAAACACTGTTGGCCTCGTGGGCGATGTTAAATGCTGCGTCAATGGCTTTGGCCGGTTGGTCGCCAGACGCTTGTGCCACTTTTTTAAACTCGTTTTCGAGCATGGTAACAGGGTTGCCCCCGAGCAGGGCTCCGTGGGTTTCGATCTTGCGTGACAAGGTGATGGCTTGGTGAGAGAGGGTCGAATCAGGGGCTTCTGCCAGGATGGCTTTGACGCCTTTTAATAACTCGCGGGCGTCGTCGACCCGGCCCGTCGACTCTAGTTTTACGCCCATTTCCAAGGCTAAACTCAGCTGTGCTTTTTGTTCTGAGCCCGTCAGTATGGCTGCTTTTTCCAAGGCTTCTTGCCCTACTCCCAAATGGCCTACGGGTGTCACCATTGCCGACTCTGATTTGAGTTTTGTCAGGGCCGATGCCAGTTTAGTGGGTTTGATAGGGGGCGTTGATTCTTGCATTTGTTCGGGGGTTTGTGTTTCTAATGCTGCGATCAACTGGCGTTCTTGTTGTTCGAGCGGAGGCAAAGTGGTTGGTAATGTTTTGGGTGTTGGGGCAACAAAGGAGGGTTGCAACGATTGGGGTTTGCTGGTGGAAACTGGCTGTGAAGGTTTGAGTGGGCTTTGCGGTTGAACTTTTGTTAGCGATGGCTGGAAAGAGGGTTGGAATGATGAGGTGTTGGGCATAATCGGTTCCTCTATAGCTGTTTTGAGTGAGAATATTCTATCTTGTCTAAATGGTGAATGCAATACAAAAAATAAAAAATGCGATGTTTTCAGGGGGTTAAAACAGCTAGTGATGGCTTTTTATGCCTGAACAAAGAGGAAATGATCATCGGGTTGCCAAATGTGTTCAGGCCCGGAGCGATAACCACGCAACCAGAGTTCACCTTGGATACGCCGTATATAAAAACCTTTGGGAATCGTGTGATCGTCACTGAGTGGTGCTGATACGATGGTGATCGAGCCGCTTGGCGCTTGATGGACGCGTTCGGGCTGCCCCCAGTAGCCTTCTGGTTGATCCAGATACTGTAATCGGAGGTGTGGAGCCAATTCTATTGGGCATAGAGAAAGGCCGAGTGTTTCTGCCTGTTTTACAATTTCGGTCATGGTGGCACCTTGGACAAATCCGAGATCTTGGGCCGTGATTTCAACTGTTTGCAGGGTGTATCGCGTTAGAGAAGTGGTGAAGTGCTCGCTTGCAAACAATTGTTTGGCGGATTCATTCAGCAAGATGGCTTTTCTCTGTAATTCTTCCTGCAATTCTGTTTTGTTTAATCCACCAATCTGAATACTTTTAATACCTTCTTTAGCCAGATGGGATGTGACAGAGTGCCATTGCTCTTTTCCTGTACAGTTTGCAAAATCAATGTGCATCAGGTGTTTTTCTACTCAATAGAGGTTTTCCAAATAAGTTCAACTTGAAGTATATCTGAACTCATATACTTTGTAGCCACAGCGATTCTCGGTTGGCTCAAGTCTTGGGATGTGCGTATTGGTCAGAGGGTGATGTAGATTTTCCCTTCGCGCCAGCCGCTGTAACGAAAATGGATGCAGGGTTCGGTCATGTATAGTGCAACTGACGAGGGAAGCTTAAAGTCAGCCAAACATTGGAGCCAAGCGATCATCTAACAGATAAATGGCGTTATACACTCTGCTTCAGGACATATTCTCTAACAGACTTGGAGTTGTCATCATCTGTTTCTGCTCATAAGCTTGGCGAGCCGCCTCAATTTCACCTTGGTTGTCTTGGGCCCAGGCCCACAGTTTGCCTAATGGTTCGCCCAGTTTATGGCCCAGTGGAGTCAGCGCATATTCCACTTGGGGCGGGGTGGAGGGTATGACGGTGCGTGAAATCAGGCCGTCACGTTCAAGACGCTTGAGCGTCAGAGTGAGCATGCGCTGGGAAATACCGGTGACGGCCCGGTTTAATTCTAGGTAACGGTAGGGTCTCGGAACCAATAAACCCAGTACCAGTACGGTCCATTTATCGCCGAGACATCTTAAAATGTCTGCCCAGGCCCGCATTTCTGAATCAACTTTATCGGTTTGACAGACATATTTGTTCGTATCACCCATATTTGTGCCTTCTTGTGAGAATTCTGAATCCAGACTAGTATAGCTTCAGTCGCGCAAAGCCAGCCATGATTTGTTATCAGGGCTTATTTTGCCGTGGAATAAAGGAGCAATTTGACAATGATAAACCATGATTCTGAATTATCCGTGCTGGTGAGCGGTGCTACCGGACAGCAGGGGGGGGCCACTGCTCGGGCTTTGCTGGCCCGTGGCATTCCGGTCAGGGCCTTGGTACGTAACCCAAATGCGGAAAAGGCCCAGGCCCTGAAAGCACTCGGGGCCACTCTCTTCCAAGGGGATCTGAATGATCCTGATTCGCTACAGGATGCCTGCCGGGGAGTACGGGGCGTTTTTTCCGTACAAATGCCAGATATGAACAATATGGAATCCGATATGGAGCGGGTTCAGTGCCAAAATTTAGTGTCCGCGGCCCGCGCCTTACAGGTTCCCCAATTTGTGCATACATCGGTTTCGGGTTCAGAACGCTCGCATCCTGACAAACCGGGCTGGGATGAACGCTGGAACGCCAATTATTACATTAGCAAGAACCATAACGAACAACGGGTGCGGGAAGCCGGTTTTGATTCCTGGACAGTGCTCAAACCTTCGTTTTTCATGGAAAATCTGATCCGACCCTCATTTATGTTTGCCAATTTTGTCGAGGATCGGCTGCTGACCATTTTGAAACCTGATCAGGGTTTGGCTCTGATTGCCGTGGCTGATATCGGTGAAGCGGCTGCCGTGGCCTTTCAGGAACCTGGGCGCTTTCATCAACAGGATATTGAACTGGCCGGAGATTGGCTCACTCTGCGGGAAGTTGCAGGGGTCTTGTCTGCATGTCTTGGCAAACACATTGAAGCCCCTGACCTGACGGTGGAGCAAGCGCTGGAACAAGGGTTGCACCCGGCACTGATACAGGGGCAGGATTTATTGAATAAGCTGCCCAGTTTGGCTCGGCCTGAGCGGGCCCATGAACTGGGGCTGAAGGTCACTGATTTTAAAACCTGGGCTGTGGCTCACTGGAAATAACCTCTTGTATTTCTTGGAACGATGTGTATTTCCAGATTCAAGGCAGACAGGATTTTAAACAGGGTGGCCAATTTTGTGGATTCACCATGCAATTCAAAGGCCGAGACGGTATCTTGTCGGAGCCCCACTTTTTTGGCGATGTGCGATTGGCTTAAATCTTGGGAGGTGTGTATTTCGCGCAGATGATGGCTTAATTCTTGGGCTGTTGTTGCTTTTCTCATCGATTTGCTCCTTGTGACCCCGTGTGTCATGGCTTGCGTTTGAAGGGGCTATTCATCGGAAATGTCTACACGTTACGGCGGGTAAATATAGTTATACACGTTGTAGCGTGTAAGATTGCATTTACACGCTATAGACGGTAAATTGGCCCTGCATGTTTGCGTGGATAGGTACAGCTACTCTGACATAGGGGGGTACCCGCACCCATAGAAGTCTTTATACTGCGAAGTCTGGCTTCAGACACTGCATACTTGGAGCATTTCGGCGTCATTGGGCAGGTTGGGCCCTGATCTCGGAGGGTTTTTCGTCAAAAGGACGACCCAACGCCTTTTCCGACCTCGGCATTGCATAAAAAAGCGCGCCCGGCAACAGTGTGTGCTGCGGGGCGCGTGGCTGGCTTGGGTTTAAATGCTGGCCAGAATCTGATTCAGGGTCTGGCTCGGACGCATGACCTGGGCCAGTTTTGCGGGGTCGGGATGGTAATAGCCCCCGAGATCCGCGGGCTCGCCCTGGCAATCGTTGAGTTCGGCCACGATGCGTTCTTCCTGGCTGCTGAGCTGCTCAGCGATGGGGCCGAATTTGGCTTTGAGTTCAGCGTCTTCGTCTTGCAGGGCCAGGGCCTGAACCCAGTACAGAGCCAGGTAGAAGTGGCTGCCACGGTTATCCAGCTGACCCAGTTTACGGGTTGGCGA
>DLGM01000179.1:0-4209 GCA_002482705.1 Cyanobacteria bacterium UBA7694
CGCACCCACCGCGCTGGGACAATGAACCTGTACGCCATAAAATTTTGGATGCCTTAGGCGATTTTGCTTTGCTTGGGGCCGCCCTTGAAGGAAAGATCACACTCCAGCGGGCCGGACATGGTGCCCATGTTACAATGGTGAAACACTTGCGCGACCTGTAAGCACCACTCTGAGGTTCACCCTATCAATCATGAGCGATTCCCTTGATATTCAGGCTATTCGCCACTTGCTTCCCCATCGTTACCCTTTTTTATTGATTGATCGGGTCACGGCCTATGAGCCAGGTCAGCGGGCTGAAGCGATCAAGAATGTGACCATCAATGAACCCTTTTTTCAGGGCCATTTCCCGACCCAACCGATTATGCCCGGTGTCCTGATTGTCGAGGCGATGGCACAGCTCGGTGGTGTTCTGCTCATGCAGCGCACGCCATTGGGGGATAAACTGGCCCTGTTAACGGGCATTGATCGGGTGCGCTTTCGCCGTCAGGTGGTGCCGGGGGATCAGCTGGTGCTCACGGCTGAAATTCTCAAAATTCATGGCAATATGGGCAAAGTCAAGGTCACTGCGCGCGTCAATAAAGAGGCCGTCAGTGATGGCGAACTGATGTTTTACCTGGCCGAAACAGCGAGTTCTTAAACCATGAATGTACATCCCACGGCGATCATTGCCCCGACGGCGACCCTGGCTGAAGATGTCGAAATTGGTCCGTATGTGGTCATTGGTGAACACAGCCATATTGGCCCGGGTAGCCGTTTAGCCTCCCATGTGGTGATTGGTGATTATACCCGGATAGGGGCCCGTTGCCACATTTTTAGCCACGCGGTTTTGGGCGCGACCTCCCAAGATCGCAAGTACCGTGAAGGCGAAACCAGTTGGCTTGAAATTGGGGATGAGAACATGATTCGCGAGTGTGTGACCATCAACCGGGCCACCGCCCAGGGCTGCACGACCCGCCTGGGGAATAACAATCTCCTGATGGCCTATGTGCACATTGCCCATGACTGTACCGTGGGCAATCAGGTAATTGTTGCCAACAGTGCCAATATTGGCGGCCATGCGGTGCTGGAGGATGGGGCTGTGATTGGGGCCATGAGCGGCATTCACCAGTTTACCCGGATTGGGCGTTTGGCCATGGTGGGAGCGATGTCGCGGGTAGTGCAGGATATTCCCCCCTATATGTTGGCGGTGGGGATTCCCCCGAAGGTGTATGGCATTAATACAGTGGGTTTGCGCCGTCAGGGGGTGCCGCTGTCGCATCGCCAGCAGCTCAAACAGGCCTATCATATTTTGTATCGTCGCCAGCTCAATGTTTCCCATGCGCTTGAACAATTGTCCTGTCTCGATCAGGTGCCTGAATTGCAACATCTGATTGCTTTTGTCCGTGCCAGCGAGCGGGGAATAGTCAGTTTGTATCAAGCAGATCCGGGGGCCTAATATGGATCGTCGCCTTTTTTTTACGCTCGGGTTGTTTGCCCTCTCCGGAGCTGTAACCATCAATTTATACCAGATTTTTGCCCCTTTCTTATCATCCCTATTATGGGCCAGTTTTTTAGCGATCGTTTTTTATCCCCTGTATCAGCGTTTACTCAGACGTTTGAAAGGCCCGACACTCACCTCACTGGTGATGTGTGTCGGTCTCACCCTGCTGGTATTATTGCCGCTTTCCCTGTTGTTATTGGTGGTGTTCCAAGAACTGATTGAAGGTTTGGGGCAGCTGACGCAAAGTGCCCAAAATATTGATTTGGATCGTCTGTCGAATTTGCCAGTGGTCAAGGGGGCATNNNGTTGATATTTCTGCATTTAATGTTGAAAACGCCCTGCTGGAAACGGCTCGTAATGTCAGCCAATTTTTAATTGACCGCTCCCGTGATTTTTTACAGCTCTTTTCAGGTGTGCTTTTGTTGCTGTTATTGGTAGAGATCAATCTCTTTTTCCTGCTGCGGGATGGCCACCGTTTGGTGGCTTATATGCGTTCCCTGATGCCGGTTTCCGAGGCCGCCAAAGAGGTGCTGTTTTCGCGCTCTCAACATGTGATCAACGCCTCGATTACGGTGGGCGTGATGGCTGCCGTTATTCAGGGTTTTTTGGGTGGCTTGGGCTTTTTACTGGTGGGCTTACCTTCGCCCGTGATGTGGGGGTGTTTAATGGTGATGTTGGCCTTTATCCCGGTGGTGGGTACGGGCCTCATTTGGTTGCCAGCAGCGTTGTTTTTACTCATTCAGGGCAGTTGGTTCAAGGCTTTGGTACTGGTATTGTGGGGGAGTGCGCTGATGGCTGCGGCGGACAATATTGTTCGCCCCCTGATGATGAACCGTATGAGTTCTACGGATACCCGCCTGCATACGCTGTTGATGTTTCTTTCGGTCTTGGGGGGTATTCAGGCCTTTGGCATGTTGGGCATTGTGATGGGCCCCCTGTTGGTGGTCGTGGGACTCACGCTGCTCGAATTTTTTCGCCTTGAATTCCGCCCCCATTGGAATACGGGCCCCCTCTCCGAAGAAGGGGCAACGCTTCCCGGCAATGAAGCTGCTGCTAGCGAAAAATAGCGCTCCAGCCCATGATGTCATTGACCGATTTAAAGACCTGTACCCCGTGGGCTTCAAACAGCTCTTGGCGCTTTTCGGCTTCGTAGCCCCCGGCGGCAACCGGGTAGTGGGGCAGGAGCTGGGCTTTTAAATCAGCACAGTACAGCTCGGCCTCCTCATTAGCCATGGGCGCGATGACTGAAAGCAAGACGGCAGTCGGTTTGATTTTAGGGGCATAATGCTGGATTTCGGTGGCCGGTACATTCGAGCCTAAATACAGGGTGGGTATGAGACGCTGGGTGAGCTCCATCAGGCAACACAACAGCCCCAATTCGTGATAATCGTTGGGGGCACAGGCTAAAATGACGGGGTTCATGCTGCGCGGAATGCCGAGGTTTTGAACATGGGAGAGGATACGGCGGCGAATGACGGCTGAGGCCAGATGGGAGCCTGCAATATTAATACTCCCATTCATGGTCATGTCACCAATTTTAGCCAATACAGGCAAATCCACACTCTGGAGCGATTCGGCAAAGGTATGTCCGGCTTGAGCTTCGACCAGATAACGTTCAAAACGCAGGGGGTCTCCGCCCCGGATGGCTTCTATCATGTGCTCAAAGTTATGGGGGTAGTTGACCTCATTCGAAAGGAGACGTTGGGGAAGGGGAACACGGCGGATTTTCTGGGTTTGGGAGAGGATTTCGTCCCGTTGTTCTTGGACGCGTTCAGCAATCACTTGGATACTCACCCCCCGCTGCGTTTCGTATAACGCGTAACGGAGAATATCTAAATCTTCCTGGGTATAAAGGCGGTAACCATTGTCAGCACGTTGGGGTGAGACAAGATGGTAACGCCGTTCCCACAGGCGTACTTGGTTGAGGGTGAGCCCAGTTAATTCGGCAGCCTGTTTGACTGAATATTTAGGCACTTTGCTTTCATCCAAATAAGCTAAACTCATGGTTTTCTCGACTCCTTTACGGGTACATTGTGTATTCAAAGCCCCGCATCTTGACATATGTCAAACCTATGTCTATAGCGTAGTGGGTTTTATGCCGATTCGTCAAGAGTGCCTTGGGCTGGGGCTAAATCTGTACGCGCTTTCGAAACCGTGATAGGCTAAAGGGGAAAATGCCTTCTTGGCTTTAGCGCTTGTATGATCAGCTCTTCACGATTCTCTGCCGGGAAGGTTGACCTTGTCGTTATTACATCTAAGGAGAATTCCCTATGACTATCCGTGTTGGCATTAATGGTTTTGGCCGCATTGGCCGCCAGGTTTTCCGTGCCGCGCTTGAAACCAATGCCCCCTTTGAAATTGTTGCAATCAATGATCTCACCGACTCCAAAACTTTGGCCCACCTGCTGAAATATGACTCGGTGCATGGCACCTTTAAAGGGGATGTGGCTGCTGAAGGCAATAGCCTCGTGGTCAATGGTAAAACCGTGCAGGTTTTGGCCGAGCGGGATCCTGCCAAGCTGCCCTGGGGAGCTTTGAATGTGGACATTGTGGTGGAGTCTACAGGTCTGTTTACCAATGCTGAAAAGGCCAAGGCTCACCGCGATGCCGGGGCTAAAAAAGTGATTATCAGCGCGCCTGCCAAGGGTGAAGACCTGACAGTGGTTTTGGGCGTCAACGAAGAAAAGTATGATGCGGCCAATCACCACATTATTTCGAATGCTTCCTGC
>DLGM01000179.1:4221-6294 GCA_002482705.1 Cyanobacteria bacterium UBA7694
GCTCCGGTGGCCAAAGCCTTGAATGATGCTTTGGGTATTGAGCATGGCCTGATGACTACGGTACATGCTTATACCAATGATCAACGCATTCTCGATCTGCCCCACGAAGATCTGCGCCGTGCCCGCGCTGCAGCCATGTCGATTATCCCGACCTCGACAGGGGCTGCGAAAGCTGTGGGGCTGGTAATTCCTGAGCTCAATGGCAAACTCAATGGTATGGCCATGCGTGTGCCGACCCCGGATGTGTCCGTGGTTGACCTTGTGGCTCACGTCAGCCGTGACACCACTGCTGAGGAAGTAAATACCCTTCTGCGGGATTATGCCGCCAAGGCTTTCCCGAATGCTCTGAAAGTGTCTGATGAGCCTTTGGTTTCGATGGATTTTAAAACCTGTCCGATTTCTTCGGTGGTTGACTCAGCTTTGACCATGGTGATGAACAAGCGCATGGTCAAGGTCATTTCCTGGTATGACAATGAGTGGGCTTATTCCAGCCGGGTCGTTGATCTGGTCAACTTCATCGCCAAAGACCTGTAGGTTTGTACACCCTCACGGGGGCCGCGTGCGGCCCCCGTGAGCGGTAAATTTAACACAACTTAACCTCTGGGCGATTCAGATCCAGAACAAACCTTGAGATAAACCCATTAAGCCCCATCCCCATGTTCTAAGGCGGTTCGATGCAGATTCAGTCTTCTTCCCCGATGGGCTCGTCTTCGGGCTCCACCTCTCCAGTGACAACGCCTGTTTCGCCAAAGGCTCTCGTAGCATCAGCCTCTGCAGCCAGCATGCAAAAAAGTGACACCTATACGGCTGAGCCGCTTAAGCGTTCGGTGAAAACCTCCTCCTCAGAAAACAAGGCTGAACGCCGCAACAATACGATTAAAACAGTGGCCACTGTTGGTTTACTGGCTGCTGGGATTGGGGTGGGGTTATTATTGGGTGGCCCAATCGGCGCTATTTTGGGATTGATGGTTGCGCTGGTTATAGGAGGGGGATTGGCCGTCTGGAATCAACAGAAAGCAGCGACTGCCGCCGCCGCCGCCCAGGCTGCTCAGCCCCGGCCGAACACCTATCCCATGGGTACTCCCGTAATCCCTCCGACCGTTCAGTTTTCAGCCCCTGCGGCGGCAGAGCAGATGCCCGGACAACAGGATGTACAAACACGCCGCGATACGGAACGGCAAAGTTGACATTGCCATTACCCACTACAAATAACCGCCTTGGTTTTAACCGCTCTCTATGTAGGGGCTGAATATTTTTGAGTGTGTTATAGTATCCCTGAAGTTGGAGTCTGAAGAAATCAGGTTTCCGTTGCATTTCATGTGTTACTGAGCTAAGGGGTATTATGTTCAAAGGTCGTATTTTGGTAGTGCTCGAGCGCTATCCACAAATTTCGGAAACCTATATCCGTACCGAATTAAATGTTTTGTCCCAGGATTATGATCTTGCAGTGATCAGTACGGCCTATTCACAAGGGGTGTATGACGGGCATTTGCCGTTCCATCATCTTGAGACTATCACTGATATGTTGGCTGCTGCCCGTCTGTTTCAACCGCATATTTTGCATACGCATTATCTTCATGAAGCCACGGTCTTGCACCATTTGGCTGAGCAGCTACAGATTCCCTACACGGTGCGGACACACTCTTATGATGTATTGAATAAAGACCCTGATTATTTGGCGCGTTTCACTGGGATGATCAATAGCGATCTGTGTTTAGGGCTATTGGCATTTCCCTTTGTACGTCCGCTTTTGGAAGCAGTAGGGTTCCATGCCGATAAGATCATTGACTGTTTCCCGGTGGTGGATGTACAGGCGTTTATGAATCGCAGCCCCAATGGGGAGGGGGTCATGAATACGGGGGCCTGTTTGCCTAAAAAGGACATGTCGAAATTTTTTGAGTTGGCGCTCAAAGTTCCTGGCCGCCCGTTTTCCCTGTATGCGGTTAACTATGATTTACATAAACTCCAAGAACTGAATCGTTCGATGGGGTCCCCGGTCCTGATTGCCGATCCCCCCATTCAGCCGCAGTATATGCCTGCGGAGTATAAAAAAAATCAGTGGCTTGTTTATAC
>DLGM01000179.1:6346-8564 GCA_002482705.1 Cyanobacteria bacterium UBA7694
TTGCCGAAGCCCAAGCCGCTGGTGTGGGGGTCTGTATGCCCCATATCCGCCCTGAACTACGCACCTATCTGGGTGACGGGGCCTTCCTGTTTGATACTTATGATGAGGTGGCTCGTCATATTCGTCAACCTTATTCCCAGGAGCTGCGAGAACAGGGTTTTGCCCTGGCGCAGCGTGCTGATATTCATCAGCACAAGCATTTATTAACAGATCTGTGGCAGCCTCATCTGCCTGCTCAACCGGTGGTAGGGCGCTCACAGATGCTTGAAAACTGCGAAGGTGTGCCCACTCACAGTACATCGTTGCTCGATACCCTGGCCTTTCAAGAAAAAATCAAAGCTTATCCGGCAATGATCAATCTGGTGCGTCATTTATTGCGTGACACGCCCGATGATCCGGTACTTTGGGGGCATTTGGGCACGGCCTTACAGGCGCAGAACCAGCCTCAGCGGGCATTGACCGCTTGGGCCGAAGCGGCTCGTCTGAGCCCGGATCCAGGCCCTTACCAGTGGCTCGCCGCCCGTTTATTGTTAAACCGCAATGCGCCTCTTGAAGCGCTGTGGCATATGCGTGGGCTCACGGGTGAAGAGCCTGTGCAGCACCGCAATCATATTCTCACTGCCCTTAAGGCCCAACAATTTCAAATGAAGCCGCCGGAAGGCGAATCTCAGGTGCGGTGGACCGGTCTATTGCTTCTGAGCGAACTTAACTCGGAAATACAAGATTGGTTACAAGTGCTCGTGGGCCAGCTTCCGCAGGGCTATCACCTGAATATTTTAACGGATCTCCCTCATTTGCCGATTCCAGCAGCGGATAACGTCACCCTTTCGCATATCCCTGAATTGCCACCCAGCCCAGAGATTGCGTTGCAGAGCTTTTGTCCGCCTCTGGAACAGAGCCGGTGGTTGCAGATATTGGCACCCTTACAGGCCTTCGACATGACGGCTTTAGCATTACATCTTGAGGCTGCTGAACAGGCTCAGGCTGGGGCGGTGTTAGTTTCTGAGACCCCGGTAGAGGATGCTCTGACAGCATTATTAGAGCAGTCTTATCACCTATACCGCTGTATTTGGCACACTGCTGCCGTTAAAGCGTGGAGCTTGCCCATGGTGTACAGTGAAGTGCCATTGCACTGGTTTGCCTTGTTACAAACGCTGGCGCGTTACAAAATTTATATGCCTGCTGTTGCCCTAACCGCTCAGTGAGGTTTCTTCTACTTTGAGCGGTGACTTGATTTTCAACACGGCTTGTGGGTGTTCTAAGGCTTCTTTTTGGTGGGGGCTGAGGTGGTAGTCCTGGGGTAAATACAGGTTAAAAATGCTGGCGGTTAAGGTTTGTATGCTCCGTGGATGGGCAATAAATTCAACGGGATAATCGCAATTTAGGCTGACACGAAAATAATCTTGGCCTTTATTGCCTGCCTGGAAGATTTGGTGGTATTTTTCGTTGCGTCCATGTTCTTGGTGTTCGGCCCAGGTATCGACGATAAAGTGAATGTGGTATCCATGCCAGAGGGCGCGCTGGGCAAATTCGGTGTCATTATTGCCCCACCCTACAAACTCGGTATTAAAGCCGCCACAGTCGACGGCCAAAGAGCGATGATAGGCTGTATTTGCACCCCAGAAATAGCGCCCAGGATAACGTTGCAGATCAGGGTTGATCTCCAGATGGTTGCGACTGTAGCTGTCAAACCGATTGTCGAGGTAGTTGACCCGGAAATCGGGGCGCCACTGGGAGGGAGCGACGTGTATTTTGGAATAACCAAAATAGCCTGCTAGCAGGCAGTTGGGATAACGGGGTAGGTGGTAGGCATAGGCTTCGAGGGCCAAGGGGTTGAGGAGCACATCACCATCGAGCATGACAATGTGCTCATGGTGAGCCGCAGCTAAGCCCTGATTGCGTGAGCGATTGACGGTACAGTCATTAGGACGCCAAAAATAACGGATGTTGAGGCGATCTTGAAAGCTATTGGCAATTGCTTCCCCATGGACAGAACCATCATCCATGACCAGCACTTCAAAGTCTTGAAAAGTTTGCCACACCAGGGATTGGAGACAACCCGCGAGTAAGGCTTCGCGGTCGGGTGCGGCTGTAATCAGAACGCTCAAGCGCATGGCGTAGCCTCGGTGAAGAAAGTAAGGGCTAGATAGTTTAGTATACCCGTATGTATATAAAAAAGTGCCCGTTTCCGGGCACCTGTCCTGAAAAGGATACGATT
>DLGM01000090.1:0-816 GCA_002482705.1 Cyanobacteria bacterium UBA7694
AGCCTTGATTTTCCCATGACGTATCCAGCATTTAGCGGATTGGCCGGGCTCTCCCCCGCCCTACAAACCGTGTGTATTTATCAGGCCGAATTCTACAGTTTTCCGGCCTATGACTACAACAGCGCCTATAAAGTCTGCCAACAGGTACGGCCCAATGGGCAAACTTACAGCAGTAATGCCGGTGTGTATGACATTGGCGACGCCTTTGCCGACAAAAACAATAACTGGGTGTATGATGCCGGAGAAGAATTCTCTGATTCAGCCAGCAGTCTGCCTGGCTACCCAACAAGCAATGGCCGTAACTACTACCTGCCCAATGTACGCAATATTGCCACGCCACTGGCCGAGTCTCAGTACATCGGCATTGGCTCAGCCAATACCGTCGGCGAGTCTGTCAAACAGCGCGTTGCTCGCTTACACTACAATACCGGGCTCCCCCAATTACAAAGCTTGTTATACAGCCCCCTGGATGCCACCCTATTTTCCAACGCCACCAAACCCAACCAAATCACAGCCCGTGTCCGCACCAGTGGCGAAGATTGGTGTCCCGGTTGCCATGGCCTGGATACCACCTACTCCAAAATAAGTATCCTCAACAATGGGGGAAGCGATGTCTCAACGCCCCGGGCGACCACCTGGAGCTACACGGGTTCAAACCTCGTTTATAACGGCAGCATTGACCTTTCCACCTTTGCCCCGGCCTCCGGCACGTATACCGTCCGTCTCGACCTGCGTGACAATATGCTCAATACGCGCACCCTGACAAACAATACCTTTAAGCTCGATCACGGGGCACCGATTGCCCAAAACATCACT
>DLGM01000090.1:826-2760 GCA_002482705.1 Cyanobacteria bacterium UBA7694
AGTTCTATCCCCAGCTTTAACGCCGATATGGTTGACCCCGCTTTAGCCGATGGCACCACCGGCACGGGCGTCAGCCTCGACCCTACCGAAAACCAAATTGATGCCTACCGGGTCCTCGGCCAAGTCACCCTCGGAGCAGGCAGCAGCACCCTGACCGTCCCGGTTGAAAGCCCCATTGGCGGTCAAGCAGTTGATCACCGGGGCACCCCCATTCCGGCATCTCCCAGTGGCCTCCCCACCGGTGCTGCGATTCAAATTTGGGATATTACCGGCTCCCCCGCCACCGTACAAATTATGGGAATGCCGGGTGCTACGGGCAACAGCACAGTCTCCAATGCCACTGTTACCGTCAACAGCGGCGGCAATCTGACCGTCACTTCATCCGTAGGGGCGTTACCTGGAGGCCGTACCTATGCCATCATGTACCTCATTCCTCACTTCGATAGCAATGACGGCACCCAAAAACTCGCAGCCGTCCCCACCCAGCCCGCCATTGCTGCGGGTCAGTATGCTTCACGCATTACCGCTCGCGACAAAGTGGGCAATGTGGGCACCACCGTCTCAACTACCATTATTCGCATGGATCCCCCCACCGGCAGCATCACCCTCACTCCTTCAGCTTTGGATGTGTATATTATGACCCCAGCCCCCGGTAACCGCAGTACGATTACCAGCAGCACCATTCAAGGGTCAACGCTGCCCGTCCCAGATGGTACCTTGGTGACAATTTCGATCAGTGGACCGGGTTTTCTGGTTGAACCCGATGCCAACGGAATTGCGGCAGATGGCCACCAAATCGCAACGGCAACCAATGGTGCAGCCCCAGGCACCATTCGGTTTAATGTTCAGGCCCAAGACACCACCACCACGGGCGTGGTCACGATCTCGACCTCCATTGGCACCGCCAGCGGCAATACCACGGTCACTATGCGCCGCCCCAATCTGAGTGTCACCAAAGCGGCCGATCAAACCACCCGTACCCCGGGCCAAGTCATTACCTATACCCTGACTTACAGCAATAGTGGGAACAGTGCCGCCAACAACGTAACCCTGCGCGACCGTTTACCTGTGGGCGTTACTTATGTCGCCAATAGTCTGCGCCTCAACGGCACGCTCCAAAATAACGACGCCACCCTGTTTAATGCCAGCCAAGGACCCAGCGGACAAATTAATTTCCCGGTCGGCACACTGGCAGCCGGAGCCAACGGCACAATTAGTTTTCAGGTCACTGTTAACTAAACAGAAACTGGGCACTCGCATGGGGACATTTAATAGGGTAACCAGGATTTAAAACGGAATCGGCGGGCAGATATTCGAGACGTAATATTTACAAATATATCTTTTTAATTCTGCATTTTAGCGGTTTCTTGCTGGTATACTGAGCCCACTCACTATAAGGTTAAAAACCTTATGGTCACCGGGGAAAGAATACTATGGCGCGTTTGTCTGTTGTCATTATTGTGGGGCCAGGTCACGAAGACAATCTATCCCACTGTTTGGCCATGCTCACCCGCCAGAGTTATCCGCCCCATGAAGTCATTGTCATCAGCGACGGCGCCCACCGCTCCGAATTTGTCTACCAGCATTATCGACACCTGCTGCCCCTGATTTATGAGCACCGCCCCAATGACACCCGGCTGGCATCTTCTCGCAACCGAGGAGCGACACTGGCTACGGGCGATTATCTGGTATTTCTCGACTGTGATATGCTCCTCAATCCAGAGGGTTTGGCCGCTTATACCGAACAGCTACACCATCACCCCGAAGCCGTGATTTTAGGTTATTGTGGTTATCTCAGCGCATTTGTAGCTCCCTCTGCACTCATTCCTGAACGACAAGTCAATTTTGTCGACTTTCGTTTCTTGCGTTACACCCCTACGGGATTGTTACCCAGCCCCTATCTGGCCCGTTACCTGTATTGGTACACCATGAGC
>DLGM01000090.1:2780-19818 GCA_002482705.1 Cyanobacteria bacterium UBA7694
GCGGCAATTTTGCCATCTCCAAACCTCAATTTTGGGAGCTCAACGGTTTTAACGAAGAATTTCAAGGTTGGGGCGGAGAGGATATGGAGCTGGGCGAGCGTTTGCGTCAACACAATATCCCCCTGTTATTATCTGTAGATGCCTGGGGAGAACATCAAGTTCATAAAAAATCAGGACAGTTTTACGAGTTACAGGCACCGCCCTTAAGCCAACTCCAAATTCATACCCTGCCCACCCCCCAAGCCAGCATGGTTCTGACTGGAAAAGCGACCCAAAATTTATTGGACCTCATTTTTTCTCACTATTTACCCCAGACCGATCAGGCCTTGGTCAAAGCAGGACGCTTCCCTTTTTCACGCGACACCATTGAACTGGGGCAGGATCAATACCCCAAACTGAATCGACACTTGATGGTGGGGAAAACAGTCCCCCCTCCCCCCTGGCAAAATGTCTGGGTCGATCCACAAAACAGGCACACGCCCTTAAGCCCGCTGGAACATCACCGCACGCCCCAGCCCGGTATCAGCGTCATTATTGTGACTGGCATGGGGCGCAGTGAAAACCTCCATTATTGCCTCGAAAGTTTGACTTGGCAAAGCACCCCCCCCGATGAAGTGATTGTTATCAGTGACGGCGAACCTCGCAGCGAATTTGTGTGTCAGACCTTTGCCAATCGCCTGCCGATTCAACATCATTACCGTCCCAACGATTTGCGCGTGGGTTATTCGCGCAACCAAGGCGTTGCTCTCAGTCATTATGACCATCTCGTCTTTTTAGATACCGACGTGATGCTCAACCCAGCAGCACTCGCCGTTTACGCTCACAATCTGAGCCAGCAACCGGAAGCCTATTACATCGGTTATTGTGGCTTGGACAAAACCTTTGAATCGCCCTCAGCCCTTAAAGAAGGTCGCCGCGTCAACTGTCATGATTCCCGTTATCATGCCGTTTCCAACCAGGGGTTTAAAGCCCAGCCGCACCTTCATCAATACCCTCACTGGTATGCCTGGAGCGCAAATGTAGCCATCCACCGTCAGTCTTTTATCGAAATTGGGGGGTTCCCGGAAACGGTCCACGGATGGGGTGGAGAAGATCAGGATTTTGCCAATCGTCTATGTACCTTGGGCACTCCATTTATCTATCTCCTGGATGCGTGGGCTGAACACCAAGTGCATCCCCTCTACGGATATTTCTACGATTTTAAACATGTCGCGCAAGTGGCTTTTGTACTCAACCAAGCAGCCCCTGAACAGTCTGCTGTACGAGCAGATGGGCCAGCCGCGCAGCGATTACAAGATTTACTTCTCAATTATTATGGGCAAGGCGCTCCCGTTCCCTTTGGGAATGATCACTACCCGATCAACATTAGCCCTTTATTGTGGCCACCGGGCCTACAACAGGTGAGCGACTCACCTTGGACATCCCTAGCACACGCAAGGGTCTAAAATTCGCACCTCATATTTCGAGTTTGGAAGAAAACAATGGCTCATTCTATTTCCGTGATTATTTGTACATCCCCTGGCCGTGAAGAAAATTTGCACTATTGTTTGGCCATGTTGGCACAACAGAGTTGCCCTCCTGATGAAGTGATTGTTGTCAGTGATGGTGCCCTTCGCAGCGAATTCACTTGCCAACCTTTTGCCCAAACCCTCAACCTACGGCACAACTGGCGCCCCAATGACATGTGTGTATCCCGATCACGGAATCACGGAGCCGCTCTCGCCCAAGGAGATATCCTCGTCTTTTTAGATACGGATATCATGCTCAATCCAGAGGCCTTGGCCGCCTATCGCAGCCACTTCCAAATACGGCCCGGCGACTGTGTGTATGGCTATTTTGGTTATGCTGAAGCCTTCATTGCGCGGTCCCAGTGGTTCCCCGAACGAAGGGTCAATGTTGTCGATATCCGCTTTTGCCACTATACCCCAGAAACGGTCACGCCCAGCCCCTATTTACAGCACTACCCCCACTGGTACGCCCTCGGGGCAAATTTAGCTCTCAGCAAGGAGAACTTTCAAAAGACAGGGGGGTTTAATACCGCCCTCGTAGGCTGGGGGCAAGAAGACCTCGATTTTTCTGCCCGCTTAAATACCCATCACATCCCTATCGCTTTTTCGCTGGACGCCTGGGGAGAGCACCAAGTACACCCGCGCAAAGGTATTTATTATGACATGCATGCCGTTACCAATCATCTCATTATCAGTGCTGAAGCACAAACGCCCTTAAGCCCGATCCACGCACACCAAGAGAGCTTTGCCCATCTCCGCAAAAGTATTTTTGGCATCTACCGCGCCACCCTTGAGCCTGAGTCACTCGCCCAACAAGGTTATTCGCTTTACGAGCAAGAAATTATTTTAGAAATTGCACAATTTCCAAATTCTATTCGCCACCACCTGCCCGGTGAACTTGTTCCTCCACCCCCCATGACAGCTTATGCCTGTAATGGGCATCAACCCCTGCTCATCGTTTAAAACAAGCAGGGGCCCAGAAGCCTTGAGATCAAAAGCCGCCAAAACCAGCGTTGTTCTTGCACCAATCCTGCCATAAATAGCGGTAAGCACCCTCAATATTTTGCAGCCAACGGCTCTGATCCATAATGGGCGAAGCCTGAAGCTGTGAGCGCAAAATCGGGCGCAATGCTTGCAAATATTCAAGGGTATACAGTCCTTGGCTGTGCTCCACCAACTGGCGAAGTTTTGGCGCAACCCAGTACTCTAAACCGACAGTTTTGAGCAAGGCTTGGGCCTGCTGGGTGCCGTCCGTAATCGCTGTGAGGCAAGGAACACCCATGTATAAACAGTTCATCGCCTCGGCCAAATCAGGATATGGGAAGGACAAAAGGGCAAAATCCATCGGCTGATAACGGGCAGCCCCACTGAGGCCTTCGCCTGCACCAAAACGTATCTGGCTAGCGGAAATGTTACGGGTTTGTAATTGGGAACTCAGCCACTGGGCAAGACCAGGCTCAGCAAAACAATCATGGCTGAAATAAAGAACGCTGTCCGGCAGACGTTGTTGCAACAGTGTCAGGACCGTCAAATAGTGTTCGTTAATCTGCTCAATATCACCGGGTACCCCAATGGTCAGATAACCCTGGGTTGCCAAAGGCAAGGGGCCCAGCGGCGCATCTCTTAACACATCGCTCGGTTCCCAATAAAAGGGGCTGGCCACATGCAATAAGGCTTCACGGTGCAGAGGCTCAGCATCCACAGGAGTTGTCAAGGCATGGGAGAAAAAGCCATCAATGGCAGCCATTCCTGTTGTCATGGCGTTGCGCAGGCCGCTGAGCTGTACCGGCGCTGGGCGCTGGGCCAATACAGGCAGTAGATGGCCCAGACCTACCCCACAGAGATCAACGGCAATATCTACCTGCTGACTGCGTACCAAAGTGGCCAACTCTTGGGATGAGCGCTCTCCCGGATCAACGCCCTGAACTCCCCAAGTTTGGAGTTGTGGCGCTTGATCAGCACCACTGGCCCAGACCGAGAGTTCAAAAGCCTCCCGGTTGTAGTCTCGCCAAAGAGCCACTACCCGACTATCAGCCAAAAGTTCAGCGATCTCACCGCCCAAATAAGCAACACGTAAGCGGCGATCCAGAACCGGAGGGTTAAAGTGCATCAAATACGCTGGGGTCAAAGGGTCAAGATACTGCTGGGCCCAGGCTGTCACTTGCGTTGCCCGCTGCTTGTCGGAACGGTCACTGCACAAAGGCAGAGTATCTAAAAACAAGGCCATGGCCGCAGCATGCTCGGGCTCTCGTTCGAGGATGCGCTCAAACCAAGCCTGCGCACGGTTAAGATGCCCGGCATCACGGAAAAAGAGCCCCATTTCAAACAACAAATCCGGGTGATCAGGATTTTGGCGCAAGGCCTCTAAATAGGCACTTTCAGCCAACGTATAATCGCCATTGGCATGAGCCAGACGTGCGAGGTTGGTATGGGCTTCGGGCCAAACTTTGGGGCCTNNTTGGGCAATCGCCCGTTGAATATAAACAAGGCCTTCAGCAGGGGCATTTTGCTGCCCACGAATGACCCCTAACAAGTGTAATACATCCGGGTGTTCAGGAGTTGTCTCTTGCGCCTGGTGGCAGAGTGCCCACGCCAGTTCGGGTTGGCCTTGGGCTAAAAGTTGAATGGCTTGAGTCAGCGTTTCGGAGAGGGACATAAAAGTAGGCATAAAAAAGATCCTTTGTACGGGCTGTGGCTGCTTCATTCTACTGCATCCAAAAGCAAAACCTTGTAACAGTTCACAGCAACAAAAGGTAAGGCACGGAGATGAAGCATAAAGAACCTCCCACAGGCACAACTCAGAAGCTACTCAGATAGCGTCACTAACCAGGACCCCATTCCCAACCTAAGTGAAAAAGAGCAAGAGTACGCCCGTCCTCAGAAATGACTAACCATGGGTTCTTATCCGCATCAATGCTGAGCCCCAAAGGTTATCTGTTAAAATAGAAATATGCTCAAAGACAAATATATCAACCCCTTTACCGATTTTGGCTTTAAAAAGCTCTTTGGCGAAGAAAGCAGCAAAGAGCTGCTGGTCGATTTTTTAAATCAGTTACTACCCCCTCAGCATCAAATCCAAGATTTACAGTTTCGCCAAACGGAACAATTGGGCAGTACTCTGGCTGACCGCAAAGCTGTCTTTGATCTCTATTGCCAAAGCCCCAGTGGCGAGCGCTTTATTGTCGAGTTACAAAAGGCCAAACAAAACTGGTTTAAAGATCGCTCGGTCTTTTACAGCACCTTTCCCATTCAGGAACAGGCCGAAAAAGGCGAATGGAATTTCCGCTTGGAGCCTGTTTATTGTATTGGTATTCTTGACTTTGTGTTTGAAGAAGATCAGCACAACCCCCAATTTTTGCACCGCGTTGCCTTCACCGAACAAAACAGCCAGAAAGTTTTTTATGACAAGCTCTGGCTCATTTACCTAGAGATGCCGCGCTTTCAGAAGACAGAAACAGAACTTGAAACCCAGTTTGACAAATGGCTCTATTTCCTCAAACATCTACCCGACTTTGAACATATTCCCACCCCACTGCGCTCACAGCTCTTTTTGAAAGCCTTTGAAGTTGCTGAAATTGCCCAGTTTAACAGCGAACAACGCCAAAGTTATGAACGGAGCCTTAAATATTACCGTGACCTCAAAAACGTAGTTGATACCTCTTTTGAAGAGGGCAAAGCCGAAGGCTGGCAAGAAGGGCTCCAAGAAGGCATCCAGAAAGGTAAACAAGAAGGGCTCCAAGAAGGCATCCAAAAAGGTAAACAGGAAGGGCTCCAAGAAGGTATCCAGAAAGGCAAACAAGAATTAGCCCGCCAAATGAAAGCCAAAGGCTTTGAGCTGGCTGTGATTGCCGAACTCACGGGGCTACCGCTCCAAGACATCGCAAGATTAACGGAGACACCCTAAACGAACAAAGGCGAATGACTACGTGTATTTAAGGTTTACAGCTACAAATGTACTGCACGGAAATAAGGTATTGCTGTTTTAAGCAGGGCATGGCACACGGCATAAGTCAGCCCTACTCAGACAGGGTCACCAACCGAATAGCGTGGTTTCCATAATCAGCAATCAGCAAACTCCCGTCATCCCGCAGCGCAATTCCGAAGGGATAACTCAAACGCGCTTCTGAGCCAGGACCATTCACCAAAGCAGCTTCGCCAGGAGCGCCTGCTAGAGTGGTTACCTGTCCGTCAGGGCTGATTTTGCGCAGCAGGTGATTAAAACGATCTACGACATAAATATGGCCTTGTGTATCAATAACGAGCCCCGCTGGCGTATTAAACTGAGCGGCGGTGCCGCGACCATCCGCTGCCCCCTGGGTACTCCCGGCCACCGTCGTGACCTCCCCCTGGGGCGTTATTTTGCGAATACGGTGGTTATTGGCATCAGCCACATATAGGTTGTTATCCGCATCAATGGTGAGCCCCATCGGCTCGTTAAAACGGGCCTTCTCTCCTTGGCCATCGGCATAACCAAAGTTGCGACCCGCCAGGGTAGTGACGTTACCAGCGGTGTCAATCTTGCGAATTGCGTGATTGTAGCGCTCGCTGATATACAAATTGCCAGCACTATCACTGACAATCCCACTTGGCCAATTGAACTGCGCTGCTTTAAGGGAGCCATCTAGATGCCCAGCACTGCCATCACCGGCAAAGGTTTCCACAGTGAGATTGCGCCGTATGACCCGAATCACATTGTTATTGGCATCAGCAACAAAAATGCCGTCGGGGTTAGGACTCCAAACATTAATTGGCTGATTAAAACGGCTTTGGGTACTGCGCGCATCGGTGTAGCCATTTTCCCCGCCGGCCATGGTGGAAACCCGGCCGTTGAGATTGATCCGGCGTATGGCTTCGTTCATGCGATCCACGATGTAGACATTGCCGTTAGGGTCAAGGCTGATGCCAGTCGGGTGGTAAAAAAGGGCTTCGTTCAGGAGACCGTCATAATAACCAAATTCACCAGTGCCGGTCAGGGTCGAAACCGTCACACTTTGGGCCACCTGTAAGGTATTGGGGCTTGGGGAAGGGGTTGGAGAGGGAGAAGCCGATGTATTCACCACAGGCGAAGGGCTGGGGGAGATAACGGCAATCGGCGTAGGGGTACAGGCCGCCAAAGCCAGGATTAAAGGCAGGGTCAGCAGGTATCGCATCAGAATTCCTCCAGTAATAAGCCATTATTATAGCCTGAACCAAGATCGTTGATTGCGTCAATCCTGAAACTCAGATTTACAATCGTCTAATTATTAAAATTATATGCTGATTTTAGAGCAATAAAGAAAAATTCGTTATAATCATAGTCTGTTGATCGCTATTTGAAAGATCCAAAGTGAGTACCCACAATGTTTGATGTCAGCCTCATTATTACGACAGCACTTGGTCGTGAAGACAATCTCCATTTTTGTCTCCAGGCCATCTCCCAACAAACCCTTACTTCTTTAGAGATCATTGTTGTTAATGATGGTTCGCGACAGGCTGCGAGCGTCTGTGAACATCACAAAAAAATGCTGCCTCATCTGCGTTGCTTAGATAGGCCCCAAGACTTATGTGTAGCTCGCTCCCGCAATTTAGGGGCCCAAGTATCCCAAGGTAAGGTATTGGTACTCATTGACGGGGATATTATCCTTAACCCCATGGCTATAGCAGCTTATTTTCAGTTTCTTCAACAGTACCCCGCACATGTTTTTTATGGTTATTTCGGCAATGATCGGACTCTGGAAACACCTTCTTTCTGGTTTCCAGAGCGCAGGGTTAACCCCTTTGATCGGCGCTTTCGTCATTTTGACTCGGCTACAAACATTCTCTTTTCTGATGAAAAAATGAGGCATCTACCTCAAAAATTTAGCTGGAGTGGCAATATTGGACTGTGTCGCTCCACCTATGAAGCACTTCATGGATTTGATGAAGGATATTTGGGCTGGGGAGAAGAAGATGTCGATTTTGCTGAACAGGTTATTGAAAGCCAGCGACAGATACACTTTTTATTAGATGCATGGGGAGAGCATCAAGTGCATTCACGCCAAGAAGCTTTTCACAAACAGGCCGCTTCCGGTAAACAGCATAACCACTTATATACACCTATCACTTATACGCTTGAAACGATGGCTTCTAAATCAGGGTTCCAAGGGTTTATCCAAGCCATGGCTAACCACTATAGCCAATACTTAAACGAGATCGATTCCACTTAGAGAATTCAAAAATTTAGGCAGTTCATCAATAACCGACTGAATGACTGACTCCCATTGCAAAAACTCGCTTTGGCGGAACAGGCGCACGCTCGGGTACCAAGGCGTGGTTTCACCTTCGTGGCCCCAACGCCAATCACAGGCCTTGGGCAACAGGATCCAGACAGGTTTGCCCAGTGCCCCAGCCAAGTGGGCAACAGCAGTGTCTACGGTAATGACCAGATCCATTTGCATAATGTAGGCGGCAGTATCATACATATCTTTAATAAACGGAGCTAAATCAGTAATTTGCAAGTCAGGGTAATCGCTTAATTGTTGAGCATCTGGCCCTACTTGAAGACTATAAAAAGAAATCTCAGGACAGGCTTTAACCATTAACTGGAAAACATCTAGACCTGCGCTGCGCTGACGATATGACCAATACAAAATGGGTGACATCGTACGTGAACCACTCGCCCACACAAGCCCAATGCGCCTCCCCCCACAATTACCAAGGGGAATTTCTAGGTGTTTATCGACATAAAGATACGGGTGCGAGTCCTGCAGCGCATTTTCAGAGCACCACTGAAACTGTAAAGGCAAGTCCGAATCTGCTAAGTAGTATTGCGCAATAGGCTTATCTACCCACTCTAAAGGATTCAAAACTGAAACCCCTTCAATCGTGGAAAATAAACGCTGCCAAATAGGCTCTAAGGGACAAATCACTATTGGCTGACCCATTTCCAATAAGCGACGAAAAAAACGGGACATGTTGATCAAATCGCCTAAACCATTCTCTTGCACTATTGCTAGTTTTTGATCGGGGCGAATAGACCCGTCCCAAGGTTTAGCCCCCTGTGGCAAACGTAAAGGACGGTTATTACCAATCATACGCAAAAGTGGAAAATAATCCCAAGCGCCTGGGAAAACACCCTGCTGCAGCTCTAAATAAGCCAAGTTCAATAGTATTTTGGCATGTTTAGGAGCTATCTTTGCTGCTTCTAAGAGAATCTCTTTGGCTCCCTGATAATCACCTATTATAGCTAAGACAGCAGCGAGATTTACCATGGAGCCAATATGTTCAGGAGATAAAGACAATAAGCGACGATATATTTTTTCTGCTAATTCTACTTGAAAGCTCCCACGATAAGATTGGGCTAATTTTTCATAAATAAAAAGTGCATCAGGTGTTAAACTTTCAGCACACTTGAAAGAAGAAATTGCTTCTGCGTAACGAAACTGCTCAAGATATAAACAACCCAATTCATAATGAGGCTCACCAGAGGTGGGATAATAAGTAAACCAATCTTGCAATACTTTTTCCGCAGACAGAAATTGTTTATTTTGACGGTACAATTGGTATAAACAACGCAATGCTTTGATATGGGTTGGATTCTGTTTCAAAAGTGTTATGAGTAAATGCTTGCAATCATCCTGCTTATTTTGATAAAAATAAGCCTGTGACAAACCCCATAAGAAATCAGTGTTGAGAGGTCGATGATGCAACAATGCTTCCAGAGTAAGTTGAGCTGAAGACCATTGCTTGCGATTCAATTGCTGCTGAGCTAAGATACTTAATTCATGTAGATATCGATTTTCAGTCATATAATCGGTTCTCTCACATTCTATCTAGAACGATGAATCCAACGTTGAAAACGTTGCTTCCAAGTTAAAGAGTGGGGAACTGAGTTCTTATCTTTTCTAATATGCATGATAAGGTCTGACCATTTCTGAGCCTGGAAATACCATGCTAATTGACGTATTTGTAAATGCTGCTCCCAAGCTGAATTCAGCCAAGCTCTTGGATCAGCAGCCAATGTACTCAATTCAATAGCTATAGCCTGTGCAAAACACTCTACAAAAGAATCCGCGGGAGCACAAGCGACGACACGCCCATATCCACGCATCGTTTCAGGTGAACCGCCCATATCAGAAGTAATCACCCGACAGCCGGCAGCTAATGCTTCTAAAATAATCAAAGGGGCACAATCAGGCCATGTCAAGTTAGGATATACCAAAACATGAGCTCGTTTTAAGACATTGGCCAACTGTTGTGGAGGAATAACTGGGGAATAAGAGACGTTGCCCATATGACTAAGATCTTCATAAACTTGAGTATATTTTTCTTCCCCTCCCTGACTACCACCATGCAGGTCACCTGAACAATAGACTTCAAAGCACGCCAAATGATTTTTTGATTGCACCAGACTTACAATTGCAGGAAGTTGTTCAACACCTTTATGCGGAGCTGTAGCATAGACTAAAACAGGTATTTTAGAGATATTTTTATGCTGAACTAAGTCGTCTTCATCTGTGAATAAAGACTGAAAATGAGAACTTATACCATTGGGAATAACCACACACTTATGAACCGGAAGAGCAAAATATTGAATGTATTGTTGGCACTGCCATTCGCCAACAAAAACGATTGCGTCAAATTTTTGGATTGTGCTGGGAAATGAAAAAATCCGCATCATTGGGTGGTTATGAGGAAGATGCACCCATAAATAACGCTTCACACCAGCTAAATGTATAGCTTCATCATCACCAAAAGCTGGTCGCGCTACTTCGATCACAATATCAGGTCGAGTCGTTTGTATATAATCCAAGCGTTCCTCTAAGGATAGGGACTGTATACCTGCGTATTGTTGTAGGACAGAAGGATGGTGACTTATAAAAGTGATTTGATGCCCCAGTTGAGCCAATGCATGACTTAGGTAACAAGCAGCCGCCTCTGTACCACCCAACGGGCGTTCAAAAACAGAACCAACATGATAAGGTTGACTGACATTTGCATCAATAATACAAATATGTGTCATGACAACTCATTTAGTTAGAGGGTAATTGGTTTTGACATAACCGATGCCAAATCATACGGTAAGAAGTTTCTACCTGACGCGTAAAAGGAAGGCTTTGCATAATTGGTGATTGTTGCATACCTGAACGCAGTTGTTGACGATATTGAGTTAAACGCTGCGGATTCTTTGCTAAAGCCACTGCTTTAAAGACATATTCTTCTGGTGTTTTTGCAATTAACTCGGGTACCCCTACCAATGATAATAGCGACACGCTGGTGCGAATACCATCACCATCTAACGCAATTAACGGAACACCCATATATATCACATCACAAGTGGTCATCCCCCCCGTATAGGGAAAAGGATCTAAAGCAATATCAATCGTATTATAAAATTGTAGGTGTTCTACAGCAGGAGTGGTGCCTTTAAATGAGATGCGTTCAGGGCCTATACCTAGTTTCTGAAATGATTTACGAAACATGCTTTGAACGCTCAAATCACCAAAACGTGCGCTTTTTAAATGTAATTGAGAGTTTGGCACCTGCTTCAGAATAGCCGCCCAAATCTTAACGACATATTCATTATGTTTGAAACTGCCATTACCTGACCCAAAAGTAATATAACCATTGTTAAGACTGGGTGAAGATGAAATAGGTAAATCCCTAATCTCCTCTGTTAAAGGTTTCCAATGGATTTGACTGGGTAGATGAATGAGACGCTCTGTAAATAGGGAGGCTCTTCCTGGAGGTGTTGCAAAAGCATCTGAGAACTGATAATCAATCGCCTTTGTGCCTGTTGTAAACACAAAACCAAAGGCACTCACTTGAATAGGAGCAGGACGATAAGATAGAGCACGAAGACGATTACCAGCCGTATGACCACTACAATCAACCAAAATATCAATTTTGTCACTACGAATTTGAGCAACTAGCTCAGTATCGCTTAGATGCTGAATCTCACGCCAATGATCAGCTTTCTTTTTAAACCAATCGGTAAAATCATCAGTAATCTCTTGCTGCGAATAAGCAAAGATTTCAAATTGACTACGATCATGGTGCTTAAAAAGTGGGTAAAGGTTATTTGCAGCTGCATGCTGCCGAAAATCTGCTGAAACATACCCAATACGCAATCGGCGCTCCGGTTCAGACTGATTAACTCGTACTTGCTGAGACGGAAGCGTATAACGAGAAGCCCACTGCTGATAAATCTTTTTACGTTGTGTATCGTTCAGCATGGGTATTGCGGGAAGATAAAACAACAGCGTATTTTGATATTCTGGATGCTCAGGGTTACGGGTTAATGCCTCTTGTATAAACGGGTAAGCAGCCTCCATTTGTCCCGCATCTATATAACATTGGGCAAGTTCAAACCAAGCATCTGCATTTTCAGGAGTTTGATGGGTAACTTGAGCTAGATGCTCTATTGCTTGTTCTTGTTGTCCTTGTAAACGATAAATTTTACCAAGATAAAAATGCACCTCAGGCCATTCTGAAGGACCGTAGGCAATTGCCTGTTCCATGTAATCTATAGCTTCTTTAAGCTGTCCTTGACTACTTGCAATTGCACCACGGAAATAAAAAAGTTGTGGATGTTGAGGGAAAAACCTTTCAAATAAATCACACTGTTCTAATGCATCTGTGTAATTTTCAGTATTGATAGCCGTGGCAATTTGTTTAATGTGCTGTGCAAGTGCTTCGGTAGAAAGAGACATAAAGTGTACTCCAGTAGTTAATCTTTGAAAAAACAGATCTTTTTATCTCTCAACTTTTTCCTCACACCATAAACGCCATACATGCCGATAAGCCTGCTCTATTTCCCAGATAAATGCTCGCGTATTTGCTATAGGTGAGTTCATAAGTTTGGAACGCAATGTTTGACGGTATTGAGATAATGCTTGGGGGCTGCGAGCTAATTGAATTGCTTTACGGCCATACTCATCCTTATTTGCAGCAATAAGCTCCGAAACGCCAGCTACAGCCAACAGTGACTGGCTAGTACGAATGCCATCACTATTTAAAGCAATCACCGGAACTCCCATATACAATGTTTCACAGGTCGTCATTCCCCCTGTATAGGGGAATGGGTCAAGCGCGATATCTATTGTGTTATAAAATTGAAAATGCTCCAGTGGCTTTGTTGCCCCTGAAAATAGAATTCGCTCTGGCTCAACGCCCAATTGGGAAAAAGCTTGCCGAAAACACTTTTGTAACCAAAGATCTCCAAACATCAAATGTTTAAAATGTAAACGAGAATTCGGCACATGCTTCAGAATCGCAGCCCACAGAGCAATGACTTCGTCATTGTGTTTAAATGTTCCATTCCCCGAACCAAATGTAATATAACCATTCTCTTCACATGGAGGGGGTTGCACATCCAGCTCTTCTAAACTAGGCATAATCGGACGCCAATGGATTTGAGTCGTCAACTGAATTAATCGCTCGGTATACAAGGGTTCGCGAAACGGTGGAGTGGCGGTTGTGTCTGAGAACTGATAATCCATCGCCTTCATACCGGTAGTAAAGATAAAGCCAAAAGCACTGATTTGAATAGGAGCAGGTTTATAGGCAAAAACAGTTAAGCGGTTACCTTGAGTATGGCCACTACAATCTACGAGGATATCGATCCGATCTTGACGGATACGTCTGACCAATTCCCGATCAGACATATTCTGAGCATCAACCCAATGTGTTACCGATTCCGCTAACACAGATGTGATTTCATCTTTATCTTTGTCTCTGACCTGCGAATACACATAGATATCAAATGCATCTCGGTTTCCAAAACGCAGAAGAGGGTATATAGGATTAACAGCAGCGTGATAGCGAAGATCAGCTGAAACATAACCAATTCGCAAACGTTTGTTCGGATCAGGGGTGTTAGGATAGGAGAGCACTTCCGGCTTCAGCGGATCCGTTACCTGTGCTGCCCAAGCCCTAAATAAGTTTGCTCGGTGAACATCTGTCATACCCGGGGTTGCCATCGTCGCAAAAAGTAGATTTGTACCTAGTTCGATAGCATCAGAATCTTTTTCCCACGCACGAAAAAGATGTTTATGTGCTGTACGCATATCCCCTAAATCCATTAATAACCGACCATAGGCTAAGTGTGTAATACTTTCATCCCAACCTTGCTCAAGAGCTTTTTTTAGAGATTCTAAGGCTTGAGGAATCAAACTTTGCTTTCCATAAATCTTTCCCAACAAGGCATGTGCTTCTGGCCAAGGATCACCATGGAGGTGACAAGCACGCTCAGCGTAGTCCTGAGCCTCAGGCAGATTCTCTTCTTTATAGTCACACTCAGCCTTAAGCAACAATACGTCGGGGTCTTGTTCAAATTGACGGACAAGCTTAGCAACACGCTGATTAGCCACTTTAAATTGCTTCTGACGCAATAAACCACGAATTAATTCAATTTCAGAACTTAGTATCATAAAACCCGTATGGTTGCATTATAACTACGAAAACTTTGCCCTGTAACGCCTGTAACACCACTAATATTGACGCTACAAGAATCGCCAGAAGAGAATAACTCATCAGTAGGACTTACCCGCACCTCAACTTCATCACTGGCTACATAACGCGCTTGGGCAATAGACATATCCACTACACCGCTACCACAATCAAGACGATAGTTACTGGCATTCAGCGCTCCCGCATTTTCATCTGCTGGCAAATTACTCCCATTAGGCAACTGTAAAGCCAATGGCTGACTAAAACGCACGCGTATACTGTCTCCTGAAGGATTATTGCCATTGAGACTCACACTACGTACGGTGCCTGCAGCACTACTAAAATTACTGTCCAAAGTAATGGGTAAAAATGGCTCATTACGGTTATTCAAAAAGAAGGGCCCATCAGACGTTTCAATTCGGTTGCCATCCTCATCTTCGTTGACCTGAATATCCAGTGGGGTACGAGCAGCAGTTCCCCCAGCATCGCGTATTACACCTCCTACTCCAGGGCTCGGTTGATAGGTAAATATGACACGAAAATTGCTGCGGGTAGTAGCTGGCCAGCTGATTTTGGGGGTAATCACAAAAGTACGCCCATCATCCCAAGTCAGATTGAATTGTCCGGCTTCAAACACCACATTCGTTGGGTCGCCAAAATACGACTCAGTATAAATAATCGGTGTTCCATCTACCAAAAATGCGGTATTTTGGTCTTCCGCCTGTATAGCAAATGCCTCTTCTACAGAACGACGGTCCATGTTTTCGCTAAAGGTAATTTTTAGCGGTTCTGTAGCAAGAATGGGGCGACCACTAGGCTGCACAGCAATAACCTCTGGACTATTGGAAAGCTCAAACAAAGCACCCTTAAATTGTAAATTCCGAGTCTGTCCAGGATTTAGACTCACAAACTGTTTGCGTGTAGTAAAACCAGCGTCACTAGCTTGTACCTCAAGAGAGACATTAACCGGTACGTCGGTTAACTCAAAGCGTCCAGATACCAATGTCATCGTTTTTTCATAAGCTATAGTTGGGCTGTTAGAAATCACCCTCACAGTAGCGTTGGTGCGCAAACGTCCTTCGTCATCATAGACTTGGGCCTGTAAAGTAGCTGTAGTCGGCGCAGGTGTAGGCGTTGGAGCTGGCGTTAAAGTAGGTAGAGGTACGGGTGTCGCCGTCGGAGTCGGGGTGGGGTTTATACTTGGCACCGGCGTTGGAGTCAGACTTGGCATTGGCGTCGGCTGAACAGTAGGCCTCACACTCGGCTGAGCCGTGGGCGAAGCAGTGGGTTGTGGTGATGATGATGTTATCGGGGCCGGACCACAAGCCCCCAGCAGAAACAAAGAGCAGGTGAGCAGTGCATGTTTATTCATAGGTGCAAGTACCTCAGTCAGTGATGGGGGCTATACCTGTATGGTAACAGACCAGCGAATCGGGCGGCAGCTTAATCACCCCGCTATTTTCGACGAACTACAATCGTGAATGTTCCTCTAAATTTACCGATACATAGCAACAGGGGGGAGAGATTGCTCTCTCCCCCCTGACTTAACCTACGTTAAGCGAAGCGTAAAGCTTAGCCTGCAGTGGTGGTTTTGTCGCTGTTGCGGCTTTCGAGGGTGTTGCCAGCGGGATCAACGATGCTGCTGGAAACGGTAACCTTAACCACATCGCTGCGGTTGAAGATGGCTGCAGTGGTAGCGCCAGAGGGCAGCAACAACAGAACCGTTTTGCGGGTCAGGTCGTCAGCATCAAAGACCACGGTACCACCGACGGAGCTAGCGCCACCGGTATTGGTGGTGCCCCAGTTGTAGGTGCTGGGGGAGCCATTGGGGTTAACCAGTACGGTGTACAGGTTGGGGTTCAGGGGGCTCATGTTCAGATCAGTGTTCAGAGCTGCGTTGCTAGCACCGATGTCGCCAGCTTTGGTGTCAACCAGCATGCGCTCGCTGAAGCGAACTTTGATGCTGTCGCCACGCAGAGAGCCGCCTTCAAGGCTGGTAGCAATCACGCTGCTGACGCTGGGCTTCACTTCGTCGGTACGGATAGCGAACTTGAAGTAGCCTTCGAAGTCACCGTCAGTCAGTTTGAACCACTCATCGCGGCGCAGGATGCCGGATTTGTCTTTCAGGGTTTTGGCAGAACCACCAGCGTAGAAGGTAGCCATGTAATCAGGCACCTTATCGCTATCTTTATCGCTGGGGAGCAGCTTTTCGTCAGCGAAGGTGAAGGTCACTTCGGTGTCGTCGCTGTTCCAGGTAGCGGTGAAGTCAGATTCGTCCCAGATCAGGGAAGCGGTGCTGAAGCCACCGTCGGTGAAACCACCAACGCTCAGTTGTTTGTAGGTGTTGATGTTACCGTTGTTGTGGATGGACAGCTGTTGATCTTCGTAGGTGTGAACCGAGAAAGCATCTTCAACGCTGTTGCGATCCATGGGCTCGGAGAACTTCAGCACGAAACTGGTTTTGGGGTCGATGCCGGAAGCATTACGGCCGGGGGTGACCATGATAACTTCGGGTTTGTCGCTCAGAGCGTTAGCTTTAGAGCCGCTGGAACCGGAAGTAGAACCGTCAGAACCGAAGTCGTACTTGTTGGCGTTAGGATCGCCTTGTTTGTTGGACTTCAGAACTTCAACGCGACGACGGGTGGTGAAGCCGCTGCGGCTAGCAACGATTTCGATTTGAACACCAGAGGGAGCGTTGTTGAAGCTGTAGGTGCCGCCAGCGGTGGTGGTGGTAGCTTCGAAAGGAACGCTGCTGTTGAGCGACTTAGCGGTGATGCTTACGCCGTCAAGAGGAGCATTGGTGTCATCATAAACTTTACCGTTGAAGGTAGTGGTTTCGATAACGGAGATGTCGCTGGTGGCGCTAGGCAGCGGAGTGGGGGTGGCACTGGCGCTGGGGTTAGCAGAAGGCTGGGCAGTGGGCTCAGCGCTAGGGCTAGCGGTAGGAGTAGCGCTGGGTTCAGCACTGGCGCTAGGAGTAGTACTGGGCTCTTCCGAAGGAGTAGCGGAGGGAACAGCGCTGGCGCTGGGGCTGGCGCTGGGATCGGGGGTCTGGGTCGGGGCGGGGCCGCAAGCTACGAGCATGGAAACGGAAGCGGCTGCTGCGAAAGTGCTAAGAAGGG
>DLGM01000066.1 GCA_002482705.1 Cyanobacteria bacterium UBA7694
TGATCTATTTGAAGCTGCTGTAAACGTATTACTGGCACGTAAGCAATATATCTCAAGGCAACGAGCAACCGCCTCCCCCAAGTCTCGTTTGCCTGTACTGGGGCAAGCCGGGTCAGATGGTCGGGTCTCAAAGGCCACAATAGAAGCCGTCAATAGGCATTGTGGTCTGATGCCGTATAAAGAAGATCCTTGGTTCGGCATGGATGACTATTACAACCCCCCAGGGGTTTCACAAAACCGGCTAGAAACCAAGAACTGGTCCATCTCCTACGACTGCGATGATTACGCCGTTTTGGCCGTTGGTCTATTCAGGGCATGTGGCATTGTTTATGATAAAGCCTGGGTTTGGAATCTACTTATTTCACCGGCTCAGCCGTGGGACCTGCGTTATTGTCATGTTATTTGCGGTGTGGAATACTGGGATGGGCGTGACATTTGGACTGCTGTCATTGATACGAATACGGCTGACTCTGGCCGGGTGCTCTGGTTTAAAGGAATAGCTCATTCAAACGCAGTTCAAACAGCCGTTATTCAGCATTTTAATGGCGTTTACGGTAAGCAGTACTATAAGCTCATTCGGGTTGAGTATCCGTTTTAAACCGAATCTGGTTTGATACAGTATCAAACCAGATTCAAAACTGTATCAAACCAGTTGCGCGTTTACACTAACTTTAATGTCACGCCAGTGATCAGTAATCTGAGTGCCAATAGCGGAATGGTTAGCAGCAGTGTTACGCTCACAGGTACAGGTTTCTCAAGCACTCAGGCCGAAAACACGGTTCGCCTCAATGGTGTTATGGCCCCTATCAGTTCTGCCAGTGGTAACCAATTGGTGGTTACCGTGCCCCAGACGGCGAATGGTCACTTTACCGTTCAGGTGGGTAGCCAGACCAGTGCGGGCATTGCATTTAACATTCTGCCTACGGTCAGCCTCAGTGTGCCTGCCAGCCCCATTTCTGCAATTATACCGCTTACGGCTACCGTCAGTAGCGGAAACCCGATTGCCAAAGTGCAATTTTATGATGAGGATACCCTTTTGGCAGAGGTGACATCAGCACCCTATACGTATAATTGGGATACCACCGCAGTGCTCAGTGGGTTTCGCAACCTGACTGCCAAAGTGATTGATAACCAAAGCAATGAAGCCACCAGTATGGCGGTCAACCGCAATGTTAATCAACCGCCCGTCATTTCAGCATTCACAGCATCTCTGAATCCCATTATTGGCTTATTACACCCTACTTTGCTCACCTGTTCATTCAGCGACGCAGATAACCCCAGCCATACCGTCACATGGGATGTGGTGGGTGAGAGCGCTGGCGTATTCCTTGAAACAGGAGGCGGTGGTGGCGGTTCAGGCACATGTCCTCCAGAACAAACTTGTACACCTCCTGAAGGAAATCAAGGAACATCTGGAGACATTACCAATATTTGGACTGCACCTGCGGTGCCTGGTGGCCCTTACGAATTGCGTTGCAGTGTGAACGATGGGGTGAACCCTCCTGTTTCACAAACGATTTTGGTTCAAGTTCAGCATGGTACGGGCACAGTCACCGGCAGTGGAGGGTTGTTTTAGTGAACGTTAGACATCTCACTGTGTGCAACCTCTTAAAGAAGATTCCGTCTAGACCTTTGAGTCTTAGCCTTTTGCTGGTCGCTTGTACAATTCCACAGGTGAACACAACAATCACTTCAGGTCAGGCTATCGTGAGAGATAATCAGGTTGTTTCAAAGACTCAACAGCACAATAAACACCAGGTTTCTGGGCAAGCGCAGGTGTTGTCAGATAATTTATCAGATAAGGCCCGTTTGATCGTTAAGCTTAAATTGGCATCTCGAAATACCGGTTTTAAAACCCAAGCATTGTCTCCGACACGGTTCCAGCGTGTACAGGCCATGATTTCTGCACCAGATATTTCAGGGAATAATCCTTCATTTCCAAATGCAATTCTGGCAGAAGGAGCTGATGGCGATGGCTATCTATCTGTGACGGGAGATGATGAAATTATTTTGGTGTTTTCAGATGTGCCCTATGGCAAAGCCCGTGCGCTTTACTTTGGGTTGGATTCGTCTCCTGATAACACCCCTTTAGAACTGGCCGTGATCGGAACTGTTTTTGATTTGAGTACGGTCACCGCAGAAGTGGAAATATCTTATCGCACTACTCCTCTGTATTGGTTATTGGCAACAGGGGGCAATCAACTGCTTACACCTTACCGTTCAGGGGCCTTTACCTTGCAAGATCTTCAGGCTTTTGTTGATCAAATTAGCGGCAAAACGGGTGAAGGGTCTTACGTATATACGGAGAGTCATCCCATTCTCATCAATACGAATCTTTTGCACAATGATTTGGTAGCCCATAACTTTGATTTTTCTGAATTAAACCCGGCAGATTATCGCTTTGTACCTGGCACCATCAAAGGTGCAATCAGCGGCCTAGTCAGTACAGATCGTATTGAACTGCGCGTCATTGACCCCAGCAGCCCTTTGCTCAGCAATCAGGGCAATGGTAATTATTTAATCCCCAAAGTAGCTGTAAATGATTTGGGCGTGATAGATGCTTGGTTGAATTTCACTTTACATACGACAGTTACTGGTGGCACTTCTTACACTGTCAACTATCATCCTTCTGAGGGTGTTACCCTTTCTTCAGGTACTGAGTTAACTCGCAATATTGAGCTGGTTCCAGCCACCCCTGTTTTAAGCACTTTGTCAGTCAATTCAGGAGCAGTAGGTGATGTAATTACTCTGACTGGTAATAATTTTCATGCCAATCCTGATGGTAATGTGGTGAAATTTGGTGAGGTCACGGTACCAATCAACGATGTCACCGTTGTAAGTGCCAATGAGCTTCGCGTCAAAGTACCAGAAGCTCCTTTTGGCCTTCAGCCAGTGATGATTAGTGTTGGCCCAGAAAATAGTGATGATATTAATTTTTTAGTTAAAAAAAATATAACAAGTAAAATACTTTTCAGTACAGATGCCTTTACAGGGCATATGGAAATTTACATGATGAATCCTGATGGTTCATCTCGTATACAATTGACAAACACACAAACAACAGATGCTTTAGCACAATTATCACCTGACGGCACAGCAATTGTTTTTAGCTCATCGCGCGATGGTAACGGTGTTTTTGAGCTATATATTATGAATAGTGATGGCTCAAACCCTAGACGTTTAACAAATAATGGTAGCATTAATGATATTGAAGCCGTATGGTCACCAGATGGGAGTAAAATTGCATTCCGATCAAATCGTGACGGTAATGATGAGATCTATGCAATGAATATAGATGGAACAAACCCCATACGTTTAACGAATAGCATCAGTGCAGATCGCAGCCCTTCGTGGTCACCAGATGGGAGTAAAATTGCATTCCAGTCAAATCGCGACGGTAATGATGAAATCTATGTCATGAGTGTCGACGGGACGAACTTAGTGCGTTTAACCAATAACACCAGTCAAGATAACGACCCATCATGGTCACCAGATGGGAGTAAAATTGTATTTCATTCAAATCGCGATGGGAATAGTGAAATCTATCTGATGAATGCAGATGGCTCAAATCAAACCAGATTAACAAATAATGCTTTGATTGATGGGCTTCCTAGTTGGTCGCCCGATGGAGATAAAATCATATACTCATCTGCTATAACGGCTCCTAAATACAATATATATACTATGAATTTGGATGGAACAAATCAAACCTTAATCTCTGATTTCCAAAATCCATCATACTCTCCATATAATGCTCAAGTTTCTCATTGGGCAAGCTGGACTCAAAATAGTCCTTAAGGATTCATTTGTATGCATTTGATCTTTAGGGTATATAACTAGAGGTGATTTTATCACCTCTGTAGGAGTTTTTTTCTAATTTAAAAGCGAGTTAGAGCTTGATAACCTATGGTTTAAAGAGGTCTGCCTGAGTCGCTGATTTATACAACCCTGTGAAAAATAATATGTCATGGGGATATTTTGAGTATTTATAAAGGCTTTGCTCTCTTCATGTCAAATCGCCGTGGTGGTAGATAAGCAGATATTTTTAAACGATGGGGGAGACCATGGAGAACGATGATATGACAGGCTTAGAGGCAGAACTCAACGAAGAGGAAAATAGCTTTAAACAGCGCATGAATGCTTTGCGTTTTGGAGTTGGTTCTGGCACTGAAGACATATTTTCATCGCTGATCCAATCGACAGAAAAGCCTAAAAAGAAAAAAGAATTTTCAGAGCCTTCGTCTGAATTCCCAGTTAATTCCCAAAATTTATATGATTTTTTAATCACGGGCCTCAAAGCAAAACTGAAGGCTTTGACGCCTGTTACCCTGCGCCATTTGAGCACTGATGATCTACAGGCTTTAATGACCCAATTTGAACGGATTGAAGACGAAGATGTTGCTCAATTATCCCTGCTCGACAAAAGTAAAATAGTTAAAATTAAGGCACTGTGGTTGGGACAACGCATTGATGCTTACCAGCAAGTAGAACAGGATTGGGAGCTAGCACGAGGTTATATCGGTGACTTCTTAGCTGCGACCCGTGAAACCATTGAACAGTTAGGGCCGATGGCCAAGATGGCCTTTAACAAGGCTTATAACTCGTTGTATGTCAAGCTCATTGACCGGGCCGATCACCGTCTGTTACAGCAACTCAATCTGAGCGAACTGGACCAGATGCGCCGCTATTTTGAAGACATTCCCTTTTCTTTGGCCATTGATCCCCATCTACTGACGCCTGAGCGCAAAGACAAGCGCATGCGGCTACAAGAAGCCATTCGCCAGCGCTTAGAGCTTTTAAAACAAGCCCTACCGGAGTCAGGGAAAATAAATCCTGCGGCCTCTGTCAATCCTTCTTCAGCCTCTGTTTTTCAGGAGCCCAGTCATCAACCGTTTGAACCCATTAGCCCTGTTACTTGGCGTATTCCGGGAACAACTGGCCATTACCAAGCCACCATTCTGCCCCCCACAGAAACGCCCAAACCCACTCAACATAAAGGGAACCTAGAACGCAGCCTGTATTTTACACCCGAGGTAGCCCAGGCAAATACAGGCCCCTTGTTTATTGCCCGGCAACTGGAAGATCAAATCACCAACCTGTCAGCAGAAGACACCCCTATGCCAGCCCTGCCCGATTGGCTGGTTCCTGAACGCCCTTTACACCTGATTGGGACCAGTAAAGAGGGTCGACACATCGACGCCATAGTCTATTTGCAAGCCCCTTTGTGTCGTTATCAGCCTATGGTCTTTTCTCTTGCCGGATTTAATAGCATTCTGACCGATCTCAGTTATGATGCCGACAAACAAAAAATGGTGGTTGAAAGCTGTTACAGCCAAGAACAGGGTGCTGAACGCGGAAGAACCTGTTATTTGTATTTCACCCTTTCGCCGTTAGATCAAACTGCTCATCAGGCATTGTTACGCCGTTATCAGTTTGATATTCACACTCAGGTCACGGGTGAACATTATGCCCAGTATGAAAAATACGACCTCGAAGATATAAAAAAAGAAGGGCTTTTACACCATTTTTGTGTGCCACTCGTTTTCCATGGTGAAACTTGGTTTTTTACCCCCCGCACGACCCAACGAGCAGGGAAAAACCTCATCCAACACATTGCTGCTTTTGTGCCCAGCGCAACCAGCACCACAAAGGGCAGCCTTTATTTATTTGAACAACGCCAGGGGCAGTGGCACATGCTGGACAAAGAAACTGGGGGCGCTTATACCGTTACCCAAGAAGTGAGCCAACTTCTTCACTCACAAATACCCGACAGTGATCGCTTAATACTGGCCTTAGAAAACCTCTTTCAAACTCGTAAAGGGGGCTCTATGCAACCACGGACACCGATACAATTTGGTCTAGCAGCGGTTCAGTACCAAGCTCAAGATCCCCAACTCGCCCAAGCCCAAGCACAGCTTGTACAGATCTCAGCCCTGTTATTAGCCTTAGATAGCTTAAGCCAAGAGCATCCTGATGTACTCCCCTTTGAGCTGGCCCCGAGCCTACAATTGGTGCAAACCCTTCAACAACCCGAAGTCTACAAAATTTGGGCCAATATGCCTGGCCGCAGCTTCGAAAATGATGTGCTCAACCAGTGGCACCACAGACTCTTACACGAAGCCCAGGAGAAACATCCTCAGGTTCTTGAGCGTTATCTCAGCAGTAGTGCTACAATAAGCATAAAGTCTGCTGACTCCAAACTTGATCATTTGCTAAAGCTGCTGAACGCCTACGCACATGAGCAGATTGATTGCCATGGCATAGTTCCAGAAGAAAGTTTAAAAGCAATTATGCTGCAAAATTGGGAAAAACTCATATCTCAGTTGCTAGAACAACACATCGGCAATGAAATGATTCAGAAACTGCCCACGGATCTGCCTTCATCTGCCAAAGAAAAAAACAAAATCTTGCCCTTTTGGCCGGTCACTGCCTTGGCTCAATCCACTTTAGATATCGAAACCCGTACCCGTACCACCCTCAAACCCCTCAACCGGGACGACTACCGTTTTTACAAAGAAAACCACTCGTCTCCCCAAGATGAGACTTACCACATGGGCATTTGGACGGTTACGACCCAACAAGGAGACAAGGTTCGCTGTCTCATTGAGCGAGATGCTCAAGGGCAAGCCATTTTTCAGGAATGTATTCTGCTTTCTCAACAACAGACCATTACGGTCAATGGCGAAGCCAGCCCAATACCCATTCCCCCTCAATATCTACCGCTGTTACATGTCGACGCCATGGGGGTGTTAAGCCATCGCTTTTGCGAACCCTTCGGCAGTTGGCTGCGCGGCCAGCGTTCACGAGCTAAGCAGCCAAAAAGAATGTTCCTGATAGGTGGTTTCGCCGAAATGGAACAGACCTTGCGTAAGGTCTTAGTGCAATGCTAGATACTGTCTTAAGGACAAGTGCCCCAAAAACACATGTCTTAACAGCCCCACAAATTGTGGCTGAATGCCATGCACGTCCAGATTGTCCGGCCTGGATACGCGAAGCGCTTTGGATCGTAAGTGAAGGGCTTTGTTCAGCTTATACCGGGCAAGAGCAACACTGGTTATTATCCCCTGCTTATACCGCACTGAACCAACACAAATGGGTATATGGCATCTGTTTAACCCCTTCCGAAGTGCAATTGCACCGTTTTTGCTGGCACCCTGTGACAGGGCGCTGGCGGAATGGTATGCCCCATCTTCCTCAACAGCCCCAGTTTTTACCCCAGGCGCGTCTGTGCCAAGCACTTACCCTTTGCCCACCCACCCACATTCCCCATCACGAACTAGAGAGACGTTGAGAGCGTTCCACCCCTCATTGGAAGCGAGCCTATGTGCAGCAGCGATTATATGCCCCTCAAGTGCTCCATATAGAGGCTCTAATTCCACTACAACGGGTTTTGTTACACTATCAAAACCTCTTGGATCATTGGGTGGTACAACCAGAGCGATATCAAGATCTCACACCTGCAGTGCTGAAGGTTTTTGGTGAAAATGGCGATGGGACTTACTCATTGCAGACAGTGCCTCTCCTCAATGACAAACTCCAGCGAATTCAAAGCCAAGCGACGGTTTCACCTTCCCTATGGCGCTCATTGTGGCGTACCTTT
>DLGM01000105.1 GCA_002482705.1 Cyanobacteria bacterium UBA7694
CGAAACCCGCCGCCGTCACCCGCTCCAACAAGAAGACATGAGTTTGCTCGAAGCGATCCAAAAGGAAAAGGAGCGTTTGCGGGATATTCGCGAACAGGCCGACTTGATCGTGAATACCTCGCGCATGAAGGCCAAAGAGCTACAGCAGGCTATTTCTGAGCAACTGATGGGCCAGGAGGCGGCCCAAACCGGGCTGGTGATCACCGTCACCTCGTTTGGTTATCGTTACGGGGTGCCCATGGATGCCGACTTGACCTTTGACGTGCGGTTTTTGCCCAATCCTTTTTATAACCCAGAGCTGCGGCCCCATACCGGATTGGATCGTCCGGTGCAGGACTATGTATTACAAAAGACCGTGACCCAAGAATTTATCACCCGCTTCTTTGATTTCTTGGCCTACTTAATCCCCCATTACCGCCAAGAGGGCAAAAGTAATTTGACTGTGGCGATTGGCTGTACCGGGGGCCGCCACCGCTCGGTGGCGATCACCCGCGAACTGGCGCGGGTCTTACGCCAGAAAAACTATTATGTGCTCGAAAAACACCGCGACATTTCTAAAGACGAAGCGCGTTACCGCTCTGGGCAACGCAAGCGTCGCCCGGAAGATCTCAATATTGTGGCTCTCGGCGGAGGCACTGGGCTGTCCACGCTGCTGCGCGGTTTTAAGCGGGTGTTTGACCACCTGACGGCGATTGTGACCGTGTCTGACGACGGCGGTAGCAGTGGCCGTTTACGCAAAGAAATGGGCATTATTCCCCCCGGCGATATTCGCAATTGCCTGACCGCCTTGGCAGATGAAGAGGGCTTATTGGCCGAATTGTTTAACCACCGTTTCCGGGATGATCAGGGCGATTTACGCGGCCATAGCTTTGGCAATTTGTTTTTAACAGCAATGGCCGAAGTGACGGGCGACTTTCAAAGTGCGATTCAGGAGTCGAGCAAGGTTCTGGCGATTGGCGGCAAGGTCTTGCCCGTGTCCCTGGACAATGTGGTGCTCCAGGCCAATATGGATGATGGAGCAATTATTATTGGTGAATCGTCAATAACCCGTTATGGGGGGCGTATTCAGCGTATCTCGCTGATTGGTGATGATCTTAAGTTTTTGTTAGAAGTGATTATGGTGTTTTAGGAGGTTGATGTTATTATNNATCTCGCTGATTGGCGATGATCTCAAGCCTTTGCCAGAAGTGATCACGGCGCTTCAGGAGGCTGATGCCATCATTTTAGGGCCGGGTAGCTTATATACCAGCGTCATTCCTCACCTGCTTTTTCCTGAAATGGTCGAGGCTCTCCTCAATGCATCCGCTCCGCGTATCTTTATTTGCAATCTCATGAGTCAGCCCGGCGAAACCACCCAATACGATGCCCAAGATTACCTTGAAAGCCTGTATACCCATTCCGGGCAGCGCGATTGGGTCGATTATGTGCTCGTCAATAACCATCTGCCAGGGCCCCAGATCCGTCAAAAATATGCCGAAGAGGGTTCCCATCCCGTCACCTGGAAGAGTGACCCTCAGCCGTTGACGGGGAAACCCCAGTGGATCTTTGAAGACCTCCTCGAAGAAAAGGGCTATGCCCGCCACGACCCCCACAAATTGGCCCAAGTGGTCCGCCGTCTTTTGAAGGAATGGTATTTCCCCGAATAATTGCAGGGGGATCGAATTCGGTGCCCCGTTTTCGAACAAGGGCGGATGCAATCCGCCCCGACGCAAAAGAAAACCCGGAACCACAGAGGTCCGGGCTAGGGGTAGTTGAGCCTAAAGATTCAAAGGATTGTCTTTACGCCTGTGTGTTGTGATGGGGTTGTTGCAAACTCCCATCAATTACAGATTAGCATATTTTAACATGTTAATCAATATGCATTGACAACAGATTCATTTTTTTATTTGTTTTTTTTCAGCTTGGGCGGCAGTACGGCGATCTGGCGCAAGTACTGGGCTTCGTTGAGGACTGGATTGGCAGGCTGTAGACCCTTCTCACGGATATAGGTATTGAGTAAACCAATCCGTTCAGCCGAGCCGGGGTGTGTGGCCACAAAGGCCCACAGCCCGTCTGGGTCTCCGCCGGAAAGTTGCAGGAGGGTGTTTAAGAACCCGGTCAAACCACTTGGGGCATAAGATTGTGCAACAGCCAATTCAACCCCCACCCGATCGGCCTCCCGTTCCTGTTCACGACTAAAACCCTTCAGCGTTAGGTCAAGCACAATCGAGGCCAAGAGTTTGACCAATTGGGGGTCATTGGTGCTCAGGGCTCCCTCTGCAACGTTTTGCAACAACATGGCCCGCTTAATCGACTCGGTGCCATGATTCTCGTCCACATGGCCAATCTCATGGCCAATCACGGCTGCCAATTCGGCTTCATTGCGCATATATTTGAGTGCTTCGGTGGTTACAAAGACCCCACCCCCGGGAATGGCAAAGGCATTTACATCCGGGCTTTCTACCAGATAAAACTGATAATTCACTTCACTGCGCCGTTTGGCGCGCTGGGCCAGACGGTTCCCAATCCCTTGTACATAACTGACCAAAGCTGGTGTGGCTGTATAGGGCTTCATCTGTTGAAAAATTTGGGCTTTGGTGGCTTCACCAATTTGGGCTTCTTGTTGGGGGGTAATGGGGATGACAAGCGTAATGGCCCCACGAATAGCGGCATTGGTTGCACGGTCGACAATTTCTTCTTTGCTGATCTGACTGCAACTGCTCAAGAGCAGGGCACTTGCCAGGAAAGATGTCAGTAGGGTGTTTTTCATGGTGTATTCCTCCTTGAACATCATAAGCGATGCAGGGCCGACGATGCCATTATCGATGATGCTGCGCCCTTGTTATAATGGAGCCCATGTCTATCCGTCGTGTTGTGATTAAAGTGGGCACCAGTGTTTTAACTGCTGGGCAAGATCGCCTGTGTAAACCCCGTCTGGTTGAGTTAATGCGTCAGATTTCGCTGCTGCGCGCCCAGGGTATGGAGGTCATTTTGGTCAGCTCCGGGGCCGTCTTAGCCGGTTGGGAGCAGCTCGGCTGTTTTAAGCGCAAGCGCACCCTGGCCGAAAAACAACTGCTGGCTGCCGTGGGGCAAAGCCAATTGATGCACCTGTATGCCCAAATGGCCGATATTTATGGCTTGCGGGTGGCTCAGACGCTGCTCACCCG
>DLGM01000089.1 GCA_002482705.1 Cyanobacteria bacterium UBA7694
ACAGGCCTTTGCACGGGAGGACGTTTCCGACGATGCGCTGATCGCTGCGCTGGCGACCTGGGGGGATGTATATGCCCCAGGCAAGTCTTGTTATCACGGGGTGCGGGACCGGAATCCAGAGCGTCCCTTGCGGGTGGGGTATCTGTCACGGGAGTTTGGCAATGATACTCCGGCTGCCATCTATGCCGGGCTGTTTCGCCACCATGATCCGGCCCAGGTCGAGGTGATTTTTTATGATGACAGCTCCGGTGAACGCCCGTGGAAAAACTGGCTGCGGGCTTTGCCCCATCGTTGGGTGTCGGTTGCCGGGCAAGACAATGAGGCGGTGGCTCGGCAGTTTGCTGCCGATGAGGTGGATATTCTGGTTGATTTATGTGGGTTGATCAATGCCGAACGCTTGCCCCTGTTTGCCCAGCGTTTGGCGCCGGTGCAATTGAGTGGGGGCACCAATCCTCCTTTCTCAACCGGCATCGCCCATATGGACGGTCTTTTTTCAGATATGTGGCTGACGCCGCCAGAGGTGGCTGCTCAATACCGCGAGCCGGTTTTATATCTTTCCAGCTTTTTACATTGGACGCCACCCACACAGGTGTATCCCCTGACCCCCTGCCCACAATTGGCAACGGGGCATTTGACCTTGGGCAGCGCCAATAGCTTGAATAAATATACGCCCCACATTTTGGGTGTATGGGCTGACCTCTTGCAAGCATTGCCAGATGCACGCTTATTATTAAAAACCCCGAGCTTGGATGACCCATTCCGGGCAGAGGAGATCCGGGCTGTATTTGCGGCGGCTGGAGTCGCGGAACGTCTCGATTTGGTGGGGGCCTTGCCCGCGCAGGATCACCTGCAATGGTTTTATGAACGGGTGGATATCGCCCTTGATCCTTGGCCCTACGGGGGAGGGGTGACCAGTTTTGAGGCCTTTTACATGGGGGTGCCGGTTGTGACCCTGACGGGACGCCGTGTGGGGAGCAGCGTTTTGCAGGTGTTGGGGCACCCGGAATGGATGGCTGAAGATGCACTTGCTTACCGGGAGCGGGTGATACATTTAGCGGCAGATCTTCCCTTGCGTCAGCAATTGCGCGCACAATTGCGCCAAGATCTGCTGGCCTCGCCAGTGTGTAACGGTGTCCGTTTTGCCCAAGAGGTTGAAACCCATTATCGCGCCTGTTGGTTACAGTGGCTGAAATCTACTTCCGAAGCCGGAATGTGAATCCCGTTTCTAGGGACAATAGGGGCAAATGTCTACAGAGATAGAAGACACTGGAGCATTGAATGAAAAAATCCCCGCCTAAGCGGGGATTTTTTATCTGATAGCCTGATTTAGAAGGCGTCTTTAATAATATCTTTTAAGCCTTTATGTGTTTCTTGAAAGAGCTTCTGAAGATGCTCAGCAGCCTTTTTTTCAGGGGGGTTGCTGTATTTTTTATCCATGTAATCGCCCATTTTGTCGCCGAATTTTTCTAAGTCCTTCAGAATTTTGCGACCTTCTTTTTCAAGCGCTTCAGCCATTTTCTTTTCAGGGGGTTCACTGTATTTTTTCTGAACAGCTTCAGCGGTCTTTTTGGCTATTTCCCCGGCACCTGTGCCGATCTTTTTGCCGACTTCGAGGCCTTCTTCAGCAATCAGGCTAACGGCAGCCAAGGCACCCCCCGTCATAGCGATGCCTGCACCAAGAGCCACTTTTTCAGATGTGGAAAGCTGATCAGCGGCTTTTTTCACGTCTTTAAAAGAGGTTTTGTCACCATCTGCATCGTAAATTTTATCTGTGACGGCTTCAATGGCGGTTTTGGTCACCTTGTTCATCTTTTGCAGCGACTCGCCAGCCTGTTGCATGGGTTGCACAGGTTTATTGTTGTTAATGGCCATGGGGCACACATCCTTATGAAACGTATTTGGTATCGGGGTTGATTCTCTTATCGGCAGCTACAGGCTTTTTCTTGTTTCTCTATCCCCTGTCACACAATGCAGCATTGATGCTAGAATGCCTTATCGTATTGTCCTGAATGCGTCTCTTTTGGCCCGATTAAGGCCATAACGCAGCAGGTCGGAGCCAAGGATCATCCCCTCCCACGAATAAGGGGCTTCAGCCCCCACAACTATCCCATTGAAACTTTAGGTATACCCGATGAGCACTGAACAGGAGCACATCCGCAATATTGCGGTGATTGCCCACGTTGACCATGGAAAAACGACCCTGGTGGATTGTCTGCTGCGCCAAAGTGGCACTTTCCAGCCCCACGAAAAATTACAAGAACGCGTCATGGATAGCAATGACATTGAGCGTGAGCGCGGCATCACCATCTTGGCGAAAAATACCGCTATTGACTACTACGATACCCGCATCAATATTGTTGATACCCCAGGCCACGCCGACTTCGGCGGTGAAGTTGAGCGCGTGCTCGGTATGGTCGATGGTGCGCTGTTGATTGTTGACGCTGTCGAAGGCCCCATGCCCCAAACCCGGTTTGTGGTGCGCAAAGCGCTGGCCCAAAACCTTAAAATCATGGTCGTCATCAACAAGGTGGACCGCGCCTTTGCCCGCCCCCATGAGGCTGCTGCTGAAGTACTGGATCTGTTCATCGAACTGGGTGCCAATGAAGAGCAATGCGATTTCCCGCTGGTGTTCGCCTCCGCTGTTTCTGGCTTTGCCACTTTGGACCCCGAGCATCCCACCGACAACATGAAAGACCTGTATGAGCTGATCCTCAAGCACACGCCAGCTCCAAAGGTAAACCCCGAAGCGCCCTTGCAATTGCAGGTGACCAACATCGACTATGACGAGTACCTTGGACATATCGGCATTGGCCGCATCACCCAGGGCACCCTGAAGGTCAACGAACGCATTGGTATTTCAGGGGATGACGGCGCGCTCCGCAATGCCACCGTCGGCAAAATTTATCGCTTTAAAGGCTTGAAAAAGTACGAAGTGAAAGAAACGGTGCCCGGCGATATTGTGGCTTTTAGCGGCTTAGGTGAACTCAATATTGGTGAAACCTTGGTAGACCCTCTCAATCCCGCTCCCCTGCCCATGATTAAAGTGGATGAGCCGACCTTGCAAATGACCTTTTCTGTCAACGACAGTCCTTTTGCCGGGCGTGAAGGCGAATTCATCACCTCCCGTCACCTGCGTCGCCGCCTCTACAAAGAAACCCTGAGCAACCTCAGCCTGCGCGTGCAGGACGGTGATACCACCGATTCCTTTGAAGTCAGTGGCCGCGGCGAATTACACCTGGGCATTCTGATCGAGAACATGCGCCGCGAAGGTTACGAATTCCAGATCAGCCGTCCCCGCGTCATTCTGCAAGAGATTGACGGCGAGAAGTATGAACCCTTTGAAAACTTGGTGCTCGATGTGCCGGGTGATGCCGTTGGTTCCTGTATTGAAGCTTTGGGTCGTCGCAAGGGCGAAATGGTGAAAATGGACAGCACGGAACAAAACCGCAGCATTCTCACCTTCTCGATTCCGGCCCGGGGCCTGATCGGCTTTGCGCCAGAATATGTGCGCGTAACCAAAGGGGAAGGCATTCTTTACAGCACCTTTGATGAATACCGTCCCTATCGTGGTGATCTACCCCAAATTCGCAATGGCGCCATTTATTCGATGGAAGCCGGCACCGCTACGGCTTATTCAATCCAAGGCCTGGAAGATCGTGGCAGTTTCTTCATTACACCGGGTACCGAAGTGTATGTGGGTATGATGGTGGGCGAACACAATCGCCCCCAAGAGCTGCCGGTCAATATCACCAAAGCCAAGAAGCTGACCAACATGCGGGCTTCAGGCAGTGATGATATGGTGGTTTTAAAAACGCCCCGGACCTTTACCCTTGAAGAGGCCATGTCCTATATCCAGGATGATGAGCTGATTGAGATTACGCCGAAGAGCATCCGTCTGCGTAAGCAAAAAGTCAAGAAGTAAATCACTGACACAATAAAATGGGCTCCTCAATCGGGAGCCCGTCTTCGTATCAGCGAAATTTACAAAATGCGATCCTGTAAACAAACAAGGACGCATTTTTGAGTATGCCCGATTTGGTGAGATGTGACAAGCTATATTTAATATAATTGTGCCAAATAAATAAATTTATTTGTGTTAATATGTGTTTGTCTTGTTATATGTGCATATTTGTGTTTGAACATATAACTATGTATAGTTATTTTCTGTTTTGTATATCAAACTGTAAATTGTATACAAATGATGACAAAACAGGGTGTATAGCGAATAGATGCATCTCCGGGGCAGACCCGCTAGAATAAATGCATCTTGTGTTTTCAGATCTGAGGAATACTTATGAAACGCCCTTTTCTTTTTGTGTTGTTAACCCTCGTTGGCCTTCATGCTCCCGTGCATGCCCAGCAGCCTGGGAAAGGAGCCAAAACGACCTTGGCTTGGCAAGGCGATTGGCGTTGGAAAGACCCCCATGCCCCGGAAGCCAGCCATTATCTACGCTTGAAAGGGTCTTTGGCAAAACCCAGTGGGGAGTATGCAGGAAATGAGACTGCTGAAGGCATTGTTTATTTTAAAGTGGCTGTCACCCAGCTCAAAATTACAGCCAAAAATGAGGTTTCATTTATGATTGGACCCCATGCCTTGACCCGGACCCCTTTAACCTTAAGTGCCAAAAATCTGTCTGCTGATGCACCACAGGCTGAAGGGTACAGTGGCGTCAATTTTCGTTTTACCGGGCAGCTAAATGGCAAGGTACTGACCTTAAATTGTAAGGCCGATGACGATATGAGCTGTCCGGCGGCGACCATGCGTTTTGAACGGATGCGTTAAACATGCGTCAGGGGCGTATTTTTACCTGGATTTGGCGGGTCAACAGCCTGATCATTTTGTTCGCGGGTGTTTTAGCTTTGGCTTCTGTCCTGTTTGCCTTGGGTTTTTCCGTGCGTGACCGTTTGGTTTCCCATCAGGTAGAAGATGTGGCCAAGATACGTCCGCCATCAGCAGGCAAAACAGAGCTGAAATTGAGTCAGTTTACGCCTGTGGCTGGTACGTCGGTGCTGGTGGCCGCCCTAGAAGCCCAACAGGACTATCGCGCCAGCTTCAGTTCGAAAGAGGCCAGTTCGACCCGGAACCACCTTTTTTATGATACTGCTACCCACGAGTTTTATTGGTTAAAGCCCGGCAATGAAGCCTTGATCATTGAGTCTCAGAGTTTGCCGGCTCAAGCTTACACTACAACGGTTAAACCTGCGACAGCGGTGGTGTATACACTGGTGAGTAAAGATACGAACCAAGATGGCCGCCTCACTTCTCAGGATCATCAGGACATTGCCTTGGCTGATTCCAATGGCAAACGTTTCCGCGTTGTGCTTTCCCAGGTTGAGTCTCTCAAAGGGTTTTCCCTGGTTGCCCCTCACCGAGTTGTGATGCTTTATATGAGCCAGTCTCAGCTACAGGCTGCGGATATTGATTTGGCGAGTCAAAAGGTGCTGCAGCGTTACCCCTTTTTAGCGGGGATACCTGCTGTTCCGTAAAGTATTTAAGCTACAATAGAGCCCGGTACATATGCGTACCGGGCTCTGTCACTCCAAAATTTAGGCAGAGCGCTCACATGGGCTTTTAAAAACTCAGGCAGGTGGCTGGCCTCGTCAAGCCTTCGATGGCTGAAGAAACGAGAGCTGCATCCCTTTTGCAGAAAGCTACGTCAAAGCTGCCAATCAGATCGGCCCAGATTTCTGAGGGCGAGTGCCCGCTGAGCCTCTAGGACCTTAGCGGGGGATAATCCGAGTGGTGACCCGTCGCAATTGTTCCGGATTGTGGCTGATCCAGATGGCGGCCCGGTCTGGGGGCAGCCATTGCCT
>DLGM01000151.1:0-3217 GCA_002482705.1 Cyanobacteria bacterium UBA7694
CGGCGGGCAAGGTGCGGGGCCGGGCGGCCATAAACCAGAGTTTCAGGGCAGAGGGCGGGTTGGCTGCAAGCATGGGGCTACCTCGTAACAGGCGACTGGATAGGGAAGCAAACGCTCTGCTTCATTATCTGCCGAGCAGGGGCCTTTAGAACAGAGGGTTGCTTAACCGTCGCGGAAGGTTTCCATATATCCAAAGCGCCAGCGTCCATTTTCGCGCACGACCACCAAATTGATGCCCGCGGGTTGCCCTTCCACGAGCAGATTGTCACCAGTTGATCCGAGGGCTTTATAGGTCAAGCTGAGCCAGTTTTCAAGCTGTACTTGGCTGGCAAAGTGGCTCCAATAAATGCGGGCCAAGCCTTCACCGCTTTCAAAGTCGTGACGCAGACGTTCTGCGCTATAGGTGGGATCATAAAAGGCGCTGGCGAGCAGGTGTAAAAACACCTCTTGGCTGCGACTGCTTAAGCAGCCCCAGGCCCGTGCGTAGTTTTTTTCGGCCAGAGCACGGAAAAAATGCACCGGTACAGCTGCCGGATTTTCTTGAATATGCATGGTTGTAGTATAGCCCGTCTCAAGGCCTACCGGGGCTATACTGGGGTAGCTTCCGATTTTGAGGTGACCTTATGACGTCGATTTCTCCGCTGTTTGATGCCACGGCCTGGGATGAAGTGCCCGGTTTTGCCTTTACGGATATTACCTATCACCGCGCCAAAGATCAGGGTACCGTACGCATTGCTTTTAACCGCCCGGAAGTGCGTAATGCCTTTCGCCCGCATACGGTTGATGAGCTCTATCAGGCCTTAGAACACGCCCGCCAGTGGTCGGATGTGGGCTGTGTCTTGATCACCGGCAATGGCCCTTCCCCCAAAGATGGCGGCTGGGCTTTTTGTTCCGGGGGTGACCAGCGCATTCGTGGCAAAGATGGGTATAAATACGAAGGTGACCCTGGGGCGATTGACCCGGCCCGTTTGGGCCGTTTGCACATTCTGGAAGTGCAGCGCCTGATCCGTTTTATGCCCAAGATTGTTATGGCCGTGGTACCGGGTTGGGCTGTGGGTGGTGGCCACAGCTTACACGTGGTGTGTGACCTGACGCTGGCTTCAGCAGAACACGCGATTTTTAAACAGACGGACCCGGACGTGGCCAGCTTTGACTCTGGTTTTGGCTCGGCCTATTTGGCCCGCCAGGTGGGGCAAAAGCGCGCCCGCGAAATCTTCTTTTTGGGCTTTAACTACACCGCCCAAGAGGCCTTTGAGATGGGTATGGTCAACAAAGTGGTGCCCCATGCCGACCTGGAAAAAGTGGCTTTGGAATGGGCGCGGGAAATCAACAGCAAATCGCCGACGGCCATGCGCATGCTCAAGTTTGGCTTTAACCTGATTGACGATGGCCTGGTGGGACAACAATTGTTTGCGGGTGAAGCCACGCGCTTGGCTTATGGCACCCCGGAAGCCCAGGAAGGGCGCGATGCCTTCTTAGAAAAACGCCCGCAGGATTATTCCGAATTCCCTTGGCATTATTAGCCGTGATTGTTAACGGCCATTTACATAGTTTTACATGGCCGTTACACCATTGGCATCTGGGGTTCACGCACCGGGGGCATACTCAAATCAATTCCACCTTCAAAGGAGATTTCCCCGATGAAAACCCTTCGTTTTCCCGTTCTGGTTTTGAGTATGTCTTTGGCTTTTGGTTTGACCGCTTGCAGTGGCAGTGTCGATACCTTGGCCGCCAGCAATCTTGGCAATGAACAGTTGCAAGCCAGCTCCTCGGTCTTTACGCTGAATGGCACGACCGCGCCTGACGCTTTGGCAGAGGGCGGGCGTGGGGGCCGGGGTGGCCCCGGTAAAGGTCATATGGGGAAAGGCGGGCCCGGTGGTGCGGGAGGCCCTGTTCTGATGGGCCTGTTCCACAGTGCCCATTTAAACCTGACTGAAGCTCAGCAAACGGCGTTACAAACGCTGCAAAGTGAGTTCCAAAGTGCTCAACCCAAGCCCGAAGCACCTGATGAGGCCACGCGTACGGCCCAACAGGAAGCATTTAAACAGGCCTTCTTGAATGCTACCTTAACGGTGGATGCCCTCAAGGCCCTTCAGCCTACCCGCTCTGAGCCAGATACGGCGGCTTTGGCTGCGCATTGGGTGGCGGTCAGCAAGGTGTTTACCGCTGAACAAAAAGCGACCCTTGCTGCTGAAGTTGCAGAACGTGAAGCCAATCGCCCGGCCGCTGTGGACCGTCCCGAGCGTCCTGCCTCCGATGCGGCTCGCCCCGATCCGTTGGTGGATGCCCTGGGCTTGAGTGAAGCGCAGGCGACCCAGTTGGCGGCTCTGCGTGCGGCCAATCGCCCAACGGCCCCCAGTGATGCTGACTTGACCGCCAAACAGGCCCAGCATCAAGCGCTGGTGGCCGAATTGCTCAAAGACAGCCCGAATGTGGCCACGGTGCAAAGCCTCTTGGCCAGTGCGCGTCCAGCAGAAGCCAAAGCCGACGGGCGTCTGAGCGAGTTGGTGCAAATTCATGACCTCTTGACCGCCGAACAGCGTCAAAAGTTTGTCGATTTACAGGCTCAAGGGCCGCTGGCAGGGAAGGGGCATCCCGGTGGTGGGGGAATGGGTCGCCCGCCCCACGATCTCGGCAACTTTGGGGGTGCTCCTGCTCCCCGCGATATGGAGACCGCCATTTTATAAATCTGATGGAGACTGATTAACACCTTGGGAAGCCCCCACAAGCGCGGGGGCTTTTTTGTTGGCTTTAAATCTTAAAATGTCCTTATAGTTTTAAAAGCCCTTTTGCCTGATAAAATTTGAAAGGTTCAGATTTTGCAAATCCCTTATCTATTTTGAGATAAAAGTTGAGCATTAGCTGTAGTTTTTGATGTATTTTGGGGTGATCTACAGCCAGTTCGGACATCCATTCAGGATCTTTCAAAGCCACGGCTGCGAAGACGTTAAAGTCTTCTTCTATGCCGCTCATGGCATACTCACTCAAAAAACCATGCCGTACCATGTGTATTGAGAATTCACTGGAGATGTCGTCATTTTGTAGGGCTTTAAAACCAGGAGACTCTTCACCCTCATAGTTGTATTTGAATGACTTTCCGTTTACAGCTCGCCATTCTTTTTCTGGGAAATTATGCATTTGCATTAAGACTGAACTGAATTCATGGTGAAAGCTGTCGATAAATTGATTGACAAAATCCTCGTCCGAGACCTTGCCT
>DLGM01000151.1:3257-9740 GCA_002482705.1 Cyanobacteria bacterium UBA7694
TTTAAATACTGTATAAGTCCCCCCATACCCATACCCGTACAGAGAAAACTTTTTGAGGAGTACAATTGCACCGATATGTTTGCTGACAAATGACGGCGGATAGATTGACAGGGCCTTTTTTAGTGCAGTTATAACGAATTTTTTGTCATGGTGGGATAAAGCTTCGGCGCGTACACTAACGGGCGGGTTTTTCCAGCTTGGATGAAAAAAACGTAGAGGATCTCCCTTAAAAAACACAAAAATACCATGGTTGGCTGCTAAATCTTCAAGCTGTTTGTTGAGCTGTTCCTCATGGTCGTTAGGCCCAGTTGCACAAGCGCACAGACTCAGTGCCGTAAAGCTAATCAGGAGCCAATGAAAAACCGTAATGATAGGCTGATAGGTTATATTTGGTTGACGCACATTTTTGACTCAAGCTTGGTATTTATCATGAACTCAAACATAATAGTTCAGATAAAAAGTTTTGTCAATAAAAGTAAATTGAATCTTTAAATTAAACCATCAGCTAAAAATGTTTTTGAATTAGCTGATGCTTATAGACGTTTAAGAAACGGTCGTATGCCGGGTGGCATCCACCTCCTGAGCTGAACGGCTCAGCGGTACCAGTAGCGGCCAGCCTATGAGCGCAAAAAAGAGGGCCAAGGCCCACAGGACTGGCCCGGTGCCAAAGCGATCAATGCTCCACCCGGTGATCGGGCCGAGCACGGTAAACCCGAGGCGGAAGCCGAGCTGCACCAGCGAATTGACCGTGGCCCGGAAGGCGCTGGGCGTGCGCCAGTTGAGCGCATCGCGCAGCAAAATTTGGACGATGGCCCGGCACACATGAAAGAACAGCGCGACAAAGACGCCTGCCCAGCCGGTCAACACCGCTAAGCCCACATACCCCATCACGGGAAAAGTACCCATGGCCCACAACAGCGGCACCGCGCCAAAGCGTTTTTCGAGGTGGGGAACCTGACGCCCGATCAGACCGATGGCGAGATTATAACTGCCCCAGATCACGCCAAACCAAGCGATGGGGATGCCCATATGCTCCCATTGTTTCTGGTAGATCCAAATGGCCATATAGGTCGATAGGCTCCAGAAAATGTAGTTGAGGAAGACCTGCCGCAGCAGCGGATCCCCTTTAAAAATATGGGCCATGACCAAACGGAAGTTTTCTCGGTGTTGGCTTTTATCCAGCTTGGCATAGGTTGGCTCTTTGAGCGTGAAGGCCACCAGCAAGGGGATCCACCCTACCCACATTTGCGCGATCAGTACCTGTTGAAACGATCCCAGCACCAATAAGCTGCACACCAGCGCGGCAATAGCTTCAAAGACCACCTGCGTCATCTGGTGTTGTGACAGCAGCTTGGTCGAGGCCGCACGGCTGTCGCTGGCAATCCAGTCATAGAGCATGGCAATATCGGTGCCCGATACCAAACTCATGGCAATGCCCAGTAGAGCTTCAAACACAGCCAGCTCCCAAAAGCTGTCTGCGCGCCATAACAGAGTCATGCCCAGCCCATAAAGCAAGGCACCAAGGATTAATGCGCGTTTGCGCCCAAAGAGGTCAGAAATATACCCGGAAGGCACTTCAAACAGCGCTGAAACCGCGCCAAATAGCACTTGCAGTAAAAACACCTCTTGCATCCCCAGCCCCAGGCTGTGGCAATAGGGCACCAAAATGGGAATAAACAACATAAATACCCAGGTGCCAGAAAATAGATAAATTTTGCGAATTTCATGCAAATGCTGATTCATAACGGTTAACCTCACGGAATCAGTCATGACGTGATGCGCTGCATAAATGTTCCCTCTTAAATGGCTTGTATCGCAAACATACCGGGATTGCCATGGCATACTAAAAGGGAATGGAAGGTATCAATCATGAAAGAAATCTTGATTCTAGGCGGCACGCAATTTGTTGGGCGTCATTTGAGTGAAAGCTTGTTAGCGGAATCTAAATTACAGGTCACGCTGTTTCACCGTGGGCGAACCCATCCTCAGCTATTTCCCGAATACCGCCATCTGTTGGGGGATCGGGAAACGGATTCCATTCGCCAGGTGTTGCGCCGCGATTGGGATGCCGTGATCGACTTTTCTGGTTATTATCCCCAGAGCTTGAGTGCACTTGCTCAAGCTTTGACTGGCCGCGTGGGCCGTTATCTTTATATTTCCAGCATTTCCGCGTATGATTTTGAACAGTTGCCAGAGGACACGGTGTGGACCGAGTCTGGCCCCACCCTGCCCTGCACCCCTGAACAGGCTGAAGATCGCAGCATGTTCAGTTACGGGGAGCGCAAAGCCGCTTGTGAACGGGCGTTATTGGCACTGCCAGAACTCAACCCCGTGGTGTTTCGTCCGGGCCTCATTTATGGCCCGTATGATCCCACCGACCGCTTTTATTATTGGCTGTGGCGCACCCGCCATGCGGAAAAGATGCTGGTACCCGCTGACCTGAGCGTGCCTTTTCAATGGACCTATGCCCTCGATTTTGCCGCCATTTTGCGCCAAGCCTTATTGGGTGAGCAACCCAAGGAATCGGTCTATCAGGTGTTGACCCATGCGCCTCTGGCTTTTGGCGAGATGCTCACGCGCTTAGAGGAACAGGCCCAGCGCACCGTGCGCCGGGTACCCATTTCCCCCCGCCAAATGGAAGAGCACGACGTGAAGTGGTGGCAGGATCTGCCCTTAACGACACCCTCTCCCCGTCTGTTCGACCGCAGTCGTTATCAGCGCGATTTCCAGTCGCCGGAAACGCCTTTTGTGGCGACCTTAGAAACCACATGGCGCTGGTATGCCCAACAGGGTTGGCCCACCCCCAAAACGGGTCTGGATGTGGAACAAGAACGTATTTTGCTCAGCAAGTTAGGGATACACTAACAGGCTATAAAAAAATGCCCCCATCTGGGGGCACTTTTTTGGGGTGGGATTATTTCCCGGCTACCAGTTGAAAGCCGCTTAGGAATTGTTCGCCCACGAAGGTGTCTTTGAGAGTGCCGCCCATGCCTCGGGTTGCAACGGCGACGGCGCCTGCGGCCATGCCCGCACCCTTGGCGGTAACGGCTACACCCGCAGCAGCGGCATACCCTGTCAGTTCGAGGCTACCGAGCATGGCTTGGGCGCTGCCTTGCGCCAGGGTGGTGAGGCCACGACCGGTATCACTCAGGCCAGCACCCATGCGGTCGACGGGGGTGGCACCGGCATAAGTAACTTGGCCACCACTCATGGCAACGGCGCTGCGGCCCATCAATTCGAGTGAGGCCATGGGAGCATGTAGGGTCGCACGACCCACACCGGCAATGGTTTGCCCCAGGCCCGCAGCAGCAGTTTTTTGTCCCGACCAATATTTTCCAAAGCTGTTGCGCAGGCGCTCGGTCACGCTGACGCGAGGGGTATCAGTGGCGGGAAGGCTGGCTTTAGGGGCCGAAACGGGAACTGTTGGACGCGGGGCTTCCATGGGGGGAATATTAAATGCACTGGCGGGGATATGGGGGCCAAAGGGGTTGGCCACGCGGGAGGTGAAGACCACCTTATCTTGGTTGTACTGTGGGGTTTCACGACGCACATGATCATAAATGCGGTGGGGATCAAGATGGAATTGCACCGGGCGCAGAGCTGCGGAGGAGGTTGATTGAACAGGTGCAATGGCGGTCATGAATTAAACCCTTCCTTAAACTTGTCTCAATGAGAACTTAGTTTTCTTAATTTTGTATATCGCAGGGAAAGGGTTAAAACTTGCAACTTAAAAGTTAATTTAAGAATAACAATAAGATAATGAAAGGTTAAGTTACGCGTTGCATGAGAACAGGGCTTAGGAAGCAGGAAGCAGCCAAGGTAAGGGCACTGCAAGGGCACAAAATCTTGTGCCCGCCCGTCCGGAGGAAGTGCTTTGGACAGCTCCTCCGAACTTATATCGCCTACCAGGAGGCTGCTCGGTGGCCGTGCAAGGGCACAAAATCTTGTGCCCTGCGCCCCAGCCCTGCTAGCCCCCCGTCAGCTCCTGCCACAACAACTGCGCCAGCTCGGCCAACCACAGATCTGCTGCCAGGTCATCCTCCAACTGATCAGTGAACAGGCTCATCACCACTCGGTGTTGGCCATCATACACATAGCCTACATCGCTCCGGGTGCCTGGCAATTCCCCCGGTTTATTGGCGACCCGTACCGGAGGGCGGAAGTGAAAAGGGATTTTTTCCAGGTCTTGGCACTGTTGTAAAATGTCGAGCAGCAGGCGGCACCCTTGCGGGGATAAATCGGGTACGTGGTGGCTGACGAGCGCTTCTAGCAAGATCAGCATCTCACCGGGGGTGGTCCAGTTGTCAACGCCCCGGGCGCGCGCATCCAGATCGACCATGCGACGGTTGAGCTGCGTATGTGGCAGTTGGCAGCGATCGAGCCAGTGACGTACGGCTTCAAAGCCCACCTGTTCAATGACCAGATTGGTGGCCGTATTGTCGCTGACCACCATCATCCAGCGCGCCAGCTCCAGCCAGGTAACCGGGGTGCCTTGAGGCAAAGGCTCCATCGCCGGAGAATCCTCTACGAGCTGGTTGCGGTCAAAGGGGAGGGGATCTGGGGGGATGCGCCCGGCTTCCCAATCAGCCAAAAATACTGCCAGCAGCGGCAATTTGATGGTGCTGGCAGCCAAGAAACGCCGCTCTCCGTAAACGATCTGCTGACCGCTGCCCAGATGTTTGGCCGCAAACCCTGCTTGCCCTTTGAGTTGGCTGAGGTGCTCTTGGAGTGCAGGGGACAGTTCAGACATGGGGCGGTTCCTCTATTGTGTCGGGTGTGCTTACCGGCAATGAGAGGGGCTGTATGTCTTGAGCGGGTGAGGTTGTAGGGGGCTCTTCGGGGCCAGTGACCAACGCCATGTCTGGCCCCTTAAAGGCCATTTGCATCAATTCCAGCAGGGTTAATGTGAACACAATCGCCAGAGGTGCAAGCACAATCCCTAAGAAACCAAACACCTTAATGCCGCCCAAGACCGATAGGAACAACACCAAGGTATTGAGGCGGTTGCCTTCGCTGCTGACGCTGCTGATCAACAGCGGGCGCAGGATATTGTCGCTGGTGCCAATGACCAAAACGCCCCAGAGTACCAACATAATCGCCTTGATCGGATGGCCATCAAAAAACAGCCAGGCGGCCGCAGGCATCCAAATGACAAACGGTCCCACCAGCGGTAGGAAAGACATAATCATCATCACCACTCCCCATAAAATGGCGGAAGGCAAACCCAAAACAATAAAGGCGATCCCACCAAGGCCACCCTGCACTGCCGCCGTTACGACACTGCCATAGATAGACGCATTGATCACTTCTTTGACGCGTTTGATGACCATGTTCTTTTGCTCAGCGGCCACGGGAATCAGATTGCCCACAAACTGGACAAAGCGTCTGCCATCTCGGAAAAGGAAGAACATATTGATTTCAATGAGCGCTACGAGCACAAAAAAGCCCGAAAATACCGCAAAAAAGTCGCGGGAGCGTTCGAGCATAAATTCACTTAAGCTGCGAACGGTGTTGACTGCCGCAGTGCGCAAATCGATAGTGGATAAATCGACATATTGCGAAGCAAAAGCCATGGCCTTGACCACCAGCGGGTGGTTAATCATCGTATTAAAATCGAGCTTCTGTACGGAGTTGGAGAGGTTGATAGCACTTTTACTGAGATCCTGGAACAGCAGCACCAAGACCAGTGTGGCAGGCAATAACAAAAGCAGTGTTAAACCCGTGCACATGAGCAGCGAGGCTATTTCCGGGCGCTGGGGCATCCGCGCCAACAGCTTTTTATACCACGGATAGCTTAAGGTGACTAAGATCCCGGCCCATAACAAGGAGCTGAAAAAGGGCTCAAAAATGAGGTAAAGCTGAAAGAGCATGGCCCCGAGTAACAGGGCAAAGGTGAGCGTAAAAAATAGACGTTTATCCACGGGCTAAGTACCTCTGGTGCATTATACCTGTGTCGTTGTGATCATCCCAACGGGTCGATTTCTCAACCATGAGATCGCGGCTTGGATATCTGCAGGCAAAGAGGCTTGGATATGTACTTCTTCACGGGTGATGGGGTGTTGGACGCGCATTTCAGTGGCGTGCAAGGCTTGGCGGGGAATCAGTGCCAGCAGTTCGGGCAGCCATTGGTGTTGCTCGGGCTGATAGTGCTGAGGGAGCCCTGTGAGGCCATCATAGGCCACATCACCGACAATCGGGTGGCCCAAATGCTGCAAGTGGACACGAATTTGGTGCATGCGCCCGGTGTGGAGGGTGACGCGCAGCAGTGAAAAATCGCCGAAAGATTCAATCAGTTCATATTCGGTTTTTGCCACTTTGCCCACCGCGCCGTGGAGCGGATAAACGACCACGAGGCGGCGATCGCGGGTACTTTTTCCCAGGTTGGTTTCGAGAATGCCGTGGGGTTGGGTGGGGACGCCCCACACCAAAGCGGTATAGACCTTTTCATTTTGGCGGCGTTGAAATTGTTTGGCCAAGTGACGG
>DLGM01000101.1 GCA_002482705.1 Cyanobacteria bacterium UBA7694
CTGGGTGAGTGTGGCATTGTGCAAATTGCTGTTGCGCAAATCGGCATTGCTGAGATCGGCTCCGGTCAAATCGGCGTTGCTCAGGTCGGCATAACGCAGATTGGCATCCCTTAAATCGGCGTTGGGGGCGGTGAGGTTGCGCAGGTCGCTGGCCTGTAAGTCGCAGCGGGGGCAATGGCCCAAATCGCGCAGGGCCTGAGCGGGTAAATTGGTAGGGCGTGTGACCGAATAACTGGCGGTGGGGGTGTCATAACGCAGGTAGGTGGTGGGGTCATACCCTTCGGCCAAAATGGCCAACACATAATTCTGGAGTTCTGTGATGGTCTCTACGGAGATATCCCCCAAAGCAGTGGGGGTGTCTGCCGTCACCGAGTTGAGAGTCAAACTGGGGAGCAAAGCGGGGTTCAGATCACTCATAATCGTCAGGGTAGTGGTTAAGGGGGTAATGGCAACCGATGTGCCGGTGATGCTTTCCCAGACGGTGCCATTCCAGCGCACGTAGGTGCTGAGGGCCAAGGCGTCATTGGGGCCATCATTCAGACGACGGGCCGCTTCGAGCAGGTAAACGAGGTTGTCTTCCGGGACAAACTCCGGGTCTTGCAAGGTGAATTGGCCAGTTTCGTTGGTGAGCCCGGTCATCAGGCTTTGATTGGCTTGGGGGTGATCGGGCGGATAGACCAGGGAAACCGTTGTGTTTTGGGCAATATCAGACCACGTTTGGGTACGAAAACGGGCGGGGAATTGTACCTTGCCAGACAGGGTTGAGTTGACCGTTTGCACCTGTGCGAAGGTGGATGAGGGTGACACGTTGACCGCAGAGCAAGCATTTAAGCCACTGAGGGCGAGACATAACAGCAGGAAGCGCATGAGTCAATATGTCCTTACAGCTAAAGATAAGGGGATGTGAACCAAACAACACATGGAAAACTCTCTAAATTATAAAGGATATTCTCAAAAAATTACTACCCGTGTTTTAAAAGTGCATGCGCTTGACTGTGGCTGCAAGGTTCCCTCCCGATAAGGGACTAACATGGTAGCTGACAATGATTTGCCCCGTGTCTGCCAAAGCCGTTTCGATGGCGGCTTCATGACGCCCAAAGTCAACCATACGTTGTGAAGTTCCTACTGGGGTGAGCTGGGGTGAAATGCGTTGTATCATCACGTCATAATAGTCACCGGTGACCAAAGGCGGCCCATGCCAAGCGATGACAATGCGCCCGTGAATGTCCATGGCCATATCCAAGGCTCTACTGCTGCCGTTGGCAAAATCGCCGACACGATAGACTTCACTCAGGGGAGTGCCGTCAATGGCAAAGCGCTGTATGAATAAACTGGTTGAATTTTGCCAGGCAACCACAAAATTACCGGTACTATCCATTTGTACTTTGGATTGTGCCGATTGCCCAGCGTAGATTTGAATTTCGCCGCTTAAAGGTGTGCCATCGGCGGCATAAGTGCGGGCGGCAATGTGTGGGTTATTGTTGGTTGGATTGCTGTACCAAGAGATCACAAAACGCCCGTCCGGGCTCATAGCCACCGCCGGATTCAGTTGGCTTCTCTGGGTGTTGGTATTGACCTGTATCTCTGTATCGTCCAAAGCGACCCCTTCCTGATTGAAGCGTCGCATAAAAATACCTTGTGCGTCTCCGTCTTGGTCCACACTCTCCCAAACAGCCACAAATCTGCCTTGGGCATCGGCCGCTAAACTCAGGGCGTTTTTATTGTAGGTGCTATTGCTGATCATAAAGGTTGCGCCTTGAAGACTGCCATCCGGGTTGTAAATGCGGCCTTTAAAGTGGCGAGGGGTGGCTTGTTCCCAACTGACAATAAAGACGCCTGATGGGCTATAGGTTAAGGATGGGGGATGACTGAGTTCGACTTCTCCTTCATCGAGCTGAAAGGGGGCCGTAAGGGCATTGCCCAGCGGGGCATAAATGCGGCCATAAACGTGAGGGTGTTCACTCCAGACGACCCAGGTGAGACCTTTGGGGTCTTGGGCCACATCCGGTACCCAGTTTTGGCCAGTGCTGGGGCTGGGCCGGAATTCGTAATAACAGTTGCCGACCGAACGCTCTTCGCAGTAAAAACCATTAAACCAGCGGGCCAAGCCCAAGTTGGCACCGTCAAAACGGGCTTCTTCAATCTGACTGCCTTGCAGGGTGACACCCGCCAAATTGCTGTAGGTCAGGTCGGCCCCGCGCAAATCGACGCCGCTGACGGTTTCATTGCGCAGGTCGAGGTGGCTGAGGTCACAGCCGGGGCATTTGCCCGTGGCCCGCAGTGCCTCTAAGGTCAGAGCCGGAGGCCGAATCGGGAAGAAGGTGCCGCTGGCATAACCGACGAAGTGTTGTGGATCCTGCTGTTGTTCTAATAACCAGCGGGTGAGCCCATGGATTTGGGTGACCGTACTGGCAGGGACACCGGCTAAGGTGGGGGCTTGACCGATCGTCTGTACCGCACTGAGCAGGTCAATGGCTGTAAGTTCTTCGCGGTGGGTATCGAGGGTGACCAATGCCGTTGTGAGAGGATCGAGACGCAAGGTATTGCCCGTGATGCTTTCCCAGCCATTGGCGCTCCGGCGGACATAGGTGCTGAGGGTCAGCATGTCTTTGCCCGTGCGTCCTGCTCGTTTGGCGGCCTGCAACAAAAATATCTCCCCTTGAGGGGGTATGTTTTGATCGGGCCATTGCAGCATAAAATGGCCTTCGGAATTGGCTAACCCTGACAAGATGGGTTGTTTGGCCTGGGGATGCCCAGGGGGGTAACTGAGGGTGATGGTCGTTTTATCTGCGGTAATGGTTTGGGTACGCAAGGTGGTGGGGGGGAAGACAAAGGTACCTTGGAGGTCTGGCTCGGTGGGGAGGCCGATCGGCAGCGGGATTTGGCAGGCACTGAGGCCGAATAACAGGGCGGGGAGCATCCGATTCATGGGCTGATGACCACCCGTTTAAGGAACCACAGTCGCTTCATGACGTGCTCCAAGTACAGTGGAAAAACACCGTGTGACAGTTTCAGAGACCAAGGGACAAGTCGGATCAGAAATAACGGCATGATTGGGATGTCCTTGCAGCTAAAATCAACAAATGAAACTGAATTAATTATAAAAGAGATTGTGTTTAGAATACTACTGCTACACCTACCTGCTTGCGGGTGACAATCTCCCAGACTATCCATCTCTATGGCGCAGTGCGTACAATGATGCAACACCCTAACTTGTAGCGAGGCTCCTTATGCGCACCCCGATTCAGACCCTGTTAAATGAACGGATTCTGGTCATGGATGGGGCCATGGGTTCACTGATTCAGAGCTGGCAGTTGCAAGAGCCCGACTTTCGCGGTTCGGTGTATACAGAGCATCCCCATCCCCTCAAGGGCTGTAATGATGTTTTGTCGGTGACGCGCCCAGATGTGATTGGGGCGATTCATCGCCAGTACCTCGAAGCCGGGGCTGATCTGATTGAAACCAATACCTTTAACGCCAATGCCGTTTCCCTGGCCGATTATGGCCTCGAAGACCAGGCCTATGTCTTGAACGTTGCTTCGGCGCAAGTGGCGCGGGCCGCTGCGGATGCTCAGGAAGCCGTGGATGGCAAACCGCGTTATGTGCTGGGGTCGATGGGGCCGACCACGCGCACGGCTTCGATTTCGCCGGATGTGAGCAACCCGGCTCTGCGCAGCGTGACTTTTCTGGAGTTGGTGGCGGCTTTCCGCGATCAGGCTTGCGGCTTGATCGATGGCGGTGCCGATGTTTTAATGCCGGAAACCTCGATCGATACCCTGAATCTCAAAGCGGCCCTGTATGCCATCGAGGAAGTGTTTGCTGAGCGGGGTGAACGGATTCCCGTGATGGTGTCGGCTACAATTACCGATGCCAGTGGGCGTATTCTGTCAGGGCAAACCCTTGAAGCTTTTTGGGTTTCTGTAGCCCCCTATCCCCTGCTGGCGGTCAGCCTCAACTGTGCGTTGGGGGCGGCCCAAATGCGTCCACACCTGGAAGCGCTGCACCGGGTGGCTCCCGTTTTCTTAAGCTGTTATCCCAATGCGGGTTTACCCAATGAAATGGGCGGCTACGACGAAAGCCCCGAGGCCATGGCTGATATCCTCAAGGATTATGCGGCGGATGGGCTGCTAAATATTGTGGGGGGCTGTTGTGGTAC
>DLGM01000488.1 GCA_002482705.1 Cyanobacteria bacterium UBA7694
AGGCCGCCGTAGTGGCCCCAGTCGGCGGGCCACCAGTCCTGAGAATTGGTCATGAGTGCGTAGAGGTCTTGTTTGACAGCGGCCAGATCGAGCTGTTGGAAGGCTTGGGCGTAGTTAAAATCCGCGTCCATTGGATTCGATGCCGGGGCATGCTGGTGCAGAATGTTCAAATTCAACTGGTGGGGCCACCAGTCGCGATTGGTGGTGCCTTTTCCGGCCATAGCGGGACTCGATTTACCTGTGAAGGGACATTGGCTCTCTGTCATCTTATTCTCCTTGGTATGAAGGGTCGCAAAACGAAGGGGCAGAGTGTTAGAACGTCCAGCCATCAACGCTCCGAGACCTGAATTATCATCCGAAACTGTGGCTTTACAGCACACGAGTAGTATAACACGCAAAAAATAACCGTTATATAAAGGAGCTTTGGAACGGCTCTATGCTTTTAAGGTTGTGAACGGGGTGCGGTAAAAAGATCGCCCTCTCGGCACAAGCGATGCAGTGAGAGCATGGAATGACCTTGAGAGCCCGACGACCTTCAATCTCAGGTGGCGTTTGTTATACAATGACTAAACATATTCATATTTTTTAATTATTTGTCCATCCATCCAAAGAAGAGGCCTCTCCGTGTTTCTCATTGATAAACTCTTGCTTATAGGCAGTATCTTAATGCTGTTGAGCATTATCTCGAGTAAGTTTTCGACCCGCTTGGGCATGCCCGTGCTGGTGATCTTTTTAGCCTTAGGCATGCTGGCGGGTTCGGAAGGCATCGGGGGTATCGCCTTTGAAAACTACCAAATTGCCCATGCCATTGGCACTGTGGCGTTGGCGATCATTCTTTTTGATGGTGGCATGCGCAGCCCCCTGAGCAGCCTGAAAATTGCTTGGCAGCCTTCGGCGGTATTGGCGACCTTGGGGGTTTTACTGACTTCGGCAGGGACTGGTCTGGCCGCCGCTTATTTATTGGGTTTACCGCTGTTGGAAGGACTATTGCTCGGCAGCATTGTGGGTTCGACCGATGCGGCTGCCGTTTTTTCCTTATTGCGTTCAGCAGGCATCCGTCTGCGCCAACGCCTGAGCGCTACGCTCGAAATCGAAAGTGGTGCCAACGACCCCATGGCTATTTTTCTAACCGTTGGGCTTTTACAGGTGTTGACCCATGAAGTGCCATTGGGGCCCTCTTTATTGCTCCTATTTTTGATGCAAATGGGGATTGGTTTAGCGGTGGGGCTGGGGATTGGGCGCTTGGCGGTGCTGCTCAACCATCGCCTCAATCTCGCTGCCGCAGGCCTCTATCCTCTGTTAGCGGTGGCCTGTGGTCTGCTGGCATTTGGGTTATCCGCCCTCTTCCAAGGCAGTGGCCACCTGGCCATTTATGTGGCCGGGGTGGTGTTGGGCAATAGCAAACAGGTCTTTCAACGGGGGACACTGCTCTTCCATGATGGTTTGGCTTGGGCCAGCCAAATTACCATGTTTGTGGTTTTGGGGCTCCTGTCTACACCGAGTCAGATCGCCAAAGTGGCGGGCCCCAGCATTTTATTGGCCGGGGCGCTGATCTTTATTGTGCGCCCATTGTCCGTCATTCCCCTGCTCTTGCCTTTTCGTTTCAACTGGCGGGAAATTACCCTGATCAGTTGGGTGGGCCTGAAGGGAGCGGTTCCGATTATTTTGGCCACTTATCCCCTCTTATATGGCCTGGAGTCGGGGCCGTTGCTCTTTAATGTGGTGTTCTTTGTGGTGTTGATCTCCGCCATTCTCCAGGGCTCTACCCTGCCCTTGGCAGCGCGCTTGCTCAAGCTCGAAATACCCCCGGTTCCTGAGCCGCCTTTATCCCTGGAAATTTCATCCCTGCGCGATGTGGACGCGGAAATTGTCGATTACCCGGTGCACCAAGGTTCGCGTGCGGCCAATCGTTTTGTGCGTGATTTGGCCCTCCCTGAAGGGGCTGTGGTGGCGATGATCTCCCGCGATAAACAGGTGATTCCCCCCCGTGGTTCGACGCGCATCCATGTGGGCGATCATGTGTTTGTGGTCGTGGCCCCTGAGTCACGCCACCCCGTTGATTGGGTCTTTACCCATCGTCTTGGGAAAGATGCCTGGGAATCCCATGAAATTCCGGTACGCGGCACCACCAAAGCCGGGGACGTGATGCGCATGTACAATATTGACTTGCAGGCCAACCCCCATCACACCTTAGAGGAGCTAATTCGCCGACAGGGCCAGCAGATTCACCTCGATATGATGGTCGAGGTGGGTGCAGCCTTTTTACACGTGCGTGAAGTCGAGGATGGGCGGATTATTACCGTTGGCCTTGTGGTTCCGAAACCCAAAATTACTTCGGAGCTGACCGAACTGCCGACAGATCAAGCCCTTTAATGGGATAAATGCAATCCCCTGGCAGAGACATACCGCTGGCTTGCCACAGCTATTATGGTGGATAAATCAAAAAAGTATCCTGTTTGAAGGAACAAAAAACGAGTACTTATTGTCAAGATCTATTATTCCCCCATGCTGGAGGTTTTTTTATGTCTCGTCAGCGCCGTATCCACCGTTTGTTTTGGTTCGCGACCCTGTCTTTGGCCTATGGCTGTCAAACGGCTGTCCCCCCGCAACCCACAACGCCTTTGCCCTCTTCTTCTCCCCAACCCGTTGCTACGCCAACGGCTCGACCCTCACAACCCACTCCTTCTCCGGTCATGCCAGAACCCACCCCCACGCCCGAATTGGGTATCAAGGCCTTAAGCGAAACCGAATCCCAGGAAATGTATAATCACCCATTGCGCGAAGCCAATCAGCGCTTTGCCTTTAAACTCTTTGGTGAACTGTCCGAAGCGCGTGAACAGAAGAACCTGTTTGTGTCCCCCTTGGGGGTGTCGCTGGCCTTGCTCATGACCTGGAATGGGGCGAGGGAACAGACCAAAACCCATATGGAAAACGTGCTTGAAATTTCTGGACAGTCGCACGCATCGATCAACCGGGGTGCCCAACTCTTAATGCGCAAGCTGTTGCGGCCGGCGCAAGACATTCAACTGGAGGTGGCCAACGCCATTTGGGCCAATGACCGCTTTGAAATTCTGCCCGACTTTAAAGCCCGCAATGAAGACTACTTTTTAGCCGCTGTGCGCACCACCCACTTTAAAAATGAAGTGACGCAAGCCGAGATCAATGACTGGGTGTCGCAACAGACCCACGGCATGATCCCTGAGGTTTTGACTCCGCTGACCGATATCCAAGCGATTGAGCAATTTGAAAAACAGACGTTGATGTACCTTCTCAATGCCATTTATTTTAAAGCCAGTTGGACCCAAAAATTTGAAACCTTTGAAACCCGTCCTCAGGACTTTACCCTGGCTGATGGCAATAAAAAAAAGGTACCCATGATGCGCCAATTCAGCTCGTTTGCCTATTTGCCACCCAACCGCATTCAAAACAACTTCCAGGCCATTCGTCTGCCTTATGGCAAAGAAGGCAAAGTGGGCATGTATCTGTTTTTACCTGATTATGGCACCCCCCTCGAAACAATGCAGGCCGAATTGGCCAAGATGGATTTTGCGCAGTTGATGCGGGCTTTTTCTTACGACAATGGCTCTTTGACCCTGCCCAAGTTCAAGCTCAAAGACGAGCATGACCTGATCTCTCCGCTCGTTGCCTTGGGCATGGGAGACGCTTTTGACGCTGACACCGCCAATTTTCTGGGGATGGCGGTGCCACGCACGCGAGACGAAAATTTTTATATTAGCAAGGCCTTTCAAAAGGCCAATGTCGAGGTCAACGAAGAAGGCACCAAGGCAGCGGCTGTGACTGTGGTAGAAGTATCGGCCCAAGCCAGTTCAGCGCCGACACGGGTGATTGAAATGAACCTCAACCGGCCCTTTATGTATATGATTGTGGATCAGGATACCCAGCAGATTTTGTTTATGGGATCGGTTTATGATCCCAGCCAGGAATAACGGCCGGTGGGGTGTGAACGGTGCTTGGGCGGGCCACATCTTGTGTCAGTCACTTAGGGCTTGTGTAGTTCCCTTCTCTGTTACTGATGTGCCATCTCACCGGGCTATCAGGGCAAATACACCCCAACCAAGATATTCGCGGGTATAGGTGGCATAACGCACGGGTTCCGAGGTCAGTTGGGCGCGCACTTCATCAGCGAAGGGGTCATCGGGGTTGGCCTCCAGCCAGCGGCGCATGGTTAGCCATTTAGCTGCTTCGTATCTGTCCCAGCCGTCTTGGTTGGCCAATACCATTTCGACAACGTCGTAGTGCATGTGGCCAAAAGTGGCCAGTAGTTCGGGCAGCGTGAGGAAGTCGGAGATGGTGTTGGCGTGACAGCCCTTGGCAATCTCTTCGGTGGGGGGCACCTGCCGCCAGTAGGGTTCGCCGATCAGGATGATTCCCCCAGGATTGAGGCTCTGTGCCAGTAGTTCAACGGTGCCGGTAAAGCCCCCGGCGATCCAGGTGGCACCAATACAGGCGGCAATATCGACTTTGTGCTCCGAGACATAACCACTCGCATCGTCATGGATAAACGTGACCTGCTCCGCAACGCCGAGTTCTTCAGCACGAAGCTTTGCCTGGGCGGTGAACAGCGGGCTCATGTCGATGCCGGTGCCGGTAATGCCGTAATCGCGGGCCCAGGTGCACAACATCTCACCAGAGCCGCTGCCCAGGTCGAGCACGCGGGTTCCCGCTTCCAGACGCAGGGCGTCACCCAGGGTGGCGAATTTGTCGGGGGTAAAGGGGTTGTGGATGCGGTGTGCGCTTTCGCTGATATTAAAAATTCTTGGGATGTCCATTTCAGGAATTTTCCTTCAGGGTATGAATGGTTTTTTCGAGTTATGACATATCAATATAGCTTGTTTCTGGCTTTTGGTGACTGAATCATTCTAGAGGCGGCAGAGCCCGTATGAGCTACTTGGGTTGGCCGCTACTAACTGGGATAACCCGAACGTTCAGAAAAAATGTCAAGGGGCCTGTACCCTTGGGCTTTTTCTTTGGCGCGTTGTTTGGGTAAAGCGATAAGAGATGCAATCGCACTTTCGGGTGATTGTGGCTCAAACCGCTACGTAGGATAATACCCGTAACTGCACCAGCAGTAATAACATCAGACTGCCTGAATACCCCGTTGACAGGTGTTTCGCCGGAGGCTTCCATGAAATCGTTCCATTCCACACTGCACTACAAATCGTTAGCCCTTTGTTTGACCTTGGTACTGACTTTGGGTCTGAGCCCATCCAGCGAGGCCCAAGTGCCCGTCGAGGCCAGCCCAAACCAGGCTCTTTTATTGCAGTCTCAAGATCCCCAACTGGCTGCCAATAAACGTTTGGTGAGCGATTTCTGGCGCGAAGTGCTCGAAGCTGGCCATCTGGATCTGGCTGAGAAATATCTGACCGAGACGTATATTCAGCACAATCCCAATGTGCCTACGGGCCGGGCTGGCTTTATCCAGTATTTCTCGGCTTTTGCCAAAGCCAAGCCGATCAAGCCAACCATTCAGGCTCCTTTGGTTTCAATTGTGGCGGAAGGGGATATGGTTGTTCTGAGTTTTGTACAGAAGATCGATAACCCTAAAGACCCCAGTAAAAATGCGACCACGACATGGTTCGACATGTTCCGAATTGAAAACGGAAAAATTGCTGAGCATTGGGACTCGGCTCTCTTAAACCCGTAGAATGGCGAGGCCATGTTGGCCTCATTATTTTTATGCTAAGGAACAAGTTTGACAGGCTCTTGGCAGCTTCTGGAATCCTTGATCACGCCATCACTTTCATGTAAGTCTCTCAGAGTGTATCCCAGGGTGATATGGGGATAATAACTTTCCACAGAAAATTGCTCGGGCTTGCCGCCTTTGGCAACAAAAAGCTGGTGTATCTTGTGGCGCACGCGCAATAAATCAGCCGATTTCACCACCAGGAACCAGGTCTTTTCTAGGCGATTGGCAATCTTGAGTTCGCCTTGACCCAGGCAGACAATTTCAAACTGTGAGGACTGTAAGGCGCTGCTTTCGGCAATGTGCTGAATGTCATCAATAGTGATTCCCTGGGGGCGCAAGGTGTGCCAAAACTCAATGGGGGTGATGACGGTGATGTGGGCTTCGCCCCGGTTGGTTATGGCGGTTTTCTGCCTGATCAGCCATTGGGCAAATAAATGGGCCACAGGCGCAAAGGGCAGATTCAGGGTGAGGTAGTTGTCCCACTCACCGGGGCCTGAATGTTTTAGCAGCGGTACGGTGGTTGTTTGGAATACATCGTTGCTCAAGGTCAACGGGGAATCAGCAAATGCGGGCGTGGCTATTACAGCCAGCGTGGATATACCCACTACCAGCAAAGCGGAGAGCAGTTGACGTTTCATCTAAAACCATCCTTTGAGGCGCTGAGGTGTGTATTTGTTCAATTTACCTTGGGGGAAAAAGTGTCTTGGGGCTTTGCAACGCTTGGCTCTGCGGCGTGCTGTGAGCGTGGGTACGTCCGGCAGCAGCCACTTGTTAGGATATTATACGCGCCCTGGACGCTTGAAGTTATTGCGTGCCTGCTTGATTTTTTCCCTGAAGACACATCCTTCAGAATGATCATTGATAAGGCCCATTGCCTGCATAAAGGCATAGACGGTTGTGGGGCCAACGAACTTCCAACCCTGCTTTTTCAGCGCCTTTGACAGTGCAATGGATTCCTCTGAGATTGAAGCGGTCTGTGGCTCAGGCAAACTCTTTTCGTCTGGCTCGAATTGCCAGAAGTAAGCGGCCAGTGAGCCCTCCTGCTCAGCGAGTTCTCTGGCCTTTTTGGCATTGTTGATCACAGCCTCAATCTTGCCGCGATGCCTGACAATTCCTTCATTCTGCAATAACCGTTTAATATCGGAATCATTGTACTTTGCCACTATATGAAAATCGAAATTTGAAAAAGCAGCACGAAAATTCGCTCGTTTGGCCAAAATTATTCGCCAACTCAAACCGGACTGAAAGCTTTCGAGGCACAGTTTTTCAAACAGCCTGATGTCGTTATCAACTGGATAGCCCCACTCATGATCGTGGTATTCAAAGAGTTCAGCAGCCGAACACCAATTGCAACGCAATGCTCCGTCAGGGTCTTGCACCGTAGATTGCATCGCTCACCCCCTCACTTGGCCAGAAGAAAGCCCAGGCACTCAGTTGAATATTTTGTAAGTCCCATTTCGTTTTTTTGCAAATCCCCCAAATTACAGGATGTTTGGCCATGGGGTATCCAGTTAACCTATTTGCAGGCGTGCATTCAGTTGGTCGATCTTCTTCACCATATTTTGGATGACTCCGATTTTACCGTCAAAAAGGGAAGCCAGATCGCCCTGATCGCTGAAGGGAGAGTCATTGAGCTTCTGCTTTTCGAGCGAACCATTGACCATCACATGATCGATCACCAGATTCACGAAGGCGATCTGTTGGGTATTCAGAGAATTGTCCGACAGAAATTCACTGAAGAGTTCCAATGCCGCAGAACGCTCCAGGCCGACAAGGCGGGCGACCAGTTTGAGCAAGGGTTCATCACCATACTCGCGTTTGTAATCCTGTTCACTCCCCAGTTCCTGCCAGAGAACCTTTTCGAGATAGCTGAGATCTTGTGGGGTCAGTTCTTTGTTGTGGCGCAGTTTGTGGATCGGCAGGTCGTCGGCGTGTGCCTTGAGATAAGCATTGACTTTGGCCCGGTAAGAGCGGAAATCATAGCCTCCGTAAAAGGCTGGGTTTTCACGCACTTCCAGCTTGGAATCGAGGAAGTGGGTATAGTAGGTTTCCTGACTCGAGCGCTCGATCAGATCAAGCAAATCGCGCAGGGCCACACGTACGGATTCATGCTCAAAGAGATCAGCTTCGCCCCAATAAACCGGCTCTTGAATCCGGGTGATGATGTGGGCTTGGCGCTTGACCTTTTCAAGGTGGCCTTTGGCGGCCAGGGCTTCGCCTGTCTCTACCAGTCTCTGCCGCTGTTGCGGCTTGGGAGAACCTTGCAGGCTTGCGAGCATAATGCTGTACATCAGGTAGTCAAAGCGTTTGGCCAGTTCCTGTTCTTCGGAAGGCTGTACCAGTGGGGCGATATGTTTTTCCAGCTCTGCGATCATCGTATCGGTGATGTTGTCCCAGGCTGTTTGCTGGTTGTAGCGGTGCAGGTATTCGATCCGCAGGCGGCTGGCGAAGTGATTCTCATTGATCGCACAGACTTCGGCAAACAGAGTCTCACGCAAGGCTGCGCGGAAGGTCTGATATTCTGTGTTTTGGTATTTGAGGTGCTGCAAAGCCTGAGCGATGCGGGCACGCACTCCAAAGAGCTGCTCGGTCAGGGATTTGACGGCCCGGCCTTCAGAGAGGTTCTTCTCCGTGCGGAAGTATTCGAAGTTGCCGCAATAGTCAAAGATGCGGAATTCTTTTTTGTCGTCGCCAATGCCAAAGAGGTCGCTGCAAAGGCGGGTACCGCGCCCAATCATCTGCCAGAATTTGGCTTTGGATCGCACTTTTTTGAAGAAGACGAGGTTGACCAATTCGGGAATGTCGATGCCGGTGTCGAGCATGTCTACCGAGATCGCGATCTGTGGAAATTTATCTTTGCTAGAAAAGTCATCGAGCACCGAATCCACGTATTTGATGCCGTTGTAGATGCACTCGGCTGTTTTGCCGGAACTGCTTGGGTAAAGACAGTTAAACCGTTCCAGAATCACATCGGCATGTTTGGTGTTGGCCGCAAAAATAATCGTTTTGCCGATGCGATCCCCGCCCTGCACTTTGATGCCGTCATTCATCAGGTCTTGCAGCACGGTGTCGATGGTATTGGCGTTAAACAAATAGGCGTTCAGCGCACTGCTGTCGATGGTGTCACAGCCTTCATCAAAGGTGTCTTCCCATTCTTCTTTTTCTTGTTCTGACAGCTCGTCGTAGACAATGCCCTGCTCCAGAAATTTCATTTTGGTTTCATGGGAGGTATAAGACACCAAAAAGCCTTCTTCGACGGCATCCACCAGCTCATAGGCATAGGTGGGCACATTGTTTTCGAGTTCAAACAGGGCATAGGTATTGTGGTCGATGTCGGTTTTGGGTGTGGCGGTCAGGCCCACCAGAAAGCCATCAAAATAGGTGAAGATGTCCTGGTATTTTTTGTAGATCGAGCGGTGGGCCTCGTC
>DLGM01000460.1:0-3874 GCA_002482705.1 Cyanobacteria bacterium UBA7694
CAGCACGATTGTGATTGCCGCAACCAACCGCCCCGACATCCTTGATGCCGCCCTGCTGCGTCCCGATCGTTTTGACCGCCAAGTGATTGTCGATCGCCCAGATGTGGAAGGTCGTGAGAAGATCTTGCGCGTCCACACCAAGAATAAACCCTTGGCCAAAGACGTATCCGTAGATGTGGTCGCCAAACGCACCCCCGGTTTTACCGGCGCTGATCTGGCCAACTTGGCCAACGAATCGGCGCTGCTCGCTGCCCGCGAAAACAACAAAGAGATCCACATGAAACACATGGAGGATGCCCTTGATCGCGTGATTGCTGGCCCCGAGAAAAAGAGCAAACTGATCAGCGAAGAAGACAAAAAGGTGACAGCCTACCATGAAATGGGCCACACCTTGGTGGGCCGTTTCCTGATCAACTGCGACCCAATTCACAAAGTCACGATCATTCCTCGGGGTATGGCTTTGGGCTTAACCATGAGCCTACCGGAAGATCGCGTTTCCGCCACCAGCGCCTACCTCAACGACCAAATTGCCATGCTGCTCGGCGGACGTATTGCCGAAGAACTGATCTTCGACGAAGTGACCACCGGAGCCAAAAACGACATTGAGCGCGCCACTGAACTGGCCCGTAAAATGGTGTCCGAATATGGCATGAGCGACAAGATTGGCCCACGCAGCATTGGACGCCGCAACGAGCATGTCTTCCTGGGGCGTGATTTTGGCGATGAGCGCAATTTCAGTGAAGAAATTGCCCGCGATGTGGATCATGAGATTCGCCGTATCCTGGATGAAAACTACCAGCGTGCCAAAGATTTATTGGTTGAGCACAACGCTGCACTCCACGAGATCTCCCAGATTTTAATGGAGCGTGAGACACTGGATACGGAGCAAATTGACGAACTGCTGCTCCAGGTCGAGGGCAAAGCCCCGCCGATCAAAAAGAAAAAGCAGTACGCTACCTGGAATGCGCCCGTCAAAGCGATTGATGCACCTGCGGCTGAAGAAACCCCTTCTCCCGACGCAGAGCCAGCGCCTGAAAAGGCTGAAGCCGGGCAAGCCGAAAAAGTTTAAGTTGTGAGGAGCCTCTATGCCCGCCGTCCGCTGTAAAGAATGTCTGTTTGTCGCCGCTAAAAACGAAGGCTTTTGCCCAGAGTGTGGAGCCATGTATGTCGAGCCCCTCGATCTGGTGGATGAAAGTGAAGCGCTGAAAAGCGTTTCACGCCCGGCCTACCGCCCGGAAAAGAAAAAAGGTGGGGGCCTGTTTGGCAGCCTCTTCGGAGGCAGCAAAGGCGAAAAAACTGAAACAGCCAGTGTGACGGCGGCAGCTCCGAGCCGCCCGGCAAGCCCGCCCCCGGACATTGCCAATATTCCGCGTGATCAGCTCAAGATTCGCTGCCAAGAGTGCAAACACATCACCGCCGCTGATGGGCACGATGATTATTGCCCCAGCTGTGGCGCGTTTTTTGTTGAGCCGCTCACCTATGTGACCCCTGAAATGTTGGCCGCTGAAGCAGAACAAAAACAGGCGGAAATTGCGGTCTTCAAAAAGCAGGTAAAAACCTTCGAAGAAATGAGCCCCCAAGAGCAACTGAATCATCTCAAAGAGGACATTGCCGATATCTGGGACAAAATCACCAAAGACCGCCATGTTCTGAACGTCAAAGCCAATGAATGCATGCAGTGTTTTACCGCCGCCGGTACCATCAAGACGGACAATCCCAACGAGGAACTGGCCAGCATGATCAAACAGCGTTACCACAACCTGCAAGAATTCGAGATGATCAATACGGAGTATCGCCGTATGCTCGATGCCTTCAGTGCTGAACACGATCGCTTACGGGCAGCACAACAGCGTTACGCTGAGCATGAACAAGCCCTTAAAGCGGCTCAGCCCAGCGCGTAGATGATTTCTATGTTATTGGCCCGGAAACCTGAAATGGTTTCCGGGCCAATGCACTTCTATCACAGATGATCTGCGGGCACATTCGTTATCATGAAAAAACCTTAGCACAACACAATTGCCCCGGATAAACTTTGTATGCAGACCGCTTGGATTCTCAGCAGCCTTCCCTTAACAGCCCTGATCACGATTTTGATCGGGAAACCGGCTATTCGGGTGTTGCACCACCTCAAATTCGGCCAACACATTCGTGAAGAAGGCCCCCAGTCGCACTTGGCCAAAGGGGGCACCCCCACCATGGGCGGTCTTTTTTTCCTGTTGCCCATTATGGGCGTCACCTTTTTCTTTTCCAAACCCAATTGGCACACCTTTTCCCTCCTGCTGGTCGTCGCAGGGGTAGCCGCCTTGGGCTTTATTGATGACTACCAAAAGATTTGGCTGCGCAATAACAAAGGCATTACCCCCAAACAAAAGTTGGCCGGGCAGTTGACCGTTGGGCTTCTATTAGCCCTGTATGTACTGTTTGGCCCTCCCCACCACGACCCTTACACCCACATTCCCTTTTTGGGTCTGTCCCTGCCTTTAAGCTGGCTGTTCATCCCTTTTACGCTCTTCTTTTTTACGGCCACCACCAATGCGGTCAACCTCACCGATGGCCTAGATGGTTTGGCCACTAGCGTTTCGGCCATTTGTGTGGCCGGTCTGACGCTGCTCTTGGCTCTGTACGGGGGCCTCGAAGACCCGCGCAATGTCACCTTGGTCATCCTCGGACTGTCGACGATTGGGGGGTGTTTAGGCTTTTTATGGTTTAATGCCCACCCAGCGCAGGTCTTTATGGGGGATACCGGCTCACTGGGATTGGGTGGCATTATTGCCGTCTTAGCGATTTTGGGCCACCTAGAACTCTGGTTTGTCATTATTGGCCTGATTTTCGTGGCCGAGGCTTTTTCAGTGGTGTTACAAGTTGCTTATTTTAAACGCACCCGCAAACGCCTCTTCCGCATGAGCCCCCTGCACCACCACTACGAACTTGGCGGCTGGAAAGAAACCCAAATTGTCAGCCGTTTTAGTATTGTCTCTGTGATGTTAGCGGTCACCGCCGTGGTCAGCGCCTATTATCTTGGGCCCCATCCATGAGCAGCTACTTTTGCAGCCCTGACTATTGGCACGATCGCAAGGTCGTCGTACTCGGCGCCGCCCGCAGCGGTTTGGCTGCCGCTGAACTCCTGCAAGGCAAAGGCAATCAGGTCACCGTCAGTGAACGGGGACATATCGCTCCTGAAACCCAAGCCTGGCTCACAGCGCACCATATTGCCTGGGAAGCGGGGGGACACCAGCCCGAGACCCTGGCTCAGGCAGATATCCTGATTGCCAGCCCTGGCATCCCCGTCACCGCCCCCCCTTTTGTGATTGCCCAAACCCACGGCATTCCGGTGATTAGCGAAATTGAATTGGCTGCCGCTTTTGCCCGTGCCCCCATGATCGCGATCACGGGCAGCAATGGCAAAACCACCACGACCTTACTGATTTATCATCTTCTGCGGGAAGCAGGCCTATCGGTTGGAGTAGCCGGAAACGTGGGAAACAGTTTTGCCCGGCAGGTGCTAGAAGATCCCAAGGATTTTTACGTATTGGAAATCAGCAGCTTTCAGNNCACGGGCAGCAATGGCAAAACCACGACCGTCTCCCTGGTCCATGCTCTGCTACAGCAAGCGGGTTTACGCAGCGGCTGTGGGGGCAATATTGGCACCCCCCTCATTTCTTTGGTAGAAGGTGACTACGACTATTTGGTCGTTGAAATCAGCTCTTTCCAGATGGAAACCACCTTTTCTTTCCGACCACATATTGCTGTCTTGCTGAATGTGTATCCCAACCACCTCGACCGCCACGGCACCATGGAAAGTTATTTTGCCGCCAAAATGCGTCTGTTTCAAGCCCAGACCGCAGATGACCATGCGGTCTTAAACCGTGACAAC
>DLGM01000460.1:3905-16813 GCA_002482705.1 Cyanobacteria bacterium UBA7694
CTTGGTCATTGGCTGAACACCTGCCGAGCCACATCCACGCCTTTTCCCGCGAAGGGCAAACACCCCATCAGGCCACCTTGCAAGATGGGTATTTAATGTGGCAACCCCAAGGGCAACTAGAGCCCCTCCTCCCAATCCGGGAATTGCCCCTCAAAGGCGCTCACAATATTGAAAATTACCTGGCCGTTGCCACCATTGCAGCCATTTTAGGCATTTCCGCTGAAATTGTCTGCCAAACCTTTCAGGCCATTAACGTCATTTCCCATCGCCTCGAATTTGTACGCACCCTGCAAGGCCGAACCTTTATTAACGACTCCAAAGCCACCAACTATCTCGCCACCCTCAAGGCCATCGAAAGCCTAGACGGGCCTCTGGTCTTAATTGCCGGGGGCCAAGATAAAGGAGGAGATATCTCCAGCTTGGCAGCCGCGATCCAGACCCGTGTCCAACACGTCATTTTATTGGGTGAAGCCGCTGACAGTATCCGCCAGCGCCTGACAAAAACCGGTTATAATCAGATCACGGTGGTCGACTCGATGGAGCAAGCGGTGCAACAAGCTTTCCAGTGTGCCCGAATCGGTGATACAGTCTTGCTTTCACCCGCCTGTGCCAGCTACGATATGTTCAGCAATTTTGAAGAGCGAGGGGAAGTATTTAAACGGCATGTCCACGCCCTCAATGCCACCCCCTAATCAGCCGCCTTTGCAAGCGCTCCCCTCAGAAGAGAGCCAACCCCGGCGCCGTTATCGTGCTCCTGCTGGCCCCCCCGGACATGTTGACTTCCCTTTGCTCAACATTATTCTGATCTTGGTGGTTATTGGTCTGGTGAGCGTCTTTAGCGCCAGTGCCCACGTGGCCCAAACCCAAATGGGGGATGCCCTACACTTTGTCAAACGGCAAACGTTTGGAGCCGCCTTGGGCTTGGTTGCCATGTTATTGGCACTGCGGGTAGATGTCTACAAATTACCGCAGTGGATTAAACCCCTGATGTATCTCACGATTGTGCTACTGGCCTGTACCCATCTGCCGGGAATTGGCGTCACTGCCAAAGGGTCTTCACGCTGGGTCAATTTATTCGGGTTTGTATTTCAGCCCTCCGAAATTGCCAAGCCCATATTGGTGCTTTATCTATCGAGTATTCTTGGACACCCTTATTATGCCCGCTATCCCCTCAAACAGCGCTTGGAGATGCTAGCCCCTGTAGGGGCTATCTTAGGCCTTGTGCTTTTCCAGCCCGATTTAGGCAGCACCATTGCCATTGGAGGGGCCGTGGTTGTTTTGTATTTTGTTGCGGGCCTGCCATACTGGAAATTTATCAGCCTGGTCAGTGGGGCGGCGGTCAGCGTTTTTATTCTGAGCTGGACAACGTCTTACCAGAAGGCCCGGATTACTTCCTGGCTCGATCCCTGGTCAGATCCTCAGGGCACTGGTTATCACCTCATTCAGTCAATGATCGCAATTGGCTCCGGGGGCTTTATGGGCAACGGTTTTGGCCAAAGCATCCAGAAGCTATTCTACCTGCCCGAACAGCACACTGACTTTATTTTCGCCGTCATTTCCGAAGAATTTGGCTTCTTAGGAGTGCTGACTTTACTGGGCATTTTTGTCTGGTTAGCCCAACGGGGAGTGACGATTGGCTTCCGCAGCCCCACCCCTTATCTAAAACTCATGGCCATTGGGTTGTCCAGCATGGTGGTATCTCAGGCCTTTATCAACCTGGCCGTCGTCAGTGGCACCATTCCCACTACGGGGATTACCCTCCCGTTTATCAGCTTCGGCAGCTCTTCACTGATTGTGAATATGGCCGCAATGGGCCTGCTGCTCAATGTCTCCCGCTACATGATTCGCCCGTCCCAATCGGCTGCGGCTCCTGCGGCCCCCCCAGCTTAAGAGGTTTTATGTCAACATCTTCCCCCCTGATCGTGATCGCCTGCGGCGGTACCGGTGGCCATATTTATCCTGGCTTGGCCATTGGCGGACAGCTCCAACAACAGGGCTACCGCGTCCACTTTATCGGGTCCGATAACCGCATGGAAAAAGACAAAATCCCCGCAGCGGGGATGCCGTTTAGCGGTTTGCCCGTCTACCCCCTCAATAAAAAGAAACCCTGGCACACCCTGAGCGTTCTGCGCCGTTCGCTGCAAACGGCTTTGGCTGAACTCGACCGTTTGCGCCCGGTTGCGGTGGTCGGCTTAGGCTCTTATATTACGGTTCCCACCATCTTGGCGGCCCGTCTGCGCAAAATCCCGATATTTTTGGTTGAGACCAATGTCCATCCTGGTAAAGCCAACCTCTTTTTGGCCCGTTTTGCCACCTGTGTCAGCCTGGCCTATGCCCAATCGGCCAGCTACTTTGGCAAAACGCCTACGGCCGTAGGGGGTAGCCCAATTCGCGCCGACTTTCAATTTTACCCACGCTCCGAAGGCGCTGAGGCTCTGGGGCTCGACCCAGCTTTATTGACCCTGAGCATTGTCGGCGGCAGCCAAGGAGCCCAAATCTTTAACCACAAGATCGCCGCGGAACTCCCCGCCTTGCTGGAACTTCCCGATTTACAAATCGTCCACGTGTGTGGCGAAAATCATTATGCCGCCATGAAGGAGCAATGCCGGGACTATATGAACCATCCCCGCTTCCATCTGCGCCCCTATATCGACAAGATGCCCGCCCTGCTGGCCTGCACCGATTTGGCCATTTCCCGTGCCGGGGCCTCAACCTTGGCCGAATTTGCCGCCTGTAAAGTGCCTGCGGTACTGGTACCAGGCACCTTTGGTGGGGGACATCAAGGAGACAACGCCCGAGCCGTTGCAGCCGCCGGAGCCGGGATCTGCATCGAGGAAGCCCAATTCCGCCAGCAACCGCTGTTTCCCCTGATTCGGGATGTAATGCGAGATACAGAACAACGCAGGCAAATGCAGGAGAATTGTAGTAAACTGAACCCAATAGACGCAGCGCATACTATCGCCCAGCTAGTCATCGACACCACGACGCAGAGAAGAAAAGAGGCCCCCGCATGTTGAAACACTTCGAAACCATCCACTTCATTGGCGTCGGGGGCATTGGCATGAGTGGTTTGGCACGTATTCTCCTCAGCCGGGGCAAACAGGTCAGTGGCTCTGACCTCAAGGGCAATGGCCTGGTTGAGCAGTTGCGCCATCAGGGGGCTCGCATTTATACCGGGCATGCTGCTGACAACGTTCCAGCAGGCACTGAGTACGTGGTCATTTCCACGGCCATATCCCCAGATAACCCCGAATACCAAGAAGCGCAACGTCGCCATATTCCGATTATCCACCGCGCTGACGTCTTGGGTTATCTGCTCGAAACCTCCCGCAGCTTATCCGTCACGGGCACCCACGGTAAAACCACAACTTCTGCCCTGCTGGCCATGATCTTGGTCGAAAGCCAACTGGATCCCACCATCATCATTGGCGGCGAAGTGCCCCAATTGGGCACCAACGCCGCCGCTGGCAAAGGTGAGTTCGTGGTCGCTGAAGTCGATGAAAGTGACCAGTCCCTGCGTCGCCTGTCCACAGAAGTGGCCATTATTAGCAACTTGGAAGTGGACCACCTCGACCACTACAAAGGCATGGAAGAAATCATTGAAGCAGTGGCCGAGTTTATTGGCAACCAACCCACTCACGGCAAAACAATTGTCAATAGCGACGATGCGGGCAATCAGCAGCTATTACAGGCGCTGCCTGCCGCCCAGCGCAAGCGCTGCGTGACCTTTTCCCTGCACGATATGCAAGCCGACTACCGCGCTCAGATTCTGACGCTGGGCAGCAGCGGATCACGCTTCCAACTGTATTACCACAACCAGTTATTGGGTGAATTTGAGCTGGGTATTCCCGGCCAACACAATGTGTACAATGCCCTTTCAACCTTGGCCTGTGCGCACGCTCTGGGCCTCGATCTGGCTCCTGCTCACCGGGCTTTGGCCCAATATCGGGGCGTCAAACGCCGCTTCCAACTGATCGGGCAAATTGGGGATGTTTCGGTCATTGACGACTACGCCCACCACCCTTCCGAAATCGAAGCCACCTTAAAAACGGCCCGGCTGCAACATCGCCCCATCACCGCCATCTTCCAACCCCACCGCTACAGCCGCACCCAGGCCCTGCTCCAAGATTTTGCCGCAGCCTTTACTCTGGCCGACCGGATTATTTTCACCGACATTTACGCCGCTTCGGAAAACCCCAACCACTTCCAGGTCAATATCCAAGATTTGGTCAACCAAACCCAAGCCCACAACCCGGATAAAGAAGTCCTCTACTTCGCTGACTTTCAAGCCATTGGTCAGTACATCATCAGCCAAAACCTCACCAATGACATGATTATGACCATCGGAGCCGGGAACATCACTGACTTAGCCCCCCAAATAGTGGGAAAATTACAGCAGCGGGCGCTGCTCCAAAGCGACCCGCTGGCCCTAACCTCTAAAGACAGAAAGATTGTGTATGCCCCGGTACTCCGCTCTCATCAAGAACGAAAAGTTGTCTGACTCCCTGCGGGAGAATGAGCCTTTAGCCCAATACACCTCGTGGCGTATTGGCGGAGCTGGCGAATTTTATACCAACCCCTCCAGTGAACTGGAAATTCGCCGCATTATCACCTTTTCTCAGGCCTACCAAATCCCCCTGACCATTTTGGGCGGGGGCTCCAATGTCCTCCTCTCTGACCGGGGCCTTAAGGGCATTGTCATGCATCTCAACCACCGCTTTGCCGGTTATGAATTTTTACCCGACGGGCGTGTCAAAGCCAAAGCGGGAACCCGCCTTGGCACCCTGATTCGCAAAGCAATGGCCCTGAACCTTGCCGGCATTGAACAACTGTGGGGTATTCCCGGTACCGTGGGGGGTGCCGTGGTCATGAACGCTGGTGCCTGCAATACCGAAACATTTGATGTACTTGAAAGCGTCACCAGCATGACCCCAGAAGGGGAAATTGTTGTGCGCCACAAACACGAAATCCACCACGGATATCGCTACAGCGACTACAAATACAATGGCGAAATTGTACTTGATGCGACGCTGCAGCTCACCCCCACTGCCCAAGAAATTATTCGCGCCAACTTTGACAAAGCCGACGAACGCCGCAAACCCCAGCACAATATCCGTCAGCCCAACTCTGGCAGCATTTTCCGCAACCCCCAAGGTAACTTTGCCGGACGCCTGATCGAAAGCCTGGGCGCCAAAGGCCGTACCTATGGCAATGCCCAGGTATCCCTTGATCACGCCAATTTTATTGTCAACCTAGGCGGAGCCACTGCCAGTGACACCTGCCAACTGATCGCTTCGTTACAAGCCGACATTTGGGAAGAACACCACGTGCAGCTTGAACCGGAAGTCATTTTCCTGGGAGAGTTCTAAGGTGCCTCCGGCTCCCCAGCGTCCCCCTTTGCGCCCCTTGCCCCGTCGCGCGTCACCCCCTCAGCCCAGTGGTCGCCAGTGGCTGCGCATTCCGCTGTTAATGGCCATTATTGCCAGCCTCTGGGGCCTGTGGGCCCCTCCCCTGTGGTCGATTCAAGAGGTCAAACTGTATGGCCTCAGTCCCCACACCCACAAACACGTCATTGATTATTTTCAGAAGCACCGCATCGAAGGCAAACATCTGTTGCAGGTCAATCCCGTGCGTTTGCGCGATGAACTCCTGCAATTCACCCTGATTCAGGATGTCCATATCGAACGCCATCTGTTTCCGCCGCAATTGATGGTGCGCGTTACTGAACGCAAACCGGCCTTCCGCATTGTCCTTGAACAAGTGCCGCTCAAAAGCCCTGGACATGTCCTCATTGATGTCGAGGGACGGGTGCTGAATGTGCCCCCCAGCACCCGCCCGGATCAAAAGCTAGTGGCCAGCTTGACTGCCAACAAATTGCAAAAGACCCTCGACCGCGAACGTTTGGAAGTTTTGCACCAGCTCAACGCCCACCTCAACGCCGGGCAACTGCCCTATCCTGGCATTTATAATCTCGACAACCCACAGAACGTGATTTTGCGTCGCCCGGATGCCACCACGCCCATTTGGCTCGGCAAACCCCAAGACCTGGCGCTCAAATTGAGCCTGTTAAGCCCCATTCAGCAATTGGCAGGCAAACAGCGAGAGCCGATTGAATATATCGACCTACGTTTTTGGCGACATCCGGTTTTAAAAACCCGCCGGGGTAGCCTCACACTGCCCGCCAGAAATTGAGCTCCCCAAATGCAGGGCGCATCCAGAGCCGCTGTGACAGCTTCGGCACAGACACTGACCCCTCCCTGAAAGCAGACGATTTCCTTCGTATCGCACACAAAGTGGACAAACCCAAGACATGGACTCAGCCTATGTTTCATGCTAAAATAGTTTGGTTTTGTGAGGGCGTTATCCCACTCATACCGCATACTGGCACGGATGCAAAAGCGTCAATACACCGATTGGGAGGCGGCCTTTCCCCTCTATCGGATAGGGTTTTGGCAGCTACCACCCCCTGTTGCAGTTGCGCAATTCACAGTATAATTGCGATAACTCAGCTGAAGCGCTCGCATTGCGTAAACCGATCTGATTAACTCCCCTGAGCCAAGGAACTAAAGGTGGACAAGTAACATGGAAGCAGCAAGAAAGAAACTCGCCGCAGTCGCTGACATCAAGGTGGTAGGTGTAGGCGGTGGCGGTGGCAATGCCGTCAATCGCATGATCTCCTCTGGCTTGAATGGCGTTGAGTTCATTTCAATCAATACCGATGCCCAGGCCTTGGCTTTCTCACAAGCAGAAAAGCGCATTCAAATCGGTGCCAAGGTCACCCGGGGTCTTGGTGCTGGCGGTAACCCCAGCGTGGGCGGCAAAGCCGCTGAAGAAAGCCGTGATGACATCGCCGCCGCCCTTGAAGGGGCCGATATGGTGTTTATCACCTGCGGGATGGGTGGGGGTTCCGGCACGGGTGCCGCCCCCATCGTGGCCGAAATTGCCAAAGAACAAAATGCCCTCACCGTGGGTGTGGTCACCCGCCCCTTCACCTTTGAAGGCCGCCGTCGCTGGAAACAGGCCGAAGAAGGCATCAACGCCTTTAAAGACAAAGTTGATACCCTGATTGTCATCCCCAACGACCGCCTGCTTTCAGTGGTCGAGAAGCGCACCTCGATCCAAGAGGCTTTCCGCGTCGCTGACGACGTATTGCGCCAAGGGGTCCAAGGCATCTCTGACATTATTACCATCCCCGGCCTGATTAACGTCGACTTTGCCGATATCAAAGCGATTATGTCGAATGCCGGTTCAGCCCTGATGGGTATTGGTTACGCCAGTGGTGAAGGCCGAGCCATCGAGGCCTCCCGCGCCGCAATCTCCAGCCCCCTGTTGGAAGCCTCGATCGAGGGTGCCAGCGGCATTATCTTTAATGTCACGGGCGGTGCCGACCTGACCCTGTACGAAGTCAATGAGGCCGCCGAAGTGATCTACAGCGTCGCTCACCCCGATGCCAATATTATTTTTGGTGCCGTCATTGATGACCGCATCCAGGGCGAACTCAAAATCACCGTGATCGCCACTGGTTTTAACGGCCAACAGCCCACTCCGGCCCGCCGCAATGCAGCGGTACAAGAGCCCCGCTATGGCAATGGCAGCAAGCCCCAAGCGGCTCCGGCCCCGACAGCGCCACCCCCTTATGCAGCCCCTGCGGTGCCGCAAGCCCAACCCCAAGCGGTTCAGCAACAGCCTGTGGCCCAGCCCGTTTATGCAGCCCCTCCAGCGCCTGTGGCTCAGCCGCCGGTTGCACCCGTGGCTCCCCCTCCTGTAGCGCCTCCGGTAGCTCCCCCCGTGCAAGTAGCTCCGCCAGTTGCCCCCCCGCCCCCGGCACCTGTGGCTCCGCCGCCCCAGCCGCCCGGCCATGACCCGCTCGAACTGCCGCCGTTCCTGCGCCCCCATCGCTAAAGATTTCGCCCCCTGACATCAGGGGGCGTTTCTACAGGGAGCGAGGGTTTGGAAATGCTATACTTGGAGTGATAAAAAGACCAAGGATCACTCATGTCACCCAAACTCCGCCGCTGGATTTCCGTCGCCTTCTTTGCCCTCCTCCTCGGCCTTGTGTACCTGATTCACGAGGTCTTGCTGCCCTTTATAGTCAGCGGGATCTTTGTTTATCTGCTGGCACCCGTGGTTGAAACCCTGAGCACCAAAAAATTCTTTGGCATTCATCTTTCCCGCAGTCTCGCGGTCATGCTGGTCTATATCGCCCTGGGCCTCACAGCCGGGCTCTTAGGGCTGATTGTCCTGCCCCCCCTGTATCAAGAAGTCCTCAAAATCGCCAATGACATTCCCAGCCAGCTCGAACACCTGCGCACCATCACACTCCCCTGGCTGGTCAGCCAAGTCGAAATGATCAATGCCCGCTACGGCCTCAATGTCGATGTACAAACCTACCTCGAACAAACAGCCGATGGCCTGCTTGCAGCCGGACAAGGACAAGTGGAAGGCTTGGCCACCCACATGCAAAAGCTTGTCAAAGTGCTATTTTCCGCCCTCAGCTCTTTTCTGGTCATCTTTATTGTCACGGCTTTTGTGCTCATTGACCTGCCCCGTATTAAACTGGGTTTCTACCGTTTGGTCCCCGCCCGCCATCGCCAAACAGCCCTCGAACTGGTACATGCCATTGATCGCGATCTGAGCGGCACGATTCGTGGTCAGCTCATGATTTGTCTGATCAACGGCACCCTGACCACCTTGGCGCTCTTAATGCTCAAAGTCAAGTTTGCGATCACAATTGGTTTTGTGGCCGGGGTCTTCAGCCTCATTCCCGTCTTCGGAGCCGTGATCAGCTCTATTCCCGCCGTTCTGATTGCCCTCACCCAATCGCTGTGGACCGCCTTGGCCGTTATTGGCGTCATCATTATTATCCACCTGATCGAAGCCAATGTCCTCAACCCCAAAATTCTGGGGCATACGGTGGAGCTTCACCCGGCCATTATTGTCTTTGCGATTATGGTCGGGGAACATTTCTTTGGCGCTGTGGGGCTGCTGTTTGGAGTGCCGGTGGCCGCTATTTTACGCTCATTGCTGCGCTATATCTACCTGCGCTGGTTTGCCGAAGAAGATCCCCCCGAAAATCTCCCCCCCATCGATTCCGAAACCCCTGCTCCCATCCTGCCCCACAGCAGTGAGGCCCATTCATGAGCACGGGCGAACTCTTTTCCATGTCCGATGGCGACCACAAAAAAGTGGTGCGCAACCGGTCCCGCGAACGCGAACAGCGCTCCGGGTTCATGGACAAAGCCCGCCAGTTCATGGATGACACCGCCCTGGGGGACGGCAAAAAAGTTCTGGATAAAATTCTTGGGCGCGTCAGTGCCCCTGCCGAAGATGAATTGCCCCCGGTCGAAGAAGCATACTGGGACGATGAGGATGAAGACGACGACGACCTCAATGAGGCCTATGACCTCTCCGACCCGGAAAATGTGCGGGTCGGATATGCAAAACCGGGCACCCAGCACCTGCGCAAAAAAAGCCTCGACGAAGCCCGCGAAGAGAGCTATGATATGCGTTTTGGCAATCTCTCTGGGCTACTTGCCCGCTTTGGTGCTGAAGGGGCCGAAAAAGAAGACGCCACCGCTAAAGCCGTTCCCCTGCAAATTGACAAAGACCGTTTCCGCCAGTGGATGGAAACCCTGTATCGCCAGCTCGATCGCCAAGTGGGTGACCGCGATCTCGATTGGTTACACCCGGATCTTTTACTTTTGCTGGGGGCTCATATTCCCCCGGAAGCCTTGCAGCAGTGGATTATTGGCGGAGTATTTGCCGCCACAGCAGAAAACTACCTCAGTGCCAGCGACCAGCGCTGGATCGGTTATTTGCTCTCCCAGGCCAATATCGAAAGCGACGAAGAAGCCCTGAACGAACAGATTCAGCAATTGTTTTTATTCCCGGAGCGCTTACACCGTCTGTACCAAGAACTGGGGGCACTCAAGCCTCAGTTTGACCCAGCCTATTTACAGCGTTACCGGACCGTTTTGGGGAAACAGGCAATCGCGTTGATGGCACAGCAGTTGGGCGTTTCACCGGGCAACCTCATTCCCCATCTCACCGCCCAATGGCAAAGCCTACAGGCCCGTTTAACCACGGCCACCACCCAGGTCGAAAAAAGTCGTCAGCAGTACGCCGTCTTCCAGGAGCGCAAAATGAATTCTGCTTCGGTGCTGGGGCGTCTGATTCAGTCTGAAAAAGAAGCCTTAAATGGTTATCAACAATTGCAGCAACAGGCCCAACAGATCATTCAGTTGCAGCGTCTGTTGCACGAATTAAAAGCCGAAGAGCTGCTGGCATCCCTTCAGACTATTTCTCTCAAGCCCTTCCAACCCACCCAATTGACGCCGCTCAAATTATCCGAATTGTTGGATTTGGGCAATGAAAGCATCGAATTGCTCAGGACCCCCCAACCCCAAACCCCGACCCATTTGCAGGCCGATACCCACGAGCTGTCGCCCCTCAATCAAAAGCGGGCCGTGACCCAAGCCAAACAGGGGGAGCCCAACGCCCTGCGCATGTTGGCCGTGTATAAACAGCAGAGTCTGCACAAGTTGCGCTTGGCGTTGGGTGAAGTACAACCCGGTTAGGGGTTATTCGCTTTCAAAGTTGCGGTATTTCCATAAAAACCGGCCTACAGTCACCAGCGTCATGAAAATGGAAGCGATTAAGCCCCACCCATAACCATCTCCCGGATGGCTGGAGTACATGGAGCCAAAGTAGAGCAACAGCATTTTGCTCAATACTGCAGGCCCAAACGAGACAATTCCAAAGTCAAAGAGATCAAACTTGGTTTTTTCAGGGGCAGACATACATTCCCCTCCTAGAGGCTAATGGTAGTGTACGCCTCTCTTAATGGCTCGGGAACACTATCCCGCTTAGATTTACAAATCTTAAAAGCAAAAACTCACACACGATTATATAATAAATAGCAACCCTTGTTATGTATATAGTTTTAATTTATTGAATAAGCGCTCAAAGCAAATTCATGCCAGGGCTAACCACTATGCTGTTCTCTACAAACCGGACAGAGTCAGCGTGATTTTAAGCTCCTGATCTGAGATAATAAAACCAGCTTCTCATGAAGAGACAAAAACATTCGGCTGACACTCAAGACGAAGGCCGTATTGGAGGTGCTCAGAGAAGATCAGATCCTCGCAGAAGTCGCCAACAATTATGATGTGCATCCCAAGTATTAGGTCAATGGAAACAAGCGTGGAGAATGCAAATCTGGTTTTAGGCGTAAAAATCAGGAAGAACAGCCTTTTTACGGCTACCGTAAAGCAGTTTGTGCTCTTCGGGCTCAAGGCTTCGTGGTCGGTAAGAAACGTGTGCATAAACACAAGCAAGATTTGGGCCTCAAAACAATGTATCCTGAGCCCAAGATCAGTATTCCAAACAAAGCACATAAAAAATATCCTACTTACTGTGCAATGTCGGAGTCACGCGTATAAATCAGTTGTGGTCAGCAGATACTTCATATATTCCGATAGAGCGTGGCAATATCTATCTTGTGGTGGTTATTGACTGTTATAGCCAGAAAATCCTGTCATACCGAATATCTAACAGCATAAATCGCCACTTTTGCCTGAGGATCTGAAGCACTGACAAGATACGACAAACCCGAGATTTGCAATACCGATCAGGAAAGCCAGTTTACCAGTGTTGACTCTACGGGGCGCATTGAGACTGAAGGGATTACCATTTCATGCGCCCCTAGCGGCGGTGCAGAATTTCATGCTCGGGCAGAAGCTAGGCCAGCGCCCAACTGAAATAGCTGTAGGTGACGTGGGTGGGATTGCCCCGCTGGGTGGCCCAGGCGTGGGTTGGTAAAACAGCCCCAGCAAAGCGCACCGTATCAGCGGTCAGTTTATGCCTATCCAGCGAGAAAAGCCTGTTTATAGTGTGCATTCATCAAGACCAGCACTCACCCAGTCAGCCTGGGACGAGAGCACGCTCAGAGTCAATTCCTGAGCGATCTACAGCCTGCCGAAAAACACCTTGGGCGTGTAATAAGGCACGGGGTTGAGCCCAACCTCATTGGCAACCATGACCACGTTCAGGCGGCCCTGGGCATCAAAAGCACCCGAAGCGTAATAGGGTTCAAAAAAGCGGATGTCGGCAGCGGGGACGCTGCTGGCCTGGCGCAGAAGCCGCACAGCATTGCCGGTCAGATCAAGCGGCGCCGACCAGACGCCGTTTTGCAGGCGCGAGACATACAGACCAAAAGCAGGATTGTCGGAGCTGGCATCCTTGATGGTCATCAGCGCGGCGGCCTCACCAGCCGGGCCGCGCACCACCTGAAAACTTCTGAGTTCGCTTTTGGGGGAGGTGGCATAGACTGTCTCAAAGCTGCCATCGGTCTGCAGATCACGCAGCGTCTGGCGGGGGGCTTTGACGTCCTGCAGCAGGATGTGTTCACGCCCTTGGGCATCGCGTAGCAGCTCGGGGGGATTGTAATAGGGGCCCACAAAGCTGGCGTAGTTCACGTAGCTCTTGATTTCGCGCTCCTGCCTGCCATCCCAATGCACAATCACACTTTCGTCTTCGCTTTGGTCGGCTGGGATTTTGTAGGCCGTCCAGTGGGCCGAGCCTTGGGCATCCACATAGCCCCGCAGGCCGCCGTAGTTGGGCAGACGCCAGATATGTCCGGGCTCGTCGGGATTGGAGGGGCTTGGCGCATACAGCTCGCGCTCAAGTCCCACGCGGGTACCCGTCAATTCGGCCTGGACAAAGCGAGAAGCCGCAATGGTTTCATATCCGTCAGGGGCCACGCCATTTTCGACCCAGACGGCGTGAGCTTGGCCATTGGGGTCGACGGCCAGAAACCAGCTGCGCACCAGGCCTTTGCTATCGATGCGTCTCACCGAGCTCCAGCGGCCGTTTTCAAGCACCCGATACGTTAGGGGGGCGCCATAGGC
>DLGM01000424.1:0-6714 GCA_002482705.1 Cyanobacteria bacterium UBA7694
AAATTATCCTCTTTCTGCCGGAGATTGCCCTTATGCATAAACCTGCCACCCTTATTAGCTTAGCCGCCGCAGTCCTTTTGGCGGCCTGTAACCTGCCTCAACCCCTCGGCGTTAGCGGCCTTTCCCCCACCCAAGTCAATATCAATAACAATACCGAATCACTCAATCACCGGGTCACCCGCAAAAAAGAAACCCTGACCCTGGACAAAAGTTTTACCACCCAGCAAACCAGCACCGCATTAAGCCTCACCCTGGTGGCGGAAGTGGCGCCCCCAGAAATTGAAGGGGAACGGGTACAGGCCACCAATATCCAAATTTTGGGCGACCGGGCCTTTGTCTCTTACGGCACCGCAGGCCCCGATTTTGCCGGAGGCCTGTATATCTTTGACATTAGCAACCCAGCCCAACCGCAATTGCTTTCCGAACTGACAAAAAGTGATACCGACTATTATGCCGTGGCCAGTGACGGCAACCGGGTATTTTTGCCCGGTGCCACCGAAGATGCCCGGTTTCGCAACCCAGCCCTGCTGGATGTCATCAGTTTACAAAGCAATGGCCAACTGGGCAGCGCTTTGGGCACCCTCAATGTCCCAAGCTTTGCCGCCACCGATGTGGCCCTGGGAAATGGCAGCATCTACCTCACCAGTGGCGATGCCGGAGGCGGTGTCTCCCGCCTGGATACCACGACCTTTGAACGGCAAAATTTTGCCGCTTTAACCGATGCCCGCGCGGTCACCTTGAATGGAGATCAGGTAGTCGCCTTCCGGGGAACTCCCGGAACCCTGCAAACTTTCACCCCCGATTTGCAGCCCTTGCAATCTTTCCCTGTGGGCGAAAGCGCCACGATCCCGGTTTCTCAGGCAACGGTTCGCGTCCTAGATGGAGTGGCCTACGTCGGAGCCGGTGACGGGGGTTTGATGGGCGTCAGCCTCAACAATGGAGCCTTGATGGGCCAAATGAAAGCCCCCAAAGGCATTACCAATGGGGCCGCCGTAGACGGAGATTATGCTTTTGCTGCTGAAGGGGAAGACGGAGTCGCCGACGCCCGCCGCAGCAATGGCCAACTGGAGCGCTTGGGCGCTTTCCGCTTCGGGGATCGCATTTCCAGCAATGTCGTGGCTTGGCGCAATGGGGTTTTGTTTGTGGCCAACGGACGCGGAGGATTGAGCATTTTAACCGCCAATCTACCCACTCCAGGCCCCAGCGCAACGCCTACTCCCAGTGCCACTCCAACGCCCGCTCCTACTCCAACGCCCGCTCCTACCCCAACGCCCACCCCAGTGCCCACAGCCACACCGATTCCCGGTTATCCCTTGGCGGTCATGACTGTCAATGCCATGGGCGACAACTTTAACCTCAACCAAAACGGAGTGGCCTTTGAAAGCGCCTGTACCGGGATCACCTACAGCACCTGCACCTGGTGTAACAATGCCAACGACTGGCGCGCTCCCAAATTACAAACCCACGTCACCGCCAACCCCAAAACCTCGGTAGCGGCTTGGAGCGTTTCCAACCTCTTTAACGCCACCAGTGGAGAAGACACTATCAGCCAGTTTGAAGCCCGCGTGTTGCAAGAAGCCCAAACCCTGATTGCCAGCGGCAAGTCGGCCTGTGTGTACCTCCCCACGGGTAGTAATGGCCAACCCAACCGCTCCGGGGCCAACTGCAACAGCAATGGAGACGGCAAACTGCAGTGCAGCGGCAGCCTCAACAAAAACATCGATGTGGCCAGTTGCCCCAGCGTTGCCATTTACGCCGAGGCCATCAACCTCAATCACAGCATGGGTAATACTCCCGTTTATATGGCTGCAGCCAACACCTTCAGCATCAATCGGAGCTACAAAGGTTTGGCCGTCTCTCGGGGAGATCTCAATATCAGTTTGCAGAACAGCGGCGTTGTCGCCGAAGGCATCTTTGTCGGCCTGCGCGCCAATAACCTCAACCTGAGCAACCAAGCCCAGCTCAAAGGATTATACAGTTCACTGCAAAACAGCAGTCTGAGCGTCAACCTCAACAATGGGGGACGCCTGGATGGCGCCCTGTACACCAATGCACGGGTCGATTTCTCTGCCAGCGGCAATGGCCTGATGAAGCTGGATACAGGCATTATCAACACCTGGGGAGCCCAAACCGGGGTGGTAAAACCCGTCATGTGCCAAGCGCCCCAATCGTAGGTTGTAATCCCGAAACAAAAGGGGAGCCGCTTGGCTCCCCTTTATTGTGACCCAGCGGCTTAAGCGGTGCGAATCAGCACTTCACTCAAAGGCTGGCGTAAGCCTTCACGCTCTTTGAGCGGATAACCGAACTGGATTAAGCCCACAATTTGGGTGTGTTCAGGATCCAAGTCAAACAATTCGTAGGCTTCCGGGTGATCAAAGCTCTTCCAGCCACTGGCCACGCCTTCGGCCCAGGCCGCCAACATCATGTTCTGAATACCACAGCAGGTAGCAGCATAATCTTCCTTTTGGCGGTAATCGTCGCCATTACGCACCATATACACCAAAATTTGAGCCGGGATCGTCGGTTGGGCACCCCGGCTGACGCGCAGGGAAATTTCGCCCTCTTCAAGGCCACGCATCCGCAGCTTATTGGCCAAACGCTGGGCCAGATGCTCTGTCAGCTTAAAGGTCAGCTCAGGGCCAGGCAAAATAAAGCGCCACGGCTGGGTCATTTTGTGGTTGGGGCCCCACAGGGCCGCTTCTAAAGCCTTTTCCAGCACCTCAGTAGGGATTGGGCGATCTTGAAATTGAAAAGTAGTGCGCCGGGTGGCGATCAATTCGTGGATATTCATGGGGTCTCCAGAGTGGTATTCAGGTGTTTGTGGCCAGGGCTTGGGTTGCAGTGCCCAGCTAAATCCGTTAGGCTATTAAACACGAGTAATTGCTTACAATTCATAATACAAGTATTTACTCGTATTGCCTACTCGCATTGAGGAATTGCCATGAAACCCACCATCACCCCGCGCAAACAGCCCAAACAAGCCCGCTCTCAAGCCATGGTGGAAACCATTTTAGCCGCCGCCACTCGCGTTTTGACCACCCGGGGTTACGCCCGCACCAATACCAACGCCGTCGCCGAAGAAGCCGACATTAGCGTCGGGTCGCTGTATCAATACTTTCCCAATAAAGACGCCATCATTGCCGCTTTGCACCAGCGCCATGCCCAGCAAATGCGCGACCTGATCCGCCAGACCCTGGCCGACCTCAACCACACCCGACCCAGCTTAAAATCGGCCATGCAACAGCTCATTCAGGCCTGGATGCAGGCCCACCAACTGGCCCCAGAACTCCACCACATCTTAGAATCAGACACCCCGGTATTTGCCCAACCCAATAGCAATGACAAAGCAGAAGAACAGATCGTCTTCAATGAAGTTACCCAATTTCTGCACCATTACCAGAGCGAGCTGCCGCCCACAGCCCTTCCGTTGACCACCTACTTGGTCATCAAAACCATTGAGTCATTGGTACACGCCATCGTGATTGACCCGCCTGAGGGCTTAAGCCCCCAGGCTTTAGAAGAGGGTATCCTCGCCATGGTCATGGGTTATCTACACCGGGCCAACCGGTGAAATCGACCTAGTCCGACTCAGGTGAAAGAACGTCCGGATCGCCCTTTTCATTCAGAATCAACTGCCCGTGAGCATCCGTCATGTAAAGTTTATAACCCATCACTTTGCCTGCGGTCAGCAGCGGCTGGTAGATAATCATGCCCGGCAGAGTGCCTGGCCCGGCAGCGGCAAAATCGGCATAATCCACCAAAGAGCCGCGAACCCCGAGTCCGCTCACTTCCGTCACCGGGTTCTTGAAATCAAACGAAGTCAATAACTCTCCCGCAGAACTCTTGGCCAACGCTTCTAAATTGGGCGGGAACGACTCATCTTCAGCTTGCGCCAACAACAACGTCGTTTTGAGCAGATTTCGGTTCATTTTGAGCATGACCAAGTGGTACTCATGCTGATTGGCCTGCTTCTGTTTCTGGGCATCCTGTTCAAAACAGCGCTCCATAGCTCCAATATCGAGTTTGTTCATATCGGCCTGTAAACGGAAGTGTAATTCACTGCCCTCTGGGGTGGCACTTTCTTCCAAGACAAAATGTTCTACATGCTGCACACAGTTCGGCAATGCAGCCGGGATGTCTTCATCCACCTGGGCTCCCAGGTTCAAGAGCTTGGGAATTTGCAGATACACCACTTGGCGGGGAGCCGACTGCAGCCGGGCCGCCTGAAATTCAGGGGCCTGCAACAAGCTGGCAGCCGGTTTTGTCAAGAGTGGCTCAGGACGCGTGCTAAGGCGTAAAAAGCCCTGGTTTTCTGCCAGCCACAGGGGCAGTTTTTCATTTCTTAGCGAGTAGGTCAACTGCAACAAAGGGGAATGGGCCGCGTCTGGCTGCCAGGTCATCCGCCACCCCTGATCCGGGGTTTCAGGCCAGGGTTTGAGCGTGAGCGGCTCTTTCAGCTCCCAGATGTCGTCATTGGTCAAAACTGCAACCTCACCCTCCGAGAGATAGGCATACACCCTATAACCGGGATACCCCCCCAGTTTCGGATTTTTGGGATCGAGCGACTGGCGTTTGCCCAAGGGCTCATAAAAAACCTGCCCGGCCGCGCTGACCGGAAAACCCTGACGCTTAAAATTGCTGAAAGAATCAAGCGCTTTGCCAATCCCCGACTGCTGGGTCAGGGGATTGGTGACGTCTTTCCAGTAGGCGTTTTCACCCTTGGCAGCCTTGAGTAAACTGGTCATATCCTCCGGATACAGCCCCCCATGGTCGACCCCAAAAGTTTCTACCATGGTTTGCAAGGTGTGGGCATTGGCCTTGACCGAAGAACTTTGGGCCCGTTTGACATATGGCCCGGCAAACAACTCCCCAAAGGGCTGGGGATTCAGGCGCATGGCCTTAAGGGCTTGAAAGCTCTGAGCGGGCTGCTGAAGCCCCAAATAGGTCTGAAGCGTGGGGGTCCGATCTTTGCTGTCAGGGCTTAAGGCTGCACTCCAGGCCAGTTGGCCGTTGAGCCCGGCCCAAAATTGGGGCCAGGCAATGTCTGTGTGTTTTAATAACGCCTGCTCCCAGCGTTCAAATTCAGCCTGAAAGACCGATGCCCCAACCTGTTCGGTCAATGTTTTTAAAGACTCAATCAAAGGGGTTTTGAGGGTAAAAGCCTGGAAAAAAAAGCTGTCAGCGGACACCATCGGAGCCAAGGCGTTTAAATCTAAGGCTTTGCCCAACACCGGCAAGTCTTGTTGCCATGCTTGGCCATACAGGCCGCGCGCATCGACTCCCATTCCCATCAGGCTGGGGAAATTCATGGGGGGTTCCTTTTCAGTGGCGGCCCCAAACAATAAGCCGCTCAAGCGGTTGAAGTGATGAGGTTCGCCAAAAAACCACAGTCCCTGCTGCGGATGCGCCTGCACACGGGCCTGGACTTTAGGCCACAGCCCTGGGCTTTTGAGTAAATTTTCTACCTGTTCAAGGCCTTGGGCCACCACAATGCGCAAACGCCCCTGCACAATCGCAGCCACCACCAGCTCCGCACTGAACGTACCCATGTCCGCATCACGCGTCAGCACAAAGACCGTTTCACCGGAAGCCAAGATATGGCTCTCAATCTCTTCGGCCTCGGCCTGTTTGTCTAAATAATCCTGGAATGGAGCCGGGTTCTTGAGCATCAGGCTAATGCTGAGCCACGGGTTTTCCTCACTGCTGAAATCAGCCGCCACCGCCACCTGAGAACCCAAATGGGGCAGCACATCCTTTTCCCAATCCCAACCAAAATCCTGGGCTGTGACCAGCTCTTTTAAGCCTTCCTGAAACAGCTTCTGAATGCGGGGTTGGCGCATTAGCAGGTCCCATTGGCCGGGTGCCCAGTCTAGAGCGATGGCTAACTTAGCCTGTTCTGGCACGTCCTGCCAGACCTGATCAGGTGCGGCCAAAACGGGCAAACTCAGGGTCAGCGCCAGAGTAAGCCCTAAACACAATGACTTGGGCATAGTTATATTTCTCCGAGAAAGCAATGATGTGCCTTCAGCTTACCGTATCTGGGGTAAAAACCCTATTTCAAAGATAGGCCCTGAGCGCAGTCAGACTGCCACATACCGTTGCCGAGGGCGCTGAGGTTTGTCCGGGAGCGTGAGTTGCAACTGGCCTTGGATAATCAAAAGCTGAAGTATATCGCGACGCAAATGTTCACGGTGCTTTAAACCTAAAAACAGTTGAATTTCCGTGCGAGTGCGTGGCGTTTGACAAAAATCCAAGACCTGCTCCCAGCGTTCAGCTTGCGCGGTGCGATCTACCGGAATGGAGCCAAGAATTGGAATCGCCAGTCGGACTTAAAAGACAGATTCCTCTTTTAGAATCGGATCAAAACCGCCAAATGTTTTGCCATATCTGAACAGTTGTTTCACCCCTGATCCCAGTTCCTCTGCCTATTTCACTTCTTTGAACACACGCGCAATCAGTAGGTTTTTATACCTAATATTAGAACTTATCAGGTAATGTTCTGCCCTTCTTCCAATACAGGCTCTGTCTGATGCCCGGCAACCCACCTGGCCAACGACGGCCCCACCAAAATCACCATCAGCAGACGCGCCGTTTGGAGGGCCATCACAAAGGGTTTATCCACCTGGCTGGATGCGGCGATGATGGCAGCCGAGTCGAGCCCCCCCGGACTGGTAGCCAAATAGGCCGTCAACGGGTCCATGTGTAGGAAAAGAA
>DLGM01000424.1:6744-7337 GCA_002482705.1 Cyanobacteria bacterium UBA7694
TGGCCCGGTAGGCCTGCCGAAATACGCTGGGGGTGAACCCCAAGCCAATATGCCACCCTAAAGCAGCGTAACAAACAGCCATCAGCCACTCTGGCAATTGCAGATGAATGCCAGAAAAAATTTGCAGGGTGGCCCCGGCCACCATCGGAACCAGCAAAGCCCCGCTGGGCACACGCAGCCGATGGCTGACAACCCCGCTCACAACCAACATGAGGGTCGCCCCGAACCCCCAAGGATCAAGCGATGGAAACCATACCTTAGCCGGAGGCGTATAACCCATAGCCCCCAACCAGAAATAGGCAATCAGGGAAGCGGCAATGGTCACACACAACACCCGCAAATATTGCATAAAGGCCACCAGTTGCGGATCGCTGCCATGATTTTCCGCCATAACCACCATGGCTGCCGCCGCCCCAGGGGTCGAGCCCCAAATGCCAGTGGTACCGGGTAACAGGCGGAAATGTCCCAAACCCCACCCCAACAGGCTGCTCACCCCCAAGGTCAGGCAGGCAAAACCCAACAACAGTGGCCACTGGTGAGAAAAAGAGGCCAGCGTATCACCATAAAATGCCTGGGCAATCAGGCAACCAATT
>DLGM01000424.1:7371-11921 GCA_002482705.1 Cyanobacteria bacterium UBA7694
CAGATAAGGGGTTTTGGGCACAGTAACTTGTGCCCCACTCACACCCACCACCATGCCCGCAAACAAACAGCCCAACAACAAGGCCGCCGGGAAATGAATCTGCATGAGACCGCCCACCATGCCCAAAGACACAAGCACAAGTAACCCCCAGCGTCCCCAAGCGGGGAGTTGAGAGAAGGAAACAGGCAATGTCATAATGGGGATAAGGGTCCTTGCAGCACAGGTAATGTGCTGTTTAGATCATAGGCAAGCCTTAAGAAGGGTGTCAATGAGAAGCCCCAGGGAACTCTGTTCCCGCCAACTACGTCTTAAGAAGATCGCCTTTTGTGGAGCACATGCATGCGGAACCGTTTTCTGTTAATGGCCTTGATTTGTTTGCCCTGTGTGGGCTGTGACCAGTTGACCAAATTTCAGGCCACCCATCACCTGATGGGCAAACCCGGTCTCAGTTTCTGGGGTGACGTGTTCCGCTTGGAGTATGCCCTGAATCCCGGAGCCTGGGGCGGGCTCGGGTCACAACTGCCCGACCCGATTCGGAAAGGCGTGTTTACCGTCGGTGTCGGCATTAAGTTGGTAGCCCTTGGCTGGTACATTCTGCGGCAAGCCGAGTCGCGCCTCAGCACCATCGCCCTCTCGTTCATTTTGGCGGGGGGTATTGGCAACCTGATTGACCGCGCCCTGCACGGACATGTGGTCGACTTTTTATATTTGGGTTTGCCCGGTAGCAGTTGGTTGCATACCAATATATTTAATCTGGCTGACGTGTTTGTCATGCTCGGAGCAGCCCTATGGGCAATCGCCCTCTTCAAAATGACGCCCTCAGCCCCCGTAAGCCAGAACGTGTTAGAATAAGCTTGCACATCTTTCTTGTGCTTACTCTCACTGGCAAAGGAAGCTCATCATGACTGAAGTAAAAACCCTGACCGTGGCCCTTGAACTCACGGAGATGGATCCCTCAATCCTCAAATATGTGGGCTTTTTGTGCCAATCTTTACCCATTGAAAAAATTTATTTCCTGCATATCGAGTCAAACCTCGACTTACCACGCCAATTGCGTGAACAACACCCAGAAGTTTTAAAACCCTTTGATGAAAGCCTAGAAGACCGGATGCGGGCCTTGGTAAGTGAACATTTACCAAGGCCCGCACATATCAGCGTCGACTTTGACGCCTTAGAGGGCAAGGTTTTAAATACGTTGATCAAACAGGCCAACCTCAAACAAACGGACCTGTTGGTAGTGGGGCAGCATCAGCCCGGTGGGAATGCCAACTTTTCCGATAAATTAGCGCGTAAATGCCCTTGCTCTGTGTTGTTTGTGCCCCAAGAATTTTCGCTGGATATCCGCAATATCCTGCTTCCCACCGATTTTTCTGAACATTCCGCTTTGGCTTTACAGCACACCTTGGCCCTTTCCGAAGCCGTCGAAGGGGACACCATTCATCTACTCAATATCTATGATGTCCCGAGTGGTTATACCAAGCTGGGCAAAACCTACACCGAGTTTGATGCCCTCATGAAAACCTACGCAGCCGAAGACTGTGCCGCCATGCTGAAAGAGCTTAAAACAGGCAGCGCAAAACTGACTGAACATTACCTCAACGGGGAAAAACATGACCGGGCGGCGCTGATCCAAGCCCAGCTCAAAACCCTCGACTGTCAACTGCTGGTGATTGGCTCCAAAGGACGCACCAATGTCCTGGCCCTGTTCCTGGGCAGCTTGGCCGAACAGTTGGTCAGAATGCAGCTCCCAGTGCCGCTGTTGGTGGTGAAACAGCCCGGTGAAACGCTGGGCCTCTTAGAAGCGATGCTCGAAGCGGATATCTAATTCACATAAGTTATCAATTTCTTGACAGCTCGTCAAGATTGTTCCATAATGAGGGTTAGAGACGTTTGGAAAGCAACTGTGACTTTCCACACTATTTTATTTAAAGGGCCTATTCGCCATGGCTAAAAACATTTCGCCTGCTTCTGGCTTTACGTCTGCTTTTGCTCATAAACTCAAAGAGTTGCGCAAAAAGCGGAAGCTCACCATGAAGCAATTGGCACAGCTCTTACATGTATCTGAGTCCTTCATCTCACGCTTAGAGTCGGGAGAACGACAACCCGCTAAAGAGCTCATTCTTCAAATGGGCCCCCTCTTTTTCCCCGATGGCAATGACAAAGGCCTCGATGAGCTGCTCATTTCCGCCGACTATACGCCCTTACATCTAGAGCGCATGACCGGTACCAACGATGTGGTGGGGCTCTTCCAAAATGCCGTTGACGAAAACCCAGCCAATTTCCGGGCTTATCTGGCCCTGGTTATTTCCCTGATCAAGCTGGGACGTTACTCCAGCGCCCGTGAAAAAATTCAGCAAGGTCTTCAGCAGTTTGATCAGTCACTGGTACAGTTACAGGCATTACATGCCGCCCTTGAACTGGCCCAAGGTAATTTTGAGTCAGCTCTCGATTTTCAACAGTCAGCCCTGCGTTATTTCGCCCTTGACTCCAACCCTGAAGCACTACAAATTAAACAAGAAGACCTGCTGCTCAATTTGGCCGTGATCTACTTTATCCGGGGTTATCAAGGTATTGACGCCTATCTCGCCGCTGAAGCCAAAGGCCATAAGAACCAAGCCCACAAACACCAACAACAGGCCCTCTCCGATCTCATGCGTGCCCATGAAGAACTGGTAAAAGCCTTACCNNATTACAAATTGCCCCCAATGACGTGTATATCCTGGATGAATATGCACGGGTCAATTTTAATCTGGCCTATTTGGTCGAGGATCCCCGCAAAAATGCTTATCCTGAAGCCATTCGTGCTTTTCGCACCATTTTATACTCGGACCAAAAGCACCGTTTAAGTTATAATGACCTCTTAGAAAGCAGCGTGTTCCTCATTCACGCCTATGCCAAAAATGGGCAATTTGATGAGGCCGAACAGAATATCAATCTGATGGAATGTTGTCTGCCCAACTATTGGCTGATCCACTATATCAAAGCCTGTTTCTTTAGCCTCAAATATAGCGAAACGCACGATGATTCACTCCTTGAACGGGGACTGACCTGCTTACGCATTGCGGCGAGCATCTCAGACAATGGTAACCGAACCCGTGACGAGGGCATGTTAGATCCCGATTTAGCAGCTTTGCGGGAACAAAAACTGCGTGAATTCACCAAGATAATTAAGGAATCTGCGGAGGCCTGATCATGAGACCCTTTCTGCCTGTCCTGACGATATTGTTAATGATCTCGGCCTGCCAAGCCACGCCAGCTCCCACGAGCCCAGCTCTCCCACCCGCCAGCGGACTGAATCCCCCCCCTAGCGCTACGCCGACGGATATTGCCAATGAAATCCGCCCAGGCACCAAGGGCCAACGTCTCGAACTCGGCACCGTCGAAGGGGAATTTGCGATCCCCAGCGACACAGATGGCTTCTTGCTCCAATCTGAATCTTTCCAGACACAGGCCCTGATCGATTCCCGCTCGATTCTGGATCATCTCACAGGGAGCAATTCCACAACCCTTACCACAAATGCCAACAGTGAAGCCACTCCTGAGCCGATCACAGATGCACAACTCAATCATCTCAGAGCCACCGTCGACGATGAGCCGGTCAAAATAGAAATCACCGGAGTGACGATCGAAGGAGACGAAAAAGTGGTGGCCTATCGGCTCTTGGAAGTTCCGGCCGATACCAACCTCTTGGTTGAAATCAGCTCCCCTTCCCAAGGCTTTTTAATCAGCGCCATTATTCCCGAAGTCAAGGCGCAAGTGGTCAATCGCATCGATGAACGCATCAACATTCAGAGCACAGCCATTGCCTTGGCCGCGCGCCAAGTGGCTCAAGCACGGGGGGCATCCCTCAAAGAATTGTCTTTGGCCGAAATCAAAACCTTTGCCAATCGCCAAGAAGTGCTTCGTCTTCAGGAGCGTCTCAAGCTACAGTTGCGCAAACCCGATCGCAAACAGGCGCGCCCACAGGCCTTGCGGGAAGTGGTACGGGCTGAAATTGCCAGCGTGGCAGCAGCCTTTGAAAGCCGATTTGGCGAGCGCTTGCGGCGCATTTTACGACGCGCTTAAACCTGCCGATAAGGCTGGAAATGTGGTAGATTTGTGAGGATGAGCTATTCAACTCGTCTCTAATTCGTCATACGCTTCAAGGACCACTCATGAGCACCTATCGCACCCATACCTGCGGCGAACTCACTGCCGCCCACATTGGCCAACCCGTTATCCTGTCCGGCTGGCTCCACAACCGCCGCGATCTTGGCGGGGTTACCTTCCTCGATTTGCGCGATCATTATGGCATTACCCAGCTCGTACTGCGCAAAAAAATTGCCGATGAAGAAACCCTGCTCCACCTGCCCAAAGAGACCGTGATCAAAGTGAATGGCCCGGTTGTAGAGCGCGACGCTGAAAACGTCAACCCCAAAATCCCGACGGGCCATATCGAAGTGGAAATTGAAAGCTTTGAGGTACTCAATACCACCCAACAACTGCCTTTCAGCGTTTTTCCTGAAGCTTCTATCCCCGAAGAGTTACGCCTCAAGTACCGCTTCCTCGAT
>DLGM01000443.1 GCA_002482705.1 Cyanobacteria bacterium UBA7694
GTAAACCGATGAAATTTGCACCCTTCGCACTCGCGGGCCTGATCTTGATGGCAACGCCCGCTTTGACCCCTTCCCCCGTACAGGCTGCCGAACTCGAAACCTACGAGCGCAAGTACATTTCTTTTTACCCCAGCAATCATCCCGAGCTGCACCTGGGGCTGGCCGCTGCCATGCGCGAAGATTTACCCCGCTTTAGTTATTATGAGCTGCCGGATCTGGACATGAGCTTGGAAGCTTTTACCCAGCAAGTCTATGCCTATCAACAAGAACACGCTGGCGACATTGCCGCCAGCCGCGAAACCCCCAACCTCACCTTTGGCGACAAGGTCGTCACCTGGCAAGACACGCGCAAAATTATGGAAGTCGCCTTTGTATTAGTCCCGGAATGGCAATTTGGGCCGCTGGAACTCAAAAATTTACATCAGCAAAGCAATCGCGGCGGTTGGTACATCGATTTAACCTCAAACCTGAGCTTGAAGTTGAATGTTTACCGCATTCAAGAAGGGCAACCTCGGCTCTATACCACGCTGAACGACAGTTGGGACGTGACCGAAGAAATCCCGGTCACCCAAATGAGCAGCATTCTGGCGGAGCTCAAAAAGAGCACCGGGGGGTTGGCTGACCCCAGCAACCCGCTGATCCAACCGCTCATCCTAGAAGCACTCAAAGCACTCCCTGCTTATGCCCAGGCCTTGCAAAGTGACCCAGCTAAACGCATGCAAGCAGCAGCACAAAAGAGCCTGAGCGAGGCCTCTTATGATGGCCTGATCAAAACCCTGAAGCAGCAAGGGGCATTTAGCCTAAAAACACAGGTTGAAAAATTTGATACCGCCACCGATCGCCTGGTGGTGGGTATGCCACCGGGTGAAACCGCAGCCAGCCTAGGCGCTTGGCTCGATCAAGGCTACCGCATCGTTGAGTACCGCCTTGAAAACGGTCAGGAAAAGGCTGTGGATGTGGGTTATGCCAAAATCCGCGATACCCAGGAAAAAGCCCTGTTATTACAGCCGATTATTGGCGGACGCATGTTTGAACTGGGGGATCAGCTGATCGAATACCCCCAAATTGGCCTCCAAGCCCACCTGTTTGCAGGCACTGCCGCTTTTGGCTTTGAGGGCAGCACTCAAAACATGTTCAGCCCCCAAGGGGGACTGCGCCTCGAATACAGTCTGGCACGCTTACTCGATGTCTCCGAACTGTATGGAACCCTGAGCGGCAGTGCCGCCGCGCCATTGGGCTTAACAACCCTGAATAATCTCCCCAGCGGTGTCAATCGCGATGCCCAGGCCCTGCCTTTTACCGCTGAAATTGGCGTCATGAAGCGCTGGTTCATTCGCCAGTGGATGCTAGAAGCCGGGGTCCAAGTCGGCCTCAGTGGTGGCGTATTGCTCAATAGCGGCAGCGAAGACACCCCCACTATGCTCTCCGGGGGCGGCAGTGCCTTGGTCGGCACTGGCTGGCAAATCAACCCCGACCTGCTGATTGGTTTACAGGGGGGATGGCGCTTCTCAGTACCCGGCCAATGGCGCACCACCACAGACATTGGCCCCAGCACCCTGGATGTGCCCGGTCTGTTCAGCAATGGTCCCATCCTGCAAATTTATGGATCTTATACCTTCTAGCAATTGTGAAGATTTTTAAACATTTGCTGTTCGGGGGTACCTGAATATCGTACTTGGGGCCTATAATAAGCCTATAGCCAGCGTCTAAACTTCGGATTCTGATCACATCGTTCTAGGCTGCTGACATGTTAGGCTGTAACCCAAGTACGTTACTCAAGGAGATTATGGGCATGCTTCATTTCATTACCAAACCGGTGATTACGGACGAAGATATTGAGCGTTTGGTGTCGGTGTTCGGCGACGCCTAAATATCCCCGTTTTCCCCTTAAAGCGAAGCCGTACTCCGGGCAGTGGGTTTTCCATAGGCACAGCCGATGGCTGTCACACATCGCTTTTCACAACAACTAGTTAGGTAAGCGCACGGGTGGCAACAGCTTCATCAGCGATGAGTCCGCATTCAACACCCAAGCGGTCTGGCCACTTTCTAACACCGTGGTACCGGCAATATGGGGAAGGCTTTGACCATTGTTTGAAGGCCGTACCGAAACTTCCATGTGGCCAATCACTTCTTCAGCCAAAATGGCCACGGCCCCATCACGCTGTTGAACAACGACCAAGGGCTGTAAGCGTTCAGGGGCACAGCCTGGCAAGGTACAGACCGGTAAAGGGCGATCACTGACTAAAGCCTGCATCGGGTTCCCAGGCAATAACTCTTCCGGGCGAATGGCCGTAATCGCCTGAATACTCTGCAAAGGCAGGGCGTAATAAATATTGTCCGCTGACAGCAACAGGGCCCGCACGCGGGCAAGATGCAACGGCAAACGAATGTGCATTTGTGTGCCTCCGCCAGCGGCGGAATGGAGATGCAGGGTGCCCCCAATCTGGGCAATTTGGTTTTTGACGGCATCCATACCCACACCCCGCCCAGAAATGTCGGTGACATTTTCGTAGGTACTCAAACCGGGCGTAAAGATCAGCTCTAAGGCCCCTTCCGGGCTCAAGCCTTGCGCATCTTCAGCGCTCAGCAGACCATGGCGCAGGGCCTTGGCCTTCAGACGTTCGCCATTAATTCCGCGTCCATCATCCCGGACTTCAATCAGCAGATCGCCGTCATCAAGGNNCGGGGATTTCCCAGCTTCGGCCCGCTCCATCGGGGTTTCAATCCCATGGTCAGCGGCATTGCGCAGCATATGAACCAGGGCACTGGAGAGGTCATCAATCAGGGTGCGATCCACTTCGATATCTTCCCCAGAAATAATCAGGTCGATTTCTTTGCCCAGATTGCGGGCCAGATCGCGCACCATGCGCGGAAAGCGGTTAAAGACCTGTTCCATCGCCACCCGTTGCAATTGGGCGCACAGGGTTTGTAATTCGTGGCTGATCAGTTGAATGCGGCGGTTGGCTTCAAGCAAACTGGGATTTTGTAATTCTTCGGCAATCAGGCTCAAGGTGGTGCGCTCCTGATTGAGCAAACGCACCTGCTCCATCACCTGGGCAAATTTGGCGGGATCGACCCGTAATACAGCAGGCTGGCTGCGGGGGGGCCGGGAGGCCGGGGGAGAAGGCGGGGCAATGCGCTGGGTCACTTCGCCCCCAGAAGAAGAGATCACCAAACTCGCAGCCTGGGGGGGAAAAGCCGGGCGTTGGGATTCCTGAATGGGCATGGTGACCAAATCGAGCGTGTCGCGCACCTCGGCAACGGACAAAATGCGGTGTTCAATGGTGGTAGGGGCTTCGGTCGTAATTAAAACCACTTCAAAGAATTGGCCAAAACGCTCCTCTTCCAGCTCGGTCACGGAGGGCACGGTTTTAATGATTTCACCAAGCTGTTCAAGGATTCGGAAAATCACCGCCACCCGGGCGGCCTTGAGCAAAATATTCGGGAACAGACGAATTCCCAGCACCACGGTATGCAAACCCTGGGTTTGGGCTTCCTGCACCAAACGCAATTCAAACTCGTTGAGCGTCGGCATGTGGAATTCGAAGTCTTCGTGGATTTCCACCATTTCTGGATGAATAGCGTGCATGGTTTCACCCAGCAGGTTAAAAATGCGCACTTCACTGACTTCCGAAACGTCTTGCACCTGGGTGCGTACCTGCTGGTCTGTAAGCCGGGTAATAATGCTGGCAATAAAACGATCGGGCGTTTGTTCAAGTTGCAGCAGCACATCCCGTGGGGGAAAGGTTTTTAAAAGCTCACTTTGCTCTTCCAAGGCACGCAACACCATCAAGGCACGAGCCGCTTTCATCTCACAGCGGGCGTCAAGCGTAACGTGGACTTCCAAGCAGTTCTTGCCCGACTTCCCGGCTCGGGCAATCAGGGCACTCTCATTTTCGGCGTACCGCTCACGCCAATCGACATTTTCTTTTGCCGGGGCAGCGGCAACGGTCGTGAGCGTCGGGGACTCGCTCATAACATCCTGAAGCCCCTGCAACAAGAAATCGAGAGGCGCATCTTGGGTTTGCTCGGGCTCAGCCACATTGTTAATTAGAGTTTCAAGACCGTCCATACAGGCAAAGAGTAAATCCATGACCCGTGTTGTGACCTGCAAGTCGCGGGTGCGCAGCCGGTCGAGCAAATTTTCCATGGCATGGGTCAGGTGGGTCATCTCCTGAAAATAAGGAAACTCAATCAGGGTGGCAGCCATGCCTTTCAGGGTATGGATCATGCGGAAAATTTCGTTGAGCAACTCGCCATTGTCCGGTTGATGCTCCAGCAGCAACAGGCTGCGGGTGCATTGCTCAAAATGAATGCGGGCCTCATCCACAAATAGGCGAATGTATTGGCTCAAATCCATAGCCACCTCAGCTGATCAACATGGCCAGTTGACTGGTTTCTTCGACCCGCCGTTGCAAATCAGGCAACAGCTCGGGCAAATAGGCCTCGTCAATGTCCAAAACTTCTGAGATCAGGGCCTCATGGGCCAAAAACTTTTGCCGCGCTTCCCCTTTTTCGTGAAACAAATCGACCAGCAGATTGGCCGTGGCGACAATCAGGGGCAAGGGGTGCAGAACGCCATTTTCATAATAGGATTCAAAGGTATGGTGGCGGCGAATGCTTTCGACCAGAACGGGAGGAAAATTCCACTGTTCGGTCAGGGCTCCGCCAATCGCGGCATGATCAAAGCCTAAAATCGCTTTTTCAGCCTCATAGAGTGGGATCTGGCTTTTGAGGTGCAGGTTGGTGGCTTTGTACACTTCCGGCAGCGCATACTGATTGAGCACCATTTTGCCAATATCATGGATCAAACCGGCAATAAAGCACTCTTCCGGTTCGGGGTAATCGATCATTTGCCCCAGCACCCGCGAGACTTCAGCGGCACCAATCGAATGGGTCCAGAACTCGCCGGGGCCAATTTTGTAACCAAGCAGGCCTTTGTTCATGGTCGTTTGGGTAGTAATCATGAGCACCAGGCTCTTGATCGAGCTAAAACCGACAATCATGACCGCTTCGCTGATCGTGGTGACCTTGCGGGCCAAGCCATAAAAAGCTGAATTACAGAGACGCAGGAGTTTGGCTGTCAGCGCCTGATCCGAGCTGATCACTTCAGCCAAATGGGAAACCTGGGTATCCGGGTTATTCAGAAGTTGAATGGCTTTAAAAGCAATCTGAGGGACCTCGGGCAGTTCATCAACCCGACTCAAAATGCTTTCAATGGTAAGTTCGCGCATTTAACCTCTGGAGGAGATAGGCCCCGGCACCTTGCTGTAAAAAAAAGGGAGTATCCTGTGATAACCAATGTCCTGCTCATTCATCATCCGCTCTGTGCCCCCGACAAACAAGACCCCATGATCTTTGAGCGATTCAAAGAATTTCGAATAGGCGATGACCTTGGCTTCCCTGTTGAAATATATCATTACATTGCGACAGATGATAAGATCAAAATATTGTGGGTAGGCTTCCTGGAGCAGGTCATGGGTGACAAAATGGACCCGGTTCCGCCACACGGGCTTAAATTCGTAGAGCAGTTCATCACTCGGACCTTGCACAGGAGTAAAGTAGTGTGTCAGCTCATTGCGCGGCACATGGGTGAGATGATGGGCTTCATATCGCCCCTGGCGGGCTTTTTCTAAAACCCGCTGGTCTACGTCTGTAGCCAAGAAGTAGGTCTGTTCAGCCAACCCCAAACGATCGAGAATCATCACCAGCGAATAAATTTCGGCCCCAATCGAGCAACCTGCGCTCCAGATTCGCAGCCGACGGCGCAAACCCAAAAGGTGAGGCAGGATTTGTATTTTTAACTCGCGGAAGCGCTCTGGGTTGCGGTAAAACTCGGAGGTATTATTGGTCAGGCTGTCTAAGAAGTTGTCGAGCTGGCCCGGTTGGGTGGTCAAAAAAGCAAAGAAGTCGTCCAAGTTCGTACAGGCAGCGCGCTCCATCATGCCGAGTAGACGGCGATCGAGTTCCTCGGATTTATAGTGGGCCAAGTTATAACCTGAAAGGTCAAAGATGCGGCGTTTAAACTGAGCCAAGGCAAGCATATTTGCATCTGTCGCCATCACTCCATCTTCCTGCTCTTCCCACTGTGCT
>DLGM01000274.1:0-1771 GCA_002482705.1 Cyanobacteria bacterium UBA7694
TGCTTTTGTCTGTGGTCTCAGGACGTGGAGAGCCCCGTTTAAGTTCCCGACTGGGGGTTGGCCTTTTTCTCGCGCTGGGATGTGGGCTTTCATCAACGTTTATGGTATCTTGTCAGCTATATGGATGGATTACATGCACTGATCTGTTTGGGGGCGCATCAGCACCCTTTACCCCCGTTAACCACTGAGCGGGCCGCTTTTGCCTTGCCTTTGCTGAATCGCCCCCTGCTGCTACATGTGCTGTTACACCTTCAGCGCCAGGGAGTGCAGCAGGTGACCTTTCTGCTCGACCATACCACCTTTGCTCAGCTTGACACCCTGCACACCCATCTCTTGCCTTTGCAACTGCGCCTCTTTCGCTTTAATCTCATGGATGTCTTCCTCAATACATTAGGGGCACGGGATCGCCTGCTCGAACAGATGCAGACTGAACAGCCAATTTTATTGATGCAGAACCCGGACTGGGATCAGGTGTCCCTCAGCCATTTTCTGGCTTTCCATGAACAGCAGCAGGCTGATTGTACCGTCCGCTTGATTGCCGCGACCCCTGCTGCGCCTTCGCTGTGGCTGGACGAAGAACAGCGGGTGTTTACTGCCAGCGGTACCAAGGGGACGACAGCGTATGCGGACAGTGGCACCTATTTGTTAGAGGCGGACATCTTTGAAGCCCTGTTAGATCGCCGCTGCCATCTGCTCAAAGACAATATTGCTGAACACTTGAGTGAAGCGGCTGAGTTTTTTTATGGCTATACCAGTGCTGCAGCCACGGCACTGGTGCGGACCCCAGAACAATACCTTCAGGTGCAAGAGCGTTTGCTGCACGTGACGCAGCCGCCGTATGCCACCCTGGAAGAGACGGATACAGCCAAGGTATGGATGGGAGAACAGACCGTGTGCGATCCCAGCGCCACTTTTGAGGGGCCTGTATTGTTGGGCGAACACTGTGTGGTGGGTAAAAACGTCAAGATTATTGGGCCTGCCGTAATTGGCCATCACTGCCATCTGCGGGAGGGAGCAGTGATCAGTCAAAGTACCCTGTGGGATCAGGTGACGGTGGGGCCGCGAGCGACAGTAACCTCTGCGTTTGTCGGCGAAGGAGCCCAGTTACAGGCTGGGGCCAAAGTCCATGCCAGCGCCCTCCTCGGTGATTATAGCGTGCTCGGAGAAAACATCGAACTGCGCAGCGGCAATATCTTGGGGCCCTATTCCCAGTTGATCTGAGGCTATACGGGCGTATCGCATCCGCACCTCAATCTCCTCCCCCTCTAACAACTGGATATCTCAAGCTTCAGAGGCGTACAATAGAAACAGATTCTACGACCCTCAAAGGAGTCACATCCGATGTCCCAACTCGAAACCCGTGCTGCCATCACAGTCACAGATCCCAGCCAGCTCCCCCCGCTGGTTCAGGTCACCCCCAAAGCGATCCAAGAAATTCAACGCCAACTTGAAAAGCCTGAACATGCTGGTAAAGCGATTCGTTTGGCGGTCAAAGGCGGCGGTTGCTCAGGCCTGTCCTATCATCTCGACTATGATGCCCCGCAAGAACGGGATCACCTGATTGCGGTGGATAGTGTGAAAGTGGTCGTTGATCGCAAAAGCGCCATTTACCTCAAGGGAATGACTCTTGATTTTAATGATGGGCTCAATGGCCGCGGATTTAAATTTATTAACCCCAATGCCAGCAATACCTGTGGTTGTGGAGAGTCTTTCTCTGTCTAAGCGCGTTGTATTTTTGTTAACGCCTGATCTAGAATAAAGGCAACCCCTC
>DLGM01000274.1:1799-3037 GCA_002482705.1 Cyanobacteria bacterium UBA7694
AACAACCCCTCTCAAGGACGGCCGCGTATGTCTCACTTTACAACGGTTCGGACTAAAATTGCTGATCTGGCCTGCCTTGAGCAGGCGCTGTACCAGCTCGATTTCCGCGTTCTCCATCAGGCCCGTATGCGTGGATGGCAGGGACAGCTCAAAAAGGTCAGTGTTGTGGCCCAATTTGACCGAAATGACTGCCCGTATGACATTGGTTTTGTCCACAATCCCAAAACCAATACCTACGACATGGTTGCCGATTGGTGGGCCATCGCTTCCCGGATTGGGATGGATGAACCCACCCTTGCGGGGCAAATCACCCAACGGTATGCTTATAACAAAGTGCTGAGTGAAGTCAAACTCCAAGGTTTTATGGTCTCAGAAGAGCAGCTCGAAGCCGATCAAAGCATTCGTCTGGTGGTGCGCAAGTGGTAACCCCCCCTGTTTGATTGTGCCATTATTGGCGGCGGCCTCGGTGGCCTCAGTTTAGCCCTGCAACTTGCGGTTGCGGGGCTTTCCGTTTGCCTCTTTGAAAAACAGCGTTATCCCTTTCACCGCCTCTGTGGTGAATATCTTTCGATGGAGTCCTGGGATTTCTTGACGCGTGTGGGGATTCCTCTGGCTACGCTTGATTTGCCCCATATTCATGAAGTCCATATTACCGCTCCGGGCGGTGTCTCCTTGACCCGTCCGCTGGATCTAGGCGGATTTGGCATCAGCCGTTATTACCTGGAAGTGCTGCTCTGTGAGCGCGTTTGCCAGGCTGGGGTTTTGCTCCGAGATGGGATGAGCGTGCAGAAGGTGCAAACAGACGGAGATGCATTTGCCGTGACGTTAGCGACAGGAGAGAGCGTTCACGCCCGTTTGGTCTGTGGGGCTTGGGGACGTTTGGCCAATCTCGATCGTCAGTTAGAGCGCCCCTTTTTGCGTACGCCCGCGCCCTGGGTGGGGGTCAAATACCATGTTCCGGCAGCGGTCGTACCGGCCCACCGGGTCGAACTGCACAATTTCCGCGGGGGTTACTGCGGCACTTCGCGGATTGAAGCTGAGCATGCTTGCCTGTGTTACCTGACCCGCGCAGAGCGTTTGCGGGAGGCGGGCAGCATTGAGGCGCTGGAACAGAGGCTCATGCAGGAGAATGCCGCCTTGGTTCCGCTGTTAAGTGCTCCGCGTCTGTGGGACAAACCCCTGACCGTCTCTCAGGTGCGCTTTTCGGCGAAAAGCCCGGTGGTGGAACACATTTTGTT
>DLGM01000274.1:3048-7914 GCA_002482705.1 Cyanobacteria bacterium UBA7694
AGCCATTGCCCCTTTATGTGGCAATGGCATGAGTTTAGCGCTGCGAGCTTCTGCTTTGCTGGGCAGTTTGATTCCCCAGTATATGCAGGGAGAAATTACACGTTCAGCCCTAGAGAACACTTATGCCCAACAGTGGCGGCAGGCTATGGGCCAACGGATTCAGATCGGTGCAGGGCTTCAGCGCCTATTTGGCCAACCGCGTTTAACGGCTTTGGCCTTACAGACCCTGAACCATTGGCCCCGGCTGGCGGATGCGGTGGTGAGCCGCACCCACGGTCAGCCGTTTTAGCGCACGTTCTTGCGAATGGCTTCAAAAATGGAGGGCACGGTCTGTTTGGTGGCAGTGTCCACGACCCATTTGGGAATGAGGGGGACGCCCGGATCGGTGCGCACCGTATAAATGGCCAGCGTATGGGCCCCATGGGGTTTGAGCTGCCAACTGCCTTCGTTGTGTTTGATCGACCCTTTGAGCATATTCCTGTTGAAGGTAAAGGCCCCAGGATTTTCGGTGTAGCGGTTGGTATACCAAGTGCCTTTAAAGGGAATCGGCAGGTCGAGTTTCATGGTGGCAACCGCCGAGTTGCCGCTGCGGCTTTCGAGGGTGCTTGAGGCGACGCGCGGCATAAAGCTGCGGTAGCCGCCATAGTTGGTCAATAATTGCCATACTTTGGCGGGAGGGGCTTTGATCAGTCCCGTGGCTTTGACTTCTTTGAGCTTGCCATTGCCATGGTCAATCAGTTGCACATCTACTTTGCCGCTCTGGAGCTCGGCGTCGCTGAGGGCAAAGGCCGGGATTGCTGCCCAGGCCGAAAGGGCGGTTGCGCCCGCTAAAATAAACGCTCGTGTTGCAGTATGCATTCCAATGGCCTCATAAAAGATGGGTTTAACCCTGAATTTTAACACTCGATTTAAATGCTGTCCATCGACAGGTTGCCAAACTTGGTAATGTTTGAGTCGAAGTAGAAACGCACGGTCCCGGTCGGGCCATTGCGGTGTTTGGCAATTAAGAGTTCGGCAGTGTTTTTGTCGTTGCTGTCGGGATTGTAATACTCGTCGCGATAAATGAACAAAACAATGTCCGCATCCTGCTCAATAGCGCCCGATTCGCGCAAATCGCTGAGCATCGGACGTTTGTTGGTGCGTGACTCGACGCTGCGGCTGAGCTGACTGAGGGCAATGACCGGGACATTGAGTTCACGGGCCAATTGTTTCATACCGCGTGAGATTTTGGATAACTCTTGGACGCGGTTGTCACTGGCTCCGCCGCTACCGGCACTGTCCATGAGCTGTAGGTAGTCGACAATAATCATTGCCAAATCGCCGTGTTCAGCCTTTAAGCGGCGACACTTGGCACGGATTTCGGCGGGGGTGGTCATGCTCGTGTCGTCAATATAAATCGGGGCTTCCGAGAGGCGGGCAATGGCGTTGGAGATGGTCTGCCACTCGTCCGTATGCAGGGTGCCGGAGCGCAGGGTGCGGGAGTTCATGCCCGCTTCAGAGCAGAGCATCCGGGTGATTAGCTGCTCTTTTGACATTTCGAGGCTGAAGACGGCGACAGGTTTATGGTGCTCAATCGCCATATTGGCAGCAATATTGAGGGCCAGGGCGGTTTTCCCCATGGCTGGGCGGGCGGCCAAGATAATCAGGTCGGAAGGTGAAAAACCGCCGCCTAAGATCTGGTTGAGATCGACAAAGCCTGAGGATAGATTGCTGCGCTCAAACAGCTCCGGCGAATTATAGCTCTGTTCGAGCTTTTCAAACAGGTCCCAGAGCATGGGTTGAATGTGTTCGAGGCCTTTGGTCAAGCGGCCTTGGCCAATTTCAAAGATACGTTGTTCAGCGGCATTGAGGAGCGTACCAATATCTTGGTCTTCGGCTTGGTAGGTGAGCTGGACAATATCCGTTCCCGCTTGGATCAGGCGGCGCAAAATGGCGTTGCGTTCGACAATCCGGGCATAATACTCAATATTGGCAGTGGTGGGGATAAAGTTGGTTAAGGCCATCAGGTAAGAGGTGCCCCCCACCTTGTCGAGCAGCTCTTGGCTGCGCAAAAGGTCTGACAGGCTTAAGATATCAACCGGTTGTCCCCGCTCATAAAGGGCCTGAATATTGGCATAAATGGTTTGGTGGGCAGGCACATAAAAATAGGTGGGATTCAGGATTTCCATCACCCGAGCCATGGCTTCGGTATCCAAAAGCATGCCCCCGAGTACGGCCAATTCGGCCTCTTTGTTATGAGGAGGGACTTTTTCAGTCAGGGCAAGGGCAGACGGATTCATGAATAACCTCTAAAGACGACATAGAGCCCGAGGTCAGATGACGCGGGCCAAAAACGATAGTCAGAAGTATCCCCCCCAAGAACCGTGAGGTAACTGCGTGGGGGGGATGTTTCTGTCAGCACGAGGGCACCTTAGCCTTCGGCGACAACTTCTACTTTCAGAGCTGCGGTGACTTTGTGGTGCAGCTTGACGTATACGGTGTGTTCACCTTCGGTACGGATCGAGTCGCGGATATCGATGTGTTTGCGGTCGATTTCCAGTTTGGCTTGATCGTGTAGGCCTTGAGCGACTTCTTTGTTGGTGATGGCGCCGTACAGCTTGCCTTCAGTACCCACTTTGGCGGTGAGTTTGAGGGTCAGAGCTTCGATTTGTTTGCCGAGTTCTTGGGCCTTGGCAAGTTTGGCGGCTTCTTTTTTAGCAACCGCTTTTTTGCGATCATCGAAGTGCTGCTGTACATTTTTGGTGGCCAATACGGCCAGGCTGTGAGGGATCAGATAGTTGCGGGCATAACCTTCCGACACTTCAATGGTGGAGCCGGTGATGCCAAGCTGATCATGATCCTTGGTGAGAATAACCTTCATGTAGGGTTCCTTTCGTGCTTAGAAGAAGAATGACGACGAGACAGCGAGGGTGGTTTTGTCAAACTTGCTGTCGGTCGGCAGGCTGTTCATAAATACCTTTTGGCGACGTCCCAGTTCCAGCGTTAGGTTCGGGATGATGGGATTATCGTAACTCAACTGTACCATAAAGCCAGCCAAATCGCCGACTTCATCGGGGGAGCCTTCAAACAGTTCACCGTTTTGCAGGGTGAAAGGAGATTGAATCCCGAACATCAGACTGGGGATATTGACATCCGGCCAGTCGGCATTCATTTGTTTGAGGTTGGAGGGGCTGGAGACATACATACCGGCAATCACTTGCTGATAGGTTTTTTCGTTCTCAAACCGGCCCGAAGCGCCAATGCTAAACCCGGACAGGGTCAGGTTGGTGTTGGCGGCAGCGGCGCGGAAGTCGAATTCGTCGGACAGACCCCGGAAGGTGCCTTGCATCCCGACCCCAAAGACATCATTGCCGATATCGAGCAGAATCGTGTGGTTGTGCAGGGTATCGAGAACGGGTTCACCAATAAAGATGGCTTGGTCCCCTTCTGAGACCAGCTTCAGACGCACGAGCCCTAAGTTGAAGTTGAGCTGCCCGTAGAAGATATCTTGGCTGGCGGCCACTGCGGCTCCGAAGAAGCCTTCGGTGAATTCAGCCCCGGCGACAAAGCCTTTTTGGTAACGGATCCCGTGACTGGCTGCGCCAAACAAGTTGGGCGAAGCGCGGTCAATGGCTGATGCATCGAGTTCACCGATGATACTGTTGCCAAACTGGTTCGGAATTGTGGTAAAGGGCAGAATCAGACGGGTAGAACCCATGAAACCAAACTTGATCCGGGGAGCTAAAAACCCGCCTTCGCGGTGATCAAACCAAGCTTCGCCAAAACCGACGTTGATTTTCTGTTGGGTGCTGAATTGGTCTTTGGTGCCCTTTTGCCCTTTTTCGTTGTCTGCTTGAATGCTGCTGAAGCGGCTGTTCAAGGCGGCGCGAATGGTGGTTTTATCATTGGCCGCAATCCGCATATTCAGCGCGAACGAGGTGCTGTAACCGGGGCGGAAGTTGTCTTCAAAGACGTCTTCTGCACCAACAATGATGTTGCCCCCAAAACGCACTGAACCAATATCTTCTTTGATTTTGGTGATCGCGTCTTCCAACTGTTTGATTTTGTTGGACTGCTCTTCATTTTGCTTTTTAAGGGTGTCAATTTCTTGCTTGAACTCTTCTTGGAGTGCTTTTAATGCTTTGAGATCTTCGAGGGTAATTTTACCAATCCGCTTGGTAAGATCTTCGACCTGAGACATCTGTAGCATAATTTTGTAAAATGCTGCCGCAGCTTCATAACGGGTAATATTACGAGTGCCTCGGAAAGTTTTATCGGGATAACCTTCCATGACGCCGTATTTATCTGTCAGATCGCGGATTGCTTTGGCGGCCCAGTGTTCAGCCGGAACATCGCCAAATTCAGCATTTTGGGCCAGGGCCGGGGCTGTTCCCCAAGCCAGAAAGTTTGCACACGCGAGTGCGGCTACTGCTTTGGTGAGGGTACGCAAGAGATGACGCTCCTTATTCATAAACTGGAGTCAGCCAGTGTTTGTATTTGGGTTCTTGACCTTTGACAATCCGGAAATACGTCTCCTGAAGATGGCGTGTAATTGGCCAATTGCTGTTATTGCCAATCTCACGGCCATCCACTTCGCGAATCGGCGTGACTTCAACGGCGGTACCGGTAAAGAATGCTTCATCTGCGGTCATGAGCTGACCAATGGTGAGTGCCTGAATTTGGGTTTCGTAACCCAGATCTTTGGCTACTTTCAGAATCGTATCGCGGGTGATCCCTGCCAGGATGGAGGCATTGATGGGGTTGGTATAAATGATCCCATCTTTGACAATAAAGATGTTTTCACCGCTGCCTTCGGCAATGTCACCGTATTCGTTGAGCAGGATGGCTTCATCAAAGCCACGGTCACGGGCATCCATAACGGCTAGC
>DLGM01000138.1:0-2745 GCA_002482705.1 Cyanobacteria bacterium UBA7694
CGGCCTATTTGGAACCAGTTATGATCCCCGCCAATGACCCACAAACCCTCACCGCTATGAGTACAGGGGTGAACCAAGCTCTCATTGCCAGCCCAGGCCGAACCAGTGAGATGTTCCTACCGCCCGCGGGACGTTTTGGCCCGCAGCAGTTGGGATCCGGCCCTGTGCTGGCTCAGGGTTTGCCCAATAACCGCATTTATGTTGCCGCATTACAAGAATCGCCAGGTGATGAGGACGATAGCTCTCGCTACTGGAGCAAGTTTATGGCCCGCCCTGATGGACGCGGCATTATTCGCAACCGGCACTCCTGTTATTAAGTCTTCTCTACCTTCAGCCCCTGGAAGTTCCAGGGGCTGTACGTTAAGAAGATTCAGCCTGACACAAACACAATTGCACAAGCCCCCCGATTTGCCCCCACACCACCGCATTTTGTTGCCAACGCCGCCCTGTTGCAATGGCCTCTGCCTGCGCAATGCCAAGAACCAACAAACTGACTTCAGGTTCCCAAGTGCTATCGGGGTCGGCACTCAGGCCACGCCCAAGGTAACAGCGATATCCGACTTGTTGTAGTTCTTGGTGTAAAGCGTCTAAACGATGGGCATTTTCGTAGGCAGCCAACACCTGCGAAAAGGGATTATAGGCGGTGATAAACCCCCAGGTCTGCACCTCTTGAGTAGCCAGCCAGCGGTCAAAATCCGGGTGTTGTTGACCAATGCGCAAGCGCCACAAGGGATCATCCACCTGGTAAATGGTGTGGCGATAAGCCCTCAGCAAAGCCGTGTCCATAACCTAATTATAAAACAACCTCACCCTGTCGGCTCAGAGGCAGGGAAAGCAACAGACACCAACAAAGCGACAAACTCGCTCTCGTACTAAGCAAGATTATTGTGAATAACAACAATAAAGAGAATATCCTGGTGATAAGGATCTTGTTATGCTGCGTCCAAGCCTATTGCTTCTCTTCGGGTTAGGTGCCTGTGCCCCGGTCTCTGCCCCCTCACTATCAACGGCCCAGACACATGCTCCGGTAGCAATCAGATCGACAAACACGCCTCAAAAGCCCCTGCAATTGAGCTATCACCGCTATATCTATCAACAGCTACAGGCCCCTTCAGGGCCCCCAGATATTGGCCATGTGGTCGCCCAGAAACAAACGTGGGAACGTCCCTTATTAGACCCCTTGGCTTTGCTGGCGGCTGCCAGTAACGAACCCACCCTCCATCTATTCCGAGAAGAGCCGGTCTTGGCAACACGGGGTATGCAAGTGGCCTTACCCCACACAGAAATCACCCACCCCATCTGGATGCGCGTGGGCGATCTCAATGAAGGTGATTCCCTGATACGCCGTCTGCCTGATGGTGTTTGGATCCGCCGGGGCACCTTCGGAGACGAAATGATCCGCATAACCCCCACCGGAATGACCTTTGACAGCCCTGGCCAAGAACGGGATCTGACTCTGGAGTACAGTGACGAGCGAGTGGGCCTAAAGGGGCGGAGCGGCAACTATGAAGTGCGGCGCGAAGGGGAAGTGACCACCATTCAGACCCCCCGTGGGCGCATGACGCTCACGACCATGCCCAATGGCGGCCTCTATCTGCAAGAAAATATTCTCAAGAAGCCCGATACCATGATTGTGGTTGAAGGGGATACCCTCAAACTTGATCGCGCAGGCACCTGGGAAGATGTGATTATCACGCGCACAGTCGACAGTGCAACCTTTAAATCGCCCACCAATTCAGAGAATTTGATTGTCACCCGCCAAGGGGATCGCATCGAAGTCAAACATCCCTTTGATGGCAGCCGCAGTTTTAATGTCACGTTCAGCGCCAATAAAATTGAGGTGGATCGCTGGATGTTGAACAACGATGTCACCATTAAGCATGAGGGCAAGAAGGTAAAAATCGACCGCTTCTTCTACCAGAATGACGCAACGATCACCTTCACGGGCGATAAAATTGACCGCTGGCACTGGTTTGCAGAAATGAATGCGGATATTTCACGCCTTCAAGCCCAAACATATATCCTTCATGAAGGGGGGCTGACCCTGCGCGTGACGCCTACGGAAATGCAGCCCATGGCGCTGGATTTAGGCAATGGCTTCGACTTATTGTTGTAAGCGCTATCAGTTTAAACTAAAATTGTTAACAAGGTAAATAAAGTTTAAGTTTTGGCGCGATAGCTTCAGTAAAAAGCGCTTATTCCCAATAATCCCATTATCTCCCATTGTGAGGCTGACCCATGACAACCATTACCCGCCCTCCCAGTATGACCTATCCGATGGCACCTGATCCCCATGTTCCCCAAGGGGTTTTACAAAGCCAACCGGGAGAACCCACCAACCCTTACAATACTTACAACAAGGACCTCTCGGTGGTCAGCGTCTTGGGCTTTACCTCTGGGGGAATCACGGCCCAGATGCTGTTTAATCCGCCGCCGACAGTGCTGCCCGGAGCCCCACCGGCCACCGTTAAACAAATTGCCATGACGGCCCCGATCCTCGGAGGTGTTATCTCCGGCGTTGGTTTTGGAGTCTTTTCTGCTCTGCAACAAATGCAGGGTGTGATCAACAACAAACAAGATGCCCGCGGCGCCATTGCCAATGTGCTGGCCGATACCACGATTGGGGTCGCAATCGGAGTCGGTGGTTCAGCCACTGGGGGATTAATGGGCCTGGGTATGAAAGCCATTGGTGCCACAGGCGGGCTGGGGACATTTATTGCGGGCTCCGTCGGCGTCGTTGGCGGG
>DLGM01000138.1:2774-3478 GCA_002482705.1 Cyanobacteria bacterium UBA7694
GCGGGCTTAATGCTGGTAGAGGCCACGGGCATCCGCCAAGGTCTGCTGAAATTATTTGGTTCACAGATGAATACCTAAGGCCTGCGTCTCAGAAAGATTCTGGCCAACCCCAAGCCCATTTGCGGGTCATCTTAACGCTTCTCTAAACATAGCCAGGGGCCCCCGGATGATGACACACATCTTCGAGAGGGGCGCTGGTACTGACGTACCATGCCACAAAGTACCCCACATCGCTGTACTTTGTGGCAAAACAAATCGTGACAAACTTCACAAACGCAATTATAGCCTAAACTTTGTGATACAAAGTGCTTGATAAGATCCCAATTAGCGGGTAAAGTGAAGGTATGGACTTCCCCAATATTCAGCCTCCCCATGAGGAGCAACCTATCAATCTACACGACCGTGCCATGGACAATTTGCGCTTCATCCGCGAAACCATGGAGCGTGCGACCGCCTATACGGTTGTGTCGGGTAGTGGCCAAGCCGCCGTAGGTGCAACAGCCCTGTTGGCAGCCTGGACAGCCTCCCAACAGACGGATATTGCCGGGTGGCTGTTTATCTGGCTGGCCGAATTTGCCCTCTCTTTGCTCATCTCCCTGGGCATGATGCAACGCAAAAGCAAACAGCTCAAACAGCCCATGATCTCCGAAACCGGGCGGCGCTTCCTGCTCAGCTTTGCCCCACCGATGTTGGCCGGAGCCCTG
>DLGM01000138.1:3515-3663 GCA_002482705.1 Cyanobacteria bacterium UBA7694
CCTGCTCACTGCGGTCTGTTATCAGCGCGGCCTGACCGACCTGATGCCCGGCCTGTGGCTGCTGTTGTACGGCACCGCCGTTGTGGCCGGGGGTACCTATTCTGCCAAGATCGTTCCCGTGATGGGCTTCTGTTTTATGCTGTTGGGT
>DLGM01000034.1:0-8375 GCA_002482705.1 Cyanobacteria bacterium UBA7694
TCCGTTTTTAAAATCGAGGGTCAAACGAGCCAAGGCAATCGAATTTTCGGGGCTCATATGGCGAATCCCACAGATAATCACGCCCGTGGTAATGTCAAACTGGCGCTCTGCATCCGCCAAGCCCTGCAAGACAGCTTTGACAATTTGCGGCATCGATAGACCTTTTTGTGTGTGCAACAGCGGGCAGAAGCGCACCTCCATATATTTGACGTTTTCCATCGCCGCATCTTCAGCCAGTTCATAAGCGGCCCGGCGCAAGGAGTCAAAATCCTGCAACACCGACAGCGTCACATCAAAGGCTTTGAGATATTCCTCAAGGCTGGGGCAATCGAGGCCCACTTGCACATAGTTGGTGAGGCCCGGAATGTCATTGGCAGGCAAAACGACGCCTTTNNTGGCAGCGGCAATTTCTAGCATCGTGGCAACCCGCAACGATCCATCGAGGTGAACGTGCAGGTCTGTTTTCGGCAATTGTAATAAGGTATCACGGGTGGGAAGCTGTTTAACCATCGGTTGAAAATCCTCGTCTCTCAATTCAAAATATGTGACTTTTGCCGTGCAGGCACTCGACGCCAAAAGTTACTAGGATAGTGATTTTCCTTATCATACCACGGTCATAAAGCAGAGATGGGCTTGTGTTTCGCAGGCAATACGGTGTGCGTTCCACACAGGAATGTGGTAGCATGCACAAGAATGTGGGAAGCAAAATTTGCGCTTACCCTGGTGCAAATAGGTTCCCTCATCGGGAGCGAGCCTCACTCTCATCTTCCTCAGCACTTAAATTCACATTATACTTTTGTTAATCTCAGAGTTCATGTATAATGTGATATCACGTGTGTGAATCAAATCATGGATGTTAAGGAGGTCGGCGACTTCTTCACGGTTCCTGGGGTCGCCCGATTGATATGGCTAAAAAAGCAAAAGAAGTAACTGCAGTCATCAAGCTGCAAATTGACGCAGGCAAAGCAAACCCTGCTCCTCCGATTGGTCCTGCCCTGGGTCAGCACGGCGTTAACATCATGGAGTTCTGTAAAGCCTATAACGAGCGCACCAAAGATCAAGTGGGAATGATCATTCCCGTCGAGATCAGCGTGTGGGACGACCGGTCTTTCACCTTCGTGACCAAAACGCCTCCGGTATCCGCCCTGATTAAAAAGGCCCTCAAGGTCCAGAGCGGTTCCCAGACCCCCAACAAACAAAAGGTTGGCACCATCAATGCCGACCAGGTCCGCGAAATCGCCACCCTTAAGATGCCGGACCTTAACGCTCGCACTGTCGATGCCGCGATCAAAATGGTCGAAGGCACCGCTAACAGCATGGGCGTCAACGTCGAAAAAGCATCGTAATAGAGAGAACGGATCATGGCACGTTTAACAAAAAAGCAAAAACAAATCCAAGAACTGGTCGGCGATCAGAGCTTCTTTGCCCCCAAAGAAGCCGTTGAACTCGTCAAAAAAGCCAGTCTGGCTAAATTTGATGAAACGGTAGAAGTTGCCTTCTGCCTTGGCATTAACCCCAAACACGCTGACCAGCAGGTACGCTCCACCGTATCCCTGCCGGAAGGCACCGGTCAAACGGTTCGCGTTGTGGTTGCCGCCAAGGGCGAGAGTGAAAAGGCCGCCAAAGAAGCAGGCGCAGTGGATGCTGGAGCAGAAGATCTGATCCAGAAAATCCAAGACGGCTGGTTCGAATTTGACGTCTTGATCGCTACGCAGGATATGATGGGTCAGCTGTCTAAGCTCGGTAAAGTACTGGGCCCCAAGAAGCTGATGCCGAACCCGAAGGCCGGTACTGTGGTTGCTGCTTCCCCGGATGCAGTGGCTAAAGCAGTGCAAGAGTTCAAGGGTGGCAAGGTTGAGTTCCGTAATGATCGTCAAGGCAATGTGCATGTGGCGATTGGCAAGTCTTCCTTCGAACCCCACCAGCTGATGCGCAATCTGTCAGCTGTTTATAATGCCATTCTGAAAGTGAAGCCTGCAGCAGCCAAGGGTCAGTACATCAAGACCTTTGCCCTGTCCTGCACCATGGGCCCTGGTCTCCACATTGACCAGACCAAGCTGGCTGAGCTTTCAGCGATAGATTAAGGAGAAGTCCACATGGTTACTAAAGCCAAAAAGCAGGAGCGCGTTGCTTCCCTCGAGGGTCTGATGACCCGCTCTCAGCTTGCTGTCGTCTCTGACTTCACAGGTTTGAACGTCAAAGACATGACCGAGCTGCGTCGGCGTCTGCAAGCGGTCGGTGGTGATTACACCATCGCTAAAAACACCCTTGTGAAGAAAGCCCTGCAGGACAGCCCGATACTGGCAGAAGCAGCCCCTCTTTTTAAAGGCCCCAGCGGTCTGATTCTTGGTTTTGATGATCCGGTCGGCCCCGTTAAGGTGCTGGTCGATTATCAAAAAGAGAAAAAAAGAGACCTGGGCATTCGCGGAGGCGTCCTTGAAGGCCGTCGCGTCAGCCCTGCCGATCTGCAAGCGATTGCCACGCTGCCCAGCCGCGAGGAAATGATCGCCAAGCTGATGGGCTCTATGCAGTCCCCGGCACAAGGTGTGGTTGTCACCCTCTCTGGTGTGGCCCGCAACCTGGTGCAAGTGCTCGAAGCTGTTCGCAAACAAAAAGAAAATTAAGTTACCGATTCTAAAGGAGCAATCATTATCATGGCTACCCTGACCAAAGAAGATATCGTAGAAGCCGTTGGCAGCATGTCCCTGCTGGAAGTTGCCGATCTGGTGAAAATGTTCGAAGAAAAATTCGGCGTTTCCGCTGCTGCCCCTGTGGCCGTAGTAGCCGCTGGTGGCGGCGCTGCCGCTGAAGCCGCTGAAGAAAAAACCGACTTCGACGTCATTCTGACCGACGCTGGCGCTAACAAAATTAAGGTTCTGAAGGTCGTTCGCGAACTGACCGGTCTGGGCCTGAAAGAAGCTAAGGAACTGGTTGATAGCCTGCCTAAGCCCCTCAAAGAAGGCGTTAGCAAAGAAGAAGCTGACAAACTCAAAGCCGACGTTGAAGCCGAAGGCGGCAAAGTCGAAATCAAGTAAGATTGCAGCGTGAGTATGCCCCTTATTGATACGCATACCCACCTGAATCTTGGCGATTACGACGATCGCAAAGACGTCGTGGAAAGAGCTCTCGCAGCGGACATCATCCGGATGGTTACACCGGGTGTCACCCTCGAGAGCTGTTTTTCGTCTTTTGCTCTGGCCGAAGACTACCCAGGTGTGTTTTTCTCCGCGATGGGCATCCATCCCCAAGAAGCTCATACCTGGACCGCCTCTACCTACGCGCAACTCAACGAACTGAGTCAGCACCCCACTGTGGTGGCCATTGGTGAGACGGGATTAGATTATTACTGGGACACATCCCCCCAAGACATTCAGCATACGGTACTCCGCGCTCACATCCGCTTGGCCAAAGAACGGCAACTGCCGCTCATTCTCCATGTGCGGGACAAAGCGGGCAGTACAGCCGCTTATGACGACCTTCTACGCCTATTGCGTGAAGAAGAAGCTCAGGGCGGCGTTATGCACTGCTTTTCGGGGGATCTCGCTTTTGCGGAACAATCGATTGAATTGGGCTTTTATCTGGCCTTTGGCGGCGTTTTAACCTTTAAAAATGCCAAAGTGCTCCACGAAGTTGCCCAAACGGTAGACCTACAGCATGTGGTGCTCGAAACGGATGCACCTTGGTTGACCCCGGCTCCTTTCCGGGGCAAACGCAATGAACCCGCTTATGTGCGCTTTGTCGCGGATAAGCTCGCCGAATTGCGCAACCTGCCGGTCAGTGAAATCGCCCGCATCACCACTGCGAATGCCCAGCGTCTTTTCCGCTTCTAATCTCTCACTGAAGGTGTGATCGCTTTATGGAACCTCTGACGCAAACCCCCCTCTATTTTTGGGTTGCATTTAACCTCATGGTCCTGTTTCTTCTGGCCCTCGATTTGGGTGTCTTTCACCGTGAAGACCATACGGTTTCGGTCAAAGAAGCCCTCACTTGGAGCGGCATCTGGATCTCCCTCTCGCTGTTGTTTAACCTCGGCATTTATTTTGTGTTTGGTCCCGCCAAAGCTGCTGACTACCTCACTGGCTTCTTGCTCGAAAAATCCCTCAGTGTTGACAACCTCTTTGTCATGGTGCTGATCTTTACCTATTTTAAGGTGGCTCCCAAGTATCAACACCGGGTTCTGTTCTGGGGTATTTTAGGCGCTTTGGTCATGCGCGGCGGCATGATTTTAGTCGGTGCAGCCCTGATTGAACGCTTCCACTGGATTTTATATATCTTTGGCATTTTTCTGGTTTACACCGGCATTAAAATGGCTGTCAGCAAAGACGAAGCTGAAATTGAGCCGGAAAAAAACCCCGTCATTCGACTGGTTAAAAAAGTCATGCCCGTCACCCACGACTTTCATGGGCACAATTTTTTTGTCAAAATCGACGGCAAAAAATTTGCCACCCCCCTGTTTATTGCCCTGGTGATGGTCGAAATTACTGACCTGATCTTTGCTGTCGACTCAATCCCCGCCATTTTTGCGATTACCACTGACCCCTTTATTGTTTATACTTCTAATGTATTCGCCATCCTGGGGCTGCGCTCACTCTATTTTGCTCTAGCGGCCATCGTCGACAAGTTCCACTACTTGCAAATGGGCTTGGCCATTATTCTGAGCTTTATTGGCGTTAAAATGCTGACCGCCGAGTTTTTCCATCTCCCTTCTTGGGTCACACTCACGGTCGTGATCGGCGTTTTAAGTCTATCTGTGGTAGCATCTATTGTTTGGCCCCCTAAAGACAGCGACAAAGAAAGCGTTGACACGGCGGCGGAATAACTAAACAACACAAAGATTTGAGGGGTTATGCAAGAAAAAATTATTGGTGTCGTTGGCCTCATTGTCATGTTGGGCATCGGCTATTTATTATGTCCTGCCGATAAGCGCAAACACATCAGTTGGCGAATCGTAGGTGTTGGGGTCGGACTGCAGTTCCTGTTTGCCGTCTTGATTCTACGCACACCGATCAAAAAAGTTTTTGAGTTTGCCAATGAAGCCATTGGCACATTGCTCAACTTTACTCTCGAAGGTTCTAAATTTGTCTTTGGGCCACTGGTAGATACCAGCAAATTTGGCATGATTTTTGCTTTTGGGGTCTTGCCCACGATTATTTTCTTTTCATCCCTGATGACCGTGTTGTACCACTTGGGCATTATGCAGGCCATTATCAACGTAATCTCCAAAGCCATGGCCAAAACCATGAAAACCAGCGGTGCGGAAACCCTTTCCGCTTCCGCCAATATTTTTGTGGGCCAAACGGAAGCGCCCTTGGTGATCAAGCCCTTTGTCTCCAAAATGACCCAGTCTGAGCTGATGGCCGTCATGGTTGGCGGTATGGCCACCGTAGCTGGCGGCGTGATGGCCGCTTATGTTGGCATGTTGCGCAACGACTTTCCCGACATTGCGGGACACTTAATGGCTGCCAGCGTCATGTCCGCCCCAGCCGCCCTGGTGATGGCAAAAATCATGGTCCCAGAAACCGAAGTGCCCGAAACCGCCGGAGAAGGCACCGAACTGGCCGTCGAAAAACTCGACGCCAACGTGATTGATGCCGCTGCCCGAGGTGCTGGGGAAGGCTTAACTCTGGCCATGAACGTGGCAGCGATGCTGCTGGCCTTTATTGCCCTGATTGCCATGGTCAATTTCGTGATCACTACCTTGGGTGGTTTTGCAGGCATTGAGGGCCTGACCCTTGAAAAAATCTTTGGGTGGTTGTTTGCCCCCTTGGCATTTTTAATGGGGACCCCCATCAAAGACGTAACCGCAATTGGCACCCTATTGGGTCAAAAGACCGTGATCAACGAGTTTGTGGCCTATTCGAACTTGTCGACCATGGTGAAACAGCTCGATCAGAAATCGGTAGTGATTGCCACGTACGCCCTCTGCGGCTTTTCGAACCTCAGCTCAATTGCCATTCAAATCGGCGGTATTGGTGGCATAGCCCCCGAACGCCGGGGCGACCTGGCCCGCTTAGGTATCCGTGCCGTTGTAGCAGGTTCTTTGGCCTGTTTTATGACCGCTGCCATTGCCGGGATTCTGCTCTAAAGCACACACACAAACACCGGGCGTTTGCCCGGTATTTTTTTATGGCTAAAATTAAGAAATCAGCGAAATATTAACGCTGTGGTTACAGCGGTAACCCACCCCACGCACCGTCTCAATATAGGGCGGTAGCTCACCGGAACGCACATTGATCTTTTCGCGCAGACGGCCAATGTGGACATCAACAGTGCGGTCACTGACATTGGCATCATCCTGCCAAATGACATCGAGAATATGTTCACGGGTAAAGACCTGCCCAGGGCGGGAGGCAAGCAGCAACAGGATATCAAACTCTTTTTTGGTGAGATTGACTTCTTCAGTGCCAATAAACACTTGGCGCTTGAGGGTATCCACCGTGAGATCGGCCCCACCCGTTTCATGGGAGGGGGCTACTACTGCAGCCGGAGCCTGATACACGGGATTGTGCAAACGGCGCAGCATCACTTTGACGCGGGCTTTAAATTCGCGCACGTTAAACGGTTTGGTGATATAGTCTTCGGCTCCCAGCTCTAGGCCCAGCACCTTATCAAATTCGTCGGTCAGACCCGACAGGAAAATGAACGGAACTTCTGGATGCTGGCTGCGTATCAGCTTAAAAAAGTCAAGGCCATTCATACCGGGCAAGTTGATATCCGCAATCACCGCTGTCGGCGGCTGCACTTCAAAAGCATTCACGGCTTCTTCAGCCGTTTCGGCCACCACCACTTCGTAGTTTTCTTCATGCAGAATTTTACGAACCAAGGACAAAACTTCTGGCTCATCATCAATAACTAAGAGTTTGGGGCGTACAAACACCGATATTTACCTGTGTAATTCTACGACGAAATAAGAAACGGGTATAATTGGAGCAAACTCTTTTATAGCATACTCTGAGACAAAAAGTAAGCGCCCCAAGGAGCCCTATGCACTTCACTTCCGTTCAAACCTTGAGCCACCAATTACAACAAGGGACAATCAGCCCTGTCGAGGTCCTCGCCACCTTTGCGGCCCGCGCCGATCAGGTTGAACCCCAGATTCACGGCTTTTTAAGCCGCTTTGCCACCCCCGTACAGGCCCCAACCGCCTCTGAATCGCCTTGGGCCCATATTCCCATTGCCCTCAAAGACAATATCTGTTTAGCCGGACAAGCCACCACCTGTGGATCCAATATATTGGCTCCGTTTGTGCCCCCTTATCATGCCACCGTCAGTGAAAAACTCCTCGCCGCCGGAATCCCAATTGTGGGCAAAGCCAATATGGACGAATTTGCCATGGGTTCTTCCAATGAAAACTCGGCCTTTGGCCCCACCCGCAACCCATGGGATCTGGAGCGGGTACCCGGTGGCAGCAGCGGCGGTTCAGCCGCCCTCGTAGCCGCAGGGGCCGTACCGTGGGCCTTAGGGTCTGATACAGGCGGCAGTGTTCGCCAACCGGCCTCCTTTTGCGGAATTGTGGGCATGAAACCCACCTATGGCCGGGTCTCCCGTTACGGACTGGTCGCTTATGCCTCCTCCCTGGATCAAATTGGCCCTTTGACCCGCACTGTCACCGACAATGCCATTTTGCTGAACCTGATTGCCGGTCATGATGCCCGTGATTCCACCTCTTCACCGGCACCCTTGCCCGACTTCACCCACCTGCTAGGCCAGGACATCCGCGGGCTGCGCATAGGCATCCCGACAGAAATGTTTGGGGATGGTCTTGCCCCAGAGGTCAAACAGGCCGTTGATCAAGCCATTGCCATCCTGCACAACTTGGGCGCCCATATTGTTGAAGTCAGCTTGCCCCATACCCGTTATGCCCTGGCCGCTTATTATTTGATTGCCACTTCTGAAGCCAGCTCAAACCTGGCGCGGTATGATGGGGTCCGTTATGGTTTCCGGGCTGAGGGCGTGCAAAACCTCGAAGAGCTCTACGTGCAAACCCGCAGCCAGGGGTTTGGCTCCGAGGTCAAGCGGCGGATTATGCTTGGCACCTTTGCCCTGTCTTCCGGGTATTATGAGGCCTATTATAAAAAAGCCCAGCAAGTCCGTACGCTCCTGATCCAGGATTTTGAAAAGGCCTTTGGCCAATGTGATCTAATGTTGTCACCCACCTCCCCTGTTACGGCGTTTAAGCTCGGGGAAAAATCAGACCCACTCAGCATGTACCTCACCGACATTTTAACCGTGACGGTCAACTTGGTGGGGGTCCCGGCCCTGTCTGTGCCCTGTGGGTTTGACAGCCAAGGGCTACCGATAGGTTTACAGCTCATGGGCAAGCCTCTGGATGAAGCCCGCCTCTACCAAGTGGCCCACGCTTATGAACAGGCCAC
>DLGM01000034.1:8442-9810 GCA_002482705.1 Cyanobacteria bacterium UBA7694
CCGCACCTCTAACGCATAAGGCTCCCCTTCAGGGGAGCCTTATTTACAATTAAGCCAGTGTCGCTGAACGCTCGACCTCATCCACAAGAGCCTGAGCCAAAGCTTCGGCCACTTCTTTTTCTTCATAATAGAGGCCATCTACCCCCAGAGCACTCAAGGTTTCACCTTCGCCCACATACCGAGCCCGCAGGTAAATTTTGAGATTCGGGTTCAGATCACGGGCGTGGGCCACCATGGCATAAGAATGTTTGGTATCCGGCAGGGTAATCAGCAGGAACAAGGCTTTTTCAACCCCAGCTGCAATGAGCATATCGCGGTGCTCGGCATTGCCAAACAAAGCCAGTCGTCCCGTTTCACCCAAACGGCTCACGGTATCAATATTGAGATCAATAATCACCGGGCGAATCTGATAGTTTTCCAGGATCTGACTGACCCGTTGCCCTACCGGGCCATAACCAACCACAATCGCCAACGGAGCCTGAGCTTCGTTATGAATCGCCACTTGGGTAGCCTGATTAACCTGCTCACCCAGGCGCTCATTGCGTCCGCTTAACAAACGCCACAGGCCGGGGCGCTGACGCAAGGCCCGTTCAATGGGCCCCACCAACTTAAACAACAGCGGGTTCAGCGCAATCGACAACAGTGCACAAGACACCAAGACACTGTAGGCTTCAGGAGGTAATAACTTGAGGTTCAAGGCCTCCTGGGCCAAAATAAACGAGAACTCCCCAATCTGGGCCAAAGCCAAAGCGACGGTCAAACCGGTACGCACAGAATAACCCAAGACCAAAACAATCAACAAAGCCACCAACGGTTTGACCACCAAAATCACCGCCAGACAGGCCAAAATCAGCTTGGGCTGTGCCACCAGAAAGCTCGGGTCGAACAGCATCCCGACCGAGATAAAGAACAGCACCGCAAAGGCATCCCGAAGGGGAAGAGCATCTGCAGCCGCCTGATGGCTCACCGCTGACTTGGCAACAATCATCCCGGCCAAGAAAGCGCCAAGCGCCATGGAAGCGCCAAAAACATAAGTTGATAAAGCGGCAATCAAAAAGACAATCGCTAAAATCGAGAGGGTGAAGAGCTCTTGAGAGCGAGTCCGAGCAACCTTTTCAAGCACCCATAAGACAACTTTGGAACCTACCCCCAAGAGCAAGAAAGCCATTACCGCCAATTTCAACAGTGCAATGCCCAAAGGAACCACAATGCCCATGGCCCCTTGACCCGGGTTTTTGAGCACCAGTGCCACAGCCGGTAACAACACCAAGGCCAATACGGTAATAATGTCCTCGACCACTAACCAGCCAATCGCCACGTGACCTTGAGGGGTTTCCAGAACATGGTTGTCCATCAAAATTCGCAGCA